>PIVT01000290.1 GCA_003353845.1 Pseudomonadota bacterium | reverse complement strand
ATCGATCATGCGTTCCACGGAGCTAAGCCGCCTTCGTGCAGCACGGACAACCGTGCTTAGCCTTGGGTTTGGCTCTGTGCTGTCCAGAAACACGAGCTTGATTGATCGCACACCCCCAATGTAGGTGTCCTCAAGATCCCCATTTCTGTCTGTGACGTACTGGGTTATGTTGGCCATGGTTCAAGTCCTCCAACAAAAATGGTTAGTCCACGCATGTTCCTGTCACAAACACCCTTTCCAGCAGGAACGCTTTTCCAAGCATTTCCATCAGGCGTTCGTTCTGTTTGATTTCTGCTTCGGCATACGCGCCAACTGGGCTGGCGGTCGCGCCTCCCTCGGAAAACTCGCCGGAGACAGTGCGCGCAAGTTGCATTTCTGCAGTTTGCCCAGCTCTTGCTGCCGCCCTGGCCGCCTTAACCGCGCATTTTTGTGAGGACTCCATTGCCACTTTGGCCCCTTTAGAAATGCAGTCAAATTCTAAAGGGGCACGGCTGGCGGACTCTGATGCCGTCATACTCCCGACACCTGCCCCCCACGAATCGCTCGCTTGTGCCTTTGCGTGCGCTATGTTGTCCTTTGCGATGACTATCTCCTGGCGAGCGTGTTTCTTGACCTTTTTCCTGGCATCCTCATTATCTGTCTCCAGGTAATCCAAAACGACGGAAGGAGGGTTCCACAAGGCTTGAACATCAAGTGCACACGACCGTGCAAACTTTCGCAAGATGTCGGAAACATCCCCACCCAAATCCCCGTTGCGCCAGACAACCGCCCCTGTCCCATGGAGCAATGCGTCTCTCGCTGTACCGTACTCTAAGGGATCTTCCCCAGCGGTGAATGCCCATTCGAGATTGGGAGCCTCCTTCACATCCTCATTAGTCGTAAGGACGCTCATAACTTAATCTCCTTTATCGTTGGGGTTTTGTCCGTGTCCTTATCAACATCCCAAAAGACGTTGACGACTTCGCCGTTGGCGATTTTCTCCAGCACATCATCCAGTGCCGCGTCTCCGTTCTCCGCTGGCAGTGTAACCACTGCCTTGCCGGCAATTGGAACGTAGACCGTAAATCCTTTGCGTTTCGTCATGTGACTCTCCCATGGTTTTCCTAGCTGAATATCAGATAGGCGATGATTGCAAATACGATGATAACAAGTTCCATTGTGCGTCCTCCGTTAAAAAAAGGGGTGCGGGGCCGAGCACTGGGAGGGAGGAAGGCGTCCCGGCTCAGGCCCCGCTTCCGTTCTAATGGTGACGAGCCACTTAGAACGGAATCTCGTCGTCTCCCTGCGTCTCAAAGGCGGCTTTCGCCTTGCCTTTTTCAACCATGTCCTTGAACGCTTCGCCTTCTGCGAAAAGAGCAGAGGCCGGGTCAATCAGAGACTCAGCCCAGGATGTGACCAGGGGTGCGATCTTGAAGTTGTAGAAAGAGCCATGCTCATTCGTCTTTTTCTCGGTGCAGATGCGTGCCCGATTGGCGAATATCGGCGGCTGGTTTTTCAGAGAATACATGGCCGTGATCCAATCACGGCACGGCTTGAGTTTTGTCGAAGAGAACGAAATCACCGCGAACCCTTCCGACTTGGCGCCGGTCTCGTCCAGGGGGAGGCCGTAAACCGAGATTGTCTCGACCAGTTCATTCTCGCCGATGGACAACTTGCCATAGCGGGAACCGCCATTGTCCTTGATCGCTTGAATGACTTCCGGGCTTCCCTTCGTGTAACTCCCCTTGAATCCACCACCGTTGTTGCGCGATACCCATTCGATATAGGAAAACTCGCAATGGCACGGAATGAACCCGACGCCTTTGGCACCTGGCGTCATTTTCTTGGTGAGAGTATTGAAGAGCACCCCGCTCTGGG
>PIVT01000289.1 GCA_003353845.1 Pseudomonadota bacterium | reverse complement strand
TTGTCAGACTTGTTTGCGTCTCTCTGGCTACGGAGAGCGCGTGCCAAAGCGGGGGGATTCCTCCTCGCCCGAATAGACGCATGCAAACACAAGTGCAAGCGACAGTCATAATGCGCTTTCCCCAGCGCTGCAGAAGCTGTTGCTTTCCCCTTCACTTGCTCTCCCAAGTCGGCTCGTTCCACTGAACGAAGTGCATGTTAGCCTGCAGCCACTCTTTAGCTTCAACATGATCTGTATCAAGCGATGACCAGCCTTTCCAAAAATTGTTGGTGGTAATGATCTGCGGCACTCCATAAAGGAGCACCTCGTACACGTCTATGTTGCAATTGGATTGAGCCAGCTTCACTCCTCGCGGCCCAGACTGGAAAAGCATTCTCTGACTGCTCGGCAACGCCCAGCTGCCCTCATCATAGACGATTGCCAAATGTTTGCTCGGGTCGTAGTCGCGCAGACTTGGAGTGTTTGTGTTCTGCGCGTTCACCACCAATGTATTCTTTTCCAACCACCACGCCGCTGCTCTCTCGGTCTTTCCCGTGCGGCTCTTGCCGTCGTAGACCATGAAAGCATACCTCCTCAGCTGCGGCCCTTCGAAACGGGGGGATTCCTCCTCGCCCGCGGGCACTGACCGCAAGGGCAAGTGCCCGAACTGCCGCAAGAAAGCCATTTCGCTCACCGTGGCTTGCTTGAAGCGGCAAAGCTCCATTGATGTTAGCGCGCTCACGACTAACTTTTTGTTGGAGGACTCAGCCTCACGATCGTGCGTCTTGCTCAACTCCTGAAGCCATCTTGGCACAGAGTCCCTTGTTTTCAAAATCTCAGCCATTGCCAATTCAGTGGTGATTTTTTTTTGCTTCCACAATTCCAAAACCATCTTGCTGGAGATCATGAAGTCTTCGAAAGGGCGGACGCTGCCACCTGAGAAAATCTGACCAATCTTTGGAGCTTGACAATAATAGTGAGCCTGGCTTTGAACCTGAGTCAGAGTTCTGCGTCCCGGCGGCCTCGAAGATGCAGATACGTGCGAAGGAGAACGGCCTCGAAACGCCCAATGCGTCATAACTTCTGCGAACGAGATTCCACCAGTGAACTTCCCGCTCAACGCAAAGTACACGTGCATGTGAATCCTGCCAACATGCTCCGCATTCGGGCTCAACTCCATTGCAGCCGACCACGACAAGTAATTGTGTTCTTTGTGCACGGCTGCAGCGTGCGTGGTGAGCTCCAGCCACAAATCCTGCACCGCCCGCTCGTCCCGCATGGCGAGCGCTGCGGCGTTCAGATCACCGCGGTGCTGCTCGATGATGCTCTCTACGATGCGCAGGTTGGTGTGATAGTCGTCGTTGTACGTCAGCAACGCGCCGAGCTGGATCCTGAAGTCGCGATGTTGTCCAGTGCGGAACACCACGAGACTTTTCTCTTTCAACTCGCCATCGAAAGTGGCAACATCTGGAGCTGGCCCGTGATATCCTGGTACATTTTTTTGAAGAGATACCCACCATTGCTCTCGCACAAAAGGATCCAGCAGCCGACTGTTGCCCAAATTATGCCACGCGCTGACCAGCCACGCGCGCTTCTCGGCATGTGATGCGCCGGCTACCTGAATCAATGTGTTCGCTCTGCCGGCAAAGCGAGAGGAAGCAAACGTGCGAATCCGTGCGTCCAACGATTTGCGATCTCTGCTAGTCCACACATCGTTCAGAATGCTCCATGCAGAAGGAGCGCTCGCCGGCGGTCGTGGATCTCCGCGTTGCTTTCCGTGCAATCTGCGTCTCTTGTTGCATTGAAGCACGGGCGCCTCCACGAGCGCGCCTCCCGCACCGCCAGGAGATGCTGACACGAACTCGACACGATTCATCTGT
>PIVT01000288.1 GCA_003353845.1 Pseudomonadota bacterium | reverse complement strand
GTGATATATTTGATTTGATTATGAGTACTGCCAACACACCAGCCGTTCTTGAGATTTGGGGTATACAAATTTCCGACGGGGCGGGTTCCAAGCCTTACTTGAAAACAAGAGAAACCGCGCTTTTAACACAAACGCAAGGCGCGACGGTCAACAACAATTTGTATATCAGTGGACACGCTTACGACATACACGGTCGCCTTTCAGCGAAACCACCAGAAGTGGTCGAGGTCTGGAGCCTTGACGATATGCCTCAAGACGCTGGTGATGTAGTACCAGAATACAAGCTCTACAGGTTCATGCAGGGGATTGACTGGGGAACTACACGGATGCGGCTTGAGAATGATGCTTATGCATTGTTCGAAGGCGCTGATGTTTTCGTTACATCCCAGACTTATTCAGGTACCCTCCCTTGGATCTACGGCGATGGCACTATCCGTTGCGCGGGCAATGGCATGACCTGGAAGATCACCTCCGACAATGCCACGATGTTCGACATCACGGCGGGCGGCTGGGGAATGGATTACAGCACCCTGATGACCACAGGTGATAATTGCTCGCTGGGCACGATTGTTGCACCTACAGTTTCTGATCCCCTTCTGGGCACACGGTTCATTTCTACAAGGTCATTGTTCCAGGGCTTTAAGACCGGGCTAACTTTGGTTAATCCCGGAGCACTCCATGTGGACATTTCATTCTTCTACGATGCCGTTGACGCCGTAGGTCCCATGCTGACGATTGATGGGCTGACAAAGGCAGCGATCATTGAGGCTACAGAAGTCACGATGGCTAGTCCCAACTCCAGTTTCCTGGAGATCACGCCGACCGTTGAGAACCCGGTTAACTGCACAAACATTACCTTAGCGGACGGGCAATCGTTCTTCCTGCCTGGAAGTACGGGCGCGGTCACGCTCTTTGCGGACGCCTCCGTTGCAGCCGAAGCGATCACATCCGTGACGGACAGCTCTGGTATTGCACGGTTCAACTTCGCGGCGCCTCCCACGCTGTTCATCGGCCAACAGGTTACGGTTTCGGGGTTTACCACAAACGCCGTGTACAATGGGACGCATATAATCTCTGACACTGGCACAGGATACTTTGAGGTCCTGACTATCGATTTCGGATCGAATGAAACCGGGAGCTTCCTATCGAATTCGGTCACGGTTACGTCCGCCGGGCACGGGTTGTCCGATGAGGACGCGGTGCTGATAACAGAAACAGTCGACTACAACGCTGGGTCGTGTGTCTACGATACCCAGACAGACACATTCAGGATCAACGCCGCGTGGATGACGGCGGAAACCACGGGAACCTGGGACAATGGATCGCTAACAGAGAAATCAAAATATGTCACAACGTCGCACTGCGGCACACAGCGGGACAATAAAAAGCTAGCCAGCATTTACCGGTCAAACAATGTCGCGGCGACAAGCACCACGGGAATAGGGACGTATGACCCGTTGAACTTGGACGGAGCCGTGGTTGGACTGGGCATCGAAGAATTTACGCTGATCGATGATGCGACGGGAGAAGTACGTTATGAAGGGTTGAACGCCTTCGGCGGAGTGCTGCAAGCCTCGATCAGCGTTCTCAAATCGGGTAGCACCCAGGCGTATATGTTCCGAGCCTACAAGACAGTGGGTTCGGGGGCGTTTGATCCGATCGAGATCACTCGCGGTATTACTACAGTAGCAGGTTCAATCACAATGCTATCGTCAATCGAGTTGAACCCTGGAGACCAATTCAGGTATGAAGTACAAGCGTTAGGTACGGCCAACGACATCGTTGTCAATGCCTTCGTCATGACGGCAGCTTAAACCGAAGGAGAAGAACATGGAACTGACAAAGGAAGAACTTCAATACTT
>PIVT01000287.1 GCA_003353845.1 Pseudomonadota bacterium | reverse complement strand
GAAAGCCATAATATTGCGGCTGTCGCCGCGCACCAGTCATGGATGACCGGTACGGTTGTCAGTCTCGACAAAGATGGAAATATACAAGCATTGCTGGAGACAAGTCGCCAAGCCCCCGGATTCGACTACTCCAAAGTTTTCAAGACCATCAACATCTACCTGCTTCGCCGTGATTTCCTGCGCGAACTTCTCGTGCCTCGCCTGGAGGCCCGCATCAGCATCGGTGACGTTAACCAGTACTACGAAGTCGTCTTCCATGCGTCTGCCTATGGTGGGCCGCACGATCTTACAGCAGTTGTGTGCGATGGCATCAAGTGGTACGAGATCGACGACGACAACGACCGGGTGAATGCGGAGTACTTGTTCGCATCACCGGATGAACGGTTTAGGACTGTCTCCCGCGAGCATGGGAGCTACTGGCGCTATGGATTCATCGATCATACGTACCTCTATAATCTCTACTTCCCCCCTGAAGGGGTCTTTGCCCACATGAGAGATCATGTGTATGACTTGATAGAGAGCTATCCGGTCGGGCAGGATGCGCTGGCCAGCCTTGTGGGCCTTTTGGTTAATCAGCCGACCCAACGGATCGTTGTGGGTAACGGTGCTGCCGAACTCATCAAGATCATCTCGGGACACTTATTTAATCAACTCATAATTCCAGTGCCGTCTTTCAATGAGTACGCAAACGCAGCGCCCGAAGGGAAAGTCACCAGCTTCGCCCTAAACCCACCTTTATTCGAACTGGACGTGGATGAGTTTGCCGCTGAAGCCCTTCGGTGCAAAGCTGACGTGGCGGTCGTGGTATCGCCAAACAATCCGACCTCGTTACCGGTTCCAAAGCCTGACCTCGTGCGTCTCGCGACAAAGCTAGCCAGTCAGGACTGTATCCTCATCGTGGATGAATCTTTCATTGATTTTGAGGAGGAGCGCGATCAGTTTACCATGGAGAACGAGCTTGAAGAGCACGAGAACCTCGCGATTCTCAAGAGCATGAGCAAGGCTTATGGCATCTGCGGATTGCGGCTCGGCTACTTGCTTACCGCGAATCAGGATCTGGCCGCAGCAGTGCGGAAGGAAGTGCCCATTTGGAATGTCAACGGCTTTGCCGAGGCTTTTCTGAGGCTTCTCCCTCGTTATCGTCGGGAGTTCGAGGAAAGCTGCCGGAAGGTGCGGAGTGATCGTGATGACCTGTACCAGGGCCTGGCTTCGATCCCAGGGATGATTGCCTATGAACCATCTGCCAATTTTGTCTTCTGCCGTCTCCCTGATGAGGCAATATCCGGCCCCGAAGTAGCCCGTAAGCTGTTCATCGAACACAACATCTACACCAAACACTGTGCAGGGAAGCCGCTTCCGGAGGCCGACCGCTACCTTCGTGTCGCCAGTCGCACAAAGCCCGAGAATCGCAAATTTGTAGAGGCTCTGCAGTGCGTGATTGCCGGGAGGCAATCATAGGATGAGCGACAGGCCGACCATCCTATCTTTCGTAAAGGACATCCCGAACATCATAACCCTGTTGGGATTAAGCTGTGGGGTTCTTGGTATACACTTCGCGCTTCTGGAGAATTTTCCGGCAGCCGTAATCGCAATGCTCTGGGCCGTTCTGTTCGATTGGTTCGACGGCCCCGCCGCGCGCCGAATACCAGGGAGAAGCGATGTTCAGAAATCCATCGGCGCCAAAATGGATTCCCTGGTGGATATCGTCAGCCTGGCGATCTGCCCGGCTATCATTCTGCTGAGCTACGGGGAGCTCAGTGCATGGTTCTATCCGGGAGCACTGGCCATAGTCATGGCAGGCGTCGTCCGGCTTGCTTACTTTGACGTCTTCGGCGTCGATGACGACGGCACCATTGCGGGGCTATCGCTGGACA
>PIVT01000286.1 GCA_003353845.1 Pseudomonadota bacterium | reverse complement strand
TCATGCGACACTCAAATTGTCCGAAATCTGCGGTTTTGGCCCGGCTCTACCAAGCCGCCGTGCCAGCAACGATAGCCAACGCACGTTCATTCATGACAGTCCATTAGAACCGCGTTAATCGTCGTGCCTCCAAGAGGCGGAAGGCGATCCGCCGGTCAGTTTAGCAGAGCCCTGCTGCTAGAGCGAGTAGTTCATTTCGACCAAGGGAACAACGAAGTCGGACGCTGGGCAGGCCCAGCATGTCATCAAAGGTTCCATTGCCGGTGCAGAATCTCCCCCAGCCATCTCCAGACGTAACTCCAGGCCGGCGAATCCCAGATTGCCGTCTCTTAATCAAAGCCCCGGATTGCCGTGAAAATGGGGCGCGAATGAGACACGCTCGAAAGTGACCTTGCCCCCGAGACCGAGTCCAGCCACCATGTGAGTTAGGCATGGTGGCCAGGCCCCAGAAATGGAGGGCGAGAGATGGCTAAGAAGCGGCACACGGCCGAGCAGATTATCCCGAAGCTTCGAGAAGCGGAGGTGCTCTTGGCCCAAGGCGTGAAGGTCGGTGAGGTCTGCAAGAGGCTGGCAGTCACGGAGCAGACGTATTACCGATGGAGGAAGGAGTACGGCAGCCTGCGGATGGATCAGGCCAGGCGGCTGAAGGGACTTGAGAAGGAGAACCAACGGCTGAAGAAGCTGTTGGCCGAGGCCGAGTTGGACAAGGCGATTCTCAAAGAAGCCGCGGTGGGAAACTGATCAGCCCGGCGAAGCGACGTAGCACGGTGGAGCATGTTCGCAATTTGTTGGGGCGGGACCGGGTATCTGAGCGTAGGGCTTGCCGGGTTTTGGGCCAGCCTCGCTCGACCCAGCGTCGTCGGCCCCACGTACCCGACGACGAACCGCGTTTGGTGCGGGACATGGTCCGCCTGGCAACCCGATTCGGTCGTTACGGCTACCGCCGGGTCACCGAGTTGCTTTGCTGGGAAGGCTGGAAGGTAAACCACAAGCGGGTGGAGCGGCTCTGGAGGCGGGAGGGGCTGAAAGTGCCGCAGAAACAGCCGAAACGGAGGCGTCTGTGGCTGAACGACGGCTCCTGTGTGAGGCTACGGCCGCAGCACAAGAACCACGTCTGGAGCTATGACTTCGTGCAGGATCGGACGCACGACGGCCGCGCGTTCCGGATGCTGACACTAATTGACGAATACACGCGAGAGTGCCTGGCGATCGACGTAGGACGCCAGTTGACGAGCGAGGATGTGCTAGAGCGGCTGAGTGACTTGTTCGTGCGTCGGGGAGTGCCGGACCACATTCGCAGTGACAACGGTTCGGAGTTCACGGCCGGCAAGGTTCGCGACTGGCTGGCTCGTGTGGGAGTCAAGACGCTTTTCATCGAACCAGGGAGCCCCTGGGAGAATGGCTACATTGAGTCGTTCAACGGCAAGCTTCGCGACGAGCTGTTGAACGTGGAGGTATTCGACACGCTGTTGGAGGCGAAGGTCTTGATCGAACGTTGGCGATGGGAGTACAACACGATCAGGCCACACAGCTCGCTGGGCTATCGGCCCCCGGCCCCGGAAGCGGTGCAGCCCTGGTTGCCCGCTTCCGCTACGCTCCAGCGGGCAACCAGGGCTGAGTTCCTCGAAACTCTAACATAGCGCTGGTATCATCCGTGGGGGCAGGTCATCTAGCGATTGAAGCAAGACAAGAAAAGGATCTTTCAAAGCAGCAGCCCAAGATACTACAGGAGTCGATTGCCCACGTGTTGGCATCGCACGGACCGGCCACTCCGGGTTCGTGGGTTGATCCTTCTCAGCGCTTTGGTCGACACACCTTCCAAGATAATCAGCAGGGGTTTTGTACTCTTTAAATGATAGGCAAGCCCAACCGACCTCTTGCT
>PIVT01000285.1 GCA_003353845.1 Pseudomonadota bacterium | reverse complement strand
ATCGCCAGCAACTTTGGACGGGGACGGAATTTTAGAGCCTGTCTTCGGGTTATCCCCGCCGCCAGACGTTCCGCTTCCGCTTCCTTTGCGTTGGGCGCTCGGAGTGCCCATCACTTTGACAGAGCCGGGGCTGCGCGTGCCTTTCGGATTAGCGCCTCCACTACCAAAGGCTCTGCTTGCTTCGCCCGCGTTGATCGGGGCAGGATTACCATTCTTACTCATCGTTCTTCTCCTATGCACATTTCTCAAGTTCGCCCCAGCGCAAGCCCATCTTGCCTGACGACGTCATGAGTAGATCCAACTCTATACTTTCCATAGATTCTTTCAAGACCTTCATCTGGTGCTCTGCCTGCTTCTTCTTCGCTGAGACATTTATTTCATCGTACACCGTAACAAGGAAGCGGGCGTCACGTTCCGGGTGCTCGTACCAGCGTATGATCGCCTCCTTCGTAATGTCGGCGGCTGACCCTTGGCACAGGTAGTTTATCAGCTTGTAGAGGAAGCTCTGCATACGCCCGTTTACGACGCGGTTCGGCTCTACAAAGTAAGCTCTGTTGCCCCATGTGCGGATCGGATCGCCCGCGTCGATAATCTCTTTGATCGCATCGTTGACGTCCTTGCGTCCGGGCAGTGCCTGGTCATGGAAGCGCTTGTATTCTCTCGCCATGGCGGTCGAGCATCCTATGGATTTCGCGGCGGCTGGGACTCCTCCTCCGTAGAGGGCTTGGAAGTTGAGGATCTTGACAGGTGTTCTTTCCAGCTCCATGCCGACGAGTTCATATATCTCATCTTTAACCCATCCATGGGGATCAAGATCAGGGTTATCCAGATAAGCCGCCAATAGGGCACCGTCTTCGTAATGGGCGAACACTCGCATTTCTTGTCCGTCAAAGTCACGATGGAGAAAGAGGCATCCCGGATCAGGGAGTATGTAGTTACGGACGAAAGGCAAAGGTTCAAACCCCCAATCGTTACCGGGCAGCATGTCATAATCCTGCTTGAATTCTTTGGGTATATTGAGGAAATTCGGACTGTTTGTGGACGGACGGCCTGTACGGGTTCCGCCTTGACCTCCTCGGACTTGGTTCCAGTTGGTGCTGATGATACCATCTCGTCTCTCCGCTTGTTCCAGCCATGGGTTTAAGAATGTAGAAAGCGCCGTAGTCAGACGGTTCCTGTAATAATATACGTGGCCGACGTCAGGGTCCTGGAACATGTCAAATGTCAGGTTGTCCTTGCTGACCGACTTCTGGCCCGTCTTCGTCAGGACCCAATCGCAGTCCTCAACCATGCCCGCGCTACTCAGCGCCTCGGCAAGCTGTGCGTCTGCATCTATGTTGAGGTCCGGCGCGTCGAGCATGTCCCGCAGCACGTCGTCGGCATGGGCCAGGCTGTCACGCAGGTAGGGTACGTCTTCAGACAGTGCGTCGTAGTCAACCAGCATCCCGTCGCGTTCGTTCTCCATGAAGATCGGCATCACATTGCGCTCGCGGTCGTAGGCGTCGCACATGGCATTGGCAGCTATGAGGGGGTAAAGGTGCTCGAACAGCTCGAACGTCCTGTCCACGTCTCCTATGGCGTAGGGGGCGACGATCTTGACAGGCAGCTTGGACAGCCACTCGCCCGCGTTACTGGCCTCCGCCTTCTTCTGTTTCTTGTTGATCTTGCCGCCGAACTGCGCCTTCAGGTGGACGCGGTTATCCCACACGTAGCCAGCTATGAAGTCACGCTCCTCAGCAGGCCAGTCCAGCAGATCCTCGGCCAAGCTCTTGAGGTCCAGGTTGCGTGCATGAGGGTCGGCAAGGAATGCCAGGAACATGGCGTCGTGTATCTCGCGCCAGTCAGGCATACGTAAGCCCCACTTCTCGCAGGCCACAGCCAA
>PIVT01000284.1 GCA_003353845.1 Pseudomonadota bacterium | reverse complement strand
TCATGCCCGAGGTGTGCGACGAGGCATCACAGTGGCTGCGCGGCGATGGACGAGGAGATGCGATCGATGGGGCGCTTCGGGGTCTTTCGTCGGGTGCCCCGCTCAGCGGCTCGGGGGAGACAGATCCTGAGCAACACGTGGGTCTACAAGCGGAAGCTGAACAAACTTGGTGAAGTGTATCGGCATCGCGCTCGGCTCGTGGCGCGGGGTTTTCTTCAAAGGCCCTACGACTCGTTCAACCCGGACGCGATCTCGTCACCGGTTTGCCACAAAAACTCGCTGCGACTGTTTTTTGTCGGTGTGCGCGGCGAAAAATATGAAAATATATCAGGCTGACGTGAAGTGCGCCTTCCTGCAAGCGCCGCTCGAGGAGAAGATCTACATGCGAATGCCACCGGGCTATTCGGACATGGTGGACGGCGAGGAGGCGGTGCTCGAGCTCGAAAAGGCGGTGTACGGCCTGAAGCAAAGTGGCGCAGTCTTCTTCAACGCGATGGACAGCCATCTTCGTGCCAAGGGCTTCAAGCCGACGCTCGGCGATCCGTGCCTCTTCCGACGCGTTCAACAAGACGGGTCGGAGATCTTGGTGTGCGTGTACGTGGACGATATCACATACGCGTGCGTGGACCAAGCGACGGCGGACGGGTTCCTGAGCGAGATGCGGGAGCGTTTTGAGATCGAGGACGGCGAGGGCGCGCCCATCGAGTGGCTACTTGGGATGGCAATCACGCAAGACCTAAAGAATGGTACGGTGAGAATGAATATGGAAATGGCCATCACAAAGCTTGCGGGTGCAGTGCTGTCGCCCGAAGAGAAGCGCAAGGCAGAGGGCGTGGATACGCCTATGGTTGCTTGCGGTCTTCAGAAGCAAAGTTCGCGAACGGTGCCGAAGGAGGAGTTCGACTACTTGAGCGTGGTCGGATCGCTTCTACATATTGCGAACTGCGTGCGGTGCGACGTGGCCTACGCGGTCGGCGTACTAGCACGACATGCTGCACATCCGGGACAATCTCACGTGCGAGCGGCGAAACGGGTATTGATGTATCTTTACCGCACGCGCGATCTTGGGATCACTTACTCTCGTGATGTATCAAAGTCGAAGAAGGAACTCGTCATGTTCGAACGCGGGGAGCACCCGCTCAATAACAGTCTGAACAATTTGCAAGTTTTCTCAGACTCGGACTATGCCGCAGACGAAACAAAGCGGTCAACGACGGGAATCGTTATCATGCTCAACGGAGGGCCAGTCGCTTGGACTTCTACGCTTGGTAAAACTGTGGCAACCTCGACTTGTGAGGCGGAGGTGAATGCCGCAGTCATAGCTTCAAAGGAGGCTATCCACTTTCAGCGCTTACTTTTCGACTTGAGTTTGGCTGAAGAAAATGAACCTCTCACGATTCAAGAGGACAATGCTGCTTGCATCGCCCAAGCAAAATCAGGGCTATCGCACGTACGAAATGCGAAACACTATCAGGTGAAACTACGGTTTTTGCAGCAGCTTGTGGTTGATAAGCAGATAAAGTTTGAATACTGCCCAACCGATGAACAATTGGCGGACTTCTTCACGAAGCCGCTCGAAGGAAAGAAGTTCATTACATTCCGTGACGCAATACTTGGTCCCCGCTAAACAAGACCTGCGCAGGCGACATGACTCACTCGAAAACCTTTCCAGTGGGAGACGAAGACATGACTCGCGGAGTTGCGAAGAAGCAACCGAATATGAGTGCAACGGCGACCATCGCTCTCGACCAAATCTATCTGATGGTCATCATCGTTCGCACGGTGCAACACACTTCTATGGCAAAATTTGCACGACAGTCCAACGGAAGACTTGCACAAAGGATTAAAAAAAAAAAAAGAATCGTAAATGAAAGACCGCCGCATGC
>PIVT01000283.1 GCA_003353845.1 Pseudomonadota bacterium | reverse complement strand
CACCATATTTGAAATAGTATAAGCCATCCACTGTCTTGTACAACGAGTACCAACTGCCGCCGTCCTCCTTTTCACGGTAAGTAACGCCTTCAAACGTGAACGTGAATTCATCGATCATGATCATCGCTCCTTAAGCTACTTTCGGCAACCTTCACCAAACCGTATTTTTCCACCATATACTCAAATCTTTTGAGTTCTTCTTTGGTGGCCATAACTTTGTAACCGTTCGGGCTACCCAGGGCCTGGACGCGCGTCGGTTGAGGACCGCCAAACACGTACGGCTTGCCGTCAAGGGTAAGGTTTGCAGACACGGGGCGGCGGGTTTGGGTCCGGCTCCTGAAAGAATAACCGTCGATAACGAAAACGTTTTCTGCCCCTGGAGTTGTATCAACGTACTTGCTACCAATACATGCTCCAATCTCAAAACCCAGCGACTTAAGTTCTTTTTTGGCAGTCTCGACCGCGTCATAAACGCTCTTAGCGAGCCTGGAATTTATATTATCAACACTCATGGTTCTTACTCCTCATCATAATTGCTCCCTCCCGACCGCAGCCAGCTGCTTGGCTAGGCTAATACATTCGGCTTCGACATAGGTCCGGTCTCGGTAGACCTTCCACTCGCCCTCGCCCCCCTTCCGATCATCCCCCGGGCACAAATCACCACCCTGGCTGCAATCGAAACCAAACCACCAGTTTGCGTGCGGGTAATCCCCGCCTGGGACACAACCCCTGCTCCAGTTTACGCCACCATGAACATCAATCGCACCCTCCAAGGGGATTGAGTCACCAACCTTAACGTCATAGTCCACCAGATCATCGGCAACCGCCACCGCAGCCTCGGTGACTGTCACAAGATCATCAATCTCTTTTCCGTACCACGGGTGCCCCCTGGGGATAGCAACATAGCCGCACCAATGTCTGCGACGTGGATGCTTAGCCATCCGGCAGCGCAGCCCGTGGGCTTCGAACTCGATCCAGTGTAGCTGGTCCTTGCGGTGCATGATTCGTCCTTCCTATTCCTTCGCCTACCATACCTGCGGGTTTGCCAAAAGGCAACAGGTTTATGGGTCCATGCAACCGCCCCATTTAAATGCCACGAACGGAGGCAGGCCGTTTGGACGGCGAAAACTTATCTCCCCGGTCGTGCGCCATGCTTTGCCCAGAGCCAGGACCATGCTTCGACGCTGCTTGCCCAAGGCGTCAACGGTTCGCGTATACCGGCGAAGGCCGATGGCAGAAACGAAGAATTCGGATTCCTTTCGCATTAAGGTCAAAAGCTCCGCTGCGATATCGGTTGCGGCTTCATCGACCTGCTGTGGCAGGTCTTCGCTCATCGGTCATCGCTCCTTTGATCATCATCCCGGACCAAGGTGGGCTTGGTCCTTGGTGGTCTTAACGTGGCGGTAAGCTTTTTAACCTGGTCGAGCCTGCCCTGCACCGTTACCTCGGCATTGAAGCCCAGGCTCTCAAGCCTGTCGATCGCCTTGCCGAGGGCCTTGTCCATGTCTGATTGCAGGTCTTCCTCAACCTGTGTCGGTGTCATGGCTCGCTTTTTGGTATAGTTCGTCACAACACGGTAAAGGATGAAGGCCGAAATCGGCATCCAGATTGGAGCTATAACCCACCACCATGACCAGTTGATCACGGCGCCTAGCTTTAGGCCGATGAAGAGAAGGCCTAGGGCCTCGAATGGGCCGATGGCTGGGATTTTTGTCATAGGTCAATCCTCCAGCTCGAACTTCGTGGTCGGATTCTCCGGCACAACCGCCCGGCATAATGCCACAACTAATTCGTGGTATGTCTTCTCAGGAACGCCCATTTGAAAAACCTCCAGGTCAAGATCTAGCGTTTGGAACTCCAGCGGCGCGGCCCTCTTCCACGCGGTCC
>PIVT01000282.1 GCA_003353845.1 Pseudomonadota bacterium | reverse complement strand
GGAACAGGCGCCGGGCTTGATGAACATCGCGGCTTGGTCTTTGAATTTGGAGGCGCTTCGGCTGGAGCAGCACTTTGGATTGGTGATCAAACCATCGGCCTGCATGCCGGGAGCGCCGGAACCGACGACGGTGCCACGGCGCTGTTCGACAATGGTGCCGAGCTTCCTGACACCCTTGAGCTTGATCTTGTCGCAGCCTTCCGGCCCGGGGACGGGCGCATTCGCCTCTGGGCTAATGGCCGGGAGATCACTCGTGCGACGGCTGGCAATGCGACCTTCCCGACCGGATGGACTGGGACAAACACCGGTTCTTTTGCGACGGGGTATTCATCCGCCATTGTTCCTGACGTCCCTGTGGCCTCCCAGGGCGCACCTTCTGGGTTCGAGGTCATTGAACCGTTGTCTGTGTATATGGGCCAAATGCCCAGGCACTTTGTCTGATGGGCGCGCGCGGAGGGACGGACAAGACAGTCACAACGGTATTCAGCGAGATTGTGACGGTGGGCACCGTGGCCATTTTGGCGAATACGGACACATCGAAAGCCCACTGTTTTGTTGGGGCTCAGTTTTTTGGGAGCGCTGACGAAACAGACCATGCTGTGCCGGACGCCGGGCAAATTGAGATAAGCGTAAGGACGTTGAACACCATGCCGATCACAGAAACGATCCCGGACGCAATTATCTTCGCAGAAAAGCCCTGCACCCTGGGCTGGGCTGGAAATACGCAGGATGTCATAGCTACACCGTCGGGTATTACGGTCGCGACGCATTACCGCATCGTGGCAACCTTCAACGAGACTTAGGAGCTGGTCATGGGTCTCGGGTTAGCTTACGGAGACGGGTTTGTTGGAGTAGCCAACTATAATGATCGGACGTCCACTTTTCTAAAGGGCGACGACCATACCGAAGGCTCAATCCGATGGGTCTACGACGAATCCGGTGACCTGATCAGATCGGAAAAGCTGGTCTCCGGTGTGTGGGTTTCGGCGGTCGATGTGGAGATTGGGGTCGGGACCTGGCTGGTCGACGATGATCTTGGTGAATTCGTTCTCGATGAGGACGGCGGAATAGTGGTTGAGGGTTAAATTATGTCGTTCCATTCGGACCAAATCGCCAACCACATCGCCCAGGCCTTCACCTATGCCGATGAGGCCGAGCGCCTAGCGGCTACTGGGTTTGTCGATGCCGACGTCGGCAAGGTAGCCCTCCAGCAATCCGATTCGACGTTCTGGATCTTGCGCACAGCAGCCCCTCTCTGGGGCGACATGATAAATGCTGGCGGGGATTCGGATTTCAATGCCGTTTCGACGTATGCCGTTCCCTTCCACGCTGGGTCTCAGGTCTTTGAGGACTCCGGAGCGACGGTTGACCCCGCTACGCTGGGCTGGACGTTCCGGAACTACATCAACGTACCCTCCGGCCCGGTGAAGGTCGGAACCACGCTCGAATTGTCAGAGGGTGGCGGGAGCCTCATCCTGGCTGACATGCTCGATGAGCAGATTGGGTTTTCAATCAAGGCTGGCTTCCAGGACGCCACGGGTTCGGAACGGCCTGACTTCATCGATTTCGGAACGGCGTCGTCCTTCGATTTCCAAACGGACGATTCCCTGTCCCTCACCGCCAACCCATTGTCGTTCTCCATTCCGGTCGTGATCGATCCCATCACGGATGAACAATTGACCGACCGCGTTACGCTCCGCACGGGATCGGCAACCACCAACTTCCGAGCCAAGTTGACGGACAACGCGACAGGGATGATCATCCGGTATCTGCCCAGTGAAGCGGCATGGAATGGCGAGGCTCCCGGCATTGATTTGGCGACCGGGGACAACACGATTTTCTTGGCTGAATACGGCACGGATACATCGACCGTTCACTACCTCGGGTATGTTCCG
>PIVT01000281.1 GCA_003353845.1 Pseudomonadota bacterium | reverse complement strand
GGCACCCAGAAGACGTTTTCAGCGAGGTATTCCTCTGGGTCTTCCGCGTCCGCGTACTCGTCCTCAGTGAAGCGCTCATAGGTGGCCTGAAAGGCTTCGGAGATGTATTTTAGGAAGATTAGCCCAAGGGCGACGTGTTTATATTCTGAAGGTTCCAAAGAACCACGCATTTTGTCGGCTGCTTTGAAAAGGTCTGCTGCGAAATCCAGATCGGATTTCCGGGTGTCGATGCTCATGATGTGGGGTTTACCGCTAGAGTTGTTTTTTCTCGACACTAAATTCGCGGGCTATGTTTGTCTAGGCGATTAGTGGTTGTCCTACTGGCTTGGGATTGTTGGGTACCGTAGCCATATGCGGTGCGCCAGGTGCAAGCGTCAGCCGACCGAATGCGTTATAACAAATGCGCCGGGGACAGAGCCGAGGGGAGAGTGATGTCAACCTATCCTCGCAGTTTGACAACCTTTGCTTCTGCACCGGTCACGAAGTCTGACCACTTCTGCATGACTACGCGGCGCTGATCCAGCAAGTCAGATCTGGCATAGGTCCGCTCGACCTTGTTTCCAACGATATGCGCCAGTGCGGTTTCGGCCACATCAAAGGACGCCGAGTTTGTATCTTGAACCCACGTTCTGAAACTTGTTCGGAACCCATGCGGCCTTCCGGTTTCCTCCAACCTGTTCATTGTCTTGTGGATTGCAACATCCGATATAGACTTATTGGCATGGCTCGACGGGAACAAGAATTTGCTCGTCCGGTATTCCTCGCATACTGAAATTATTCTAAGCGCCGCAGTGGACAATGGAACGCGGAAGTCAGAAACCCGCCCCTCTGCACCTTTCATACGCTCGGCGGGAACTGTCCAAACATCCCCTTCAATTTCATCGAACGTCGCCGCCCTGAGTGCAGTACTGCGCACAGTCGTCAGGATCATCAAGCGTAATGCAAGGCGCGACGGTGCATTCCCTTCAAGGCGCTCGTATAGGTCTGGTATGTCTTGCCACCTGGTCGCGGTGATCGGCACAGGCGTGTGTCTCACTTCGCCCAGCATGTGCTTGGCCGCTTCCACAGTGAACGGGTCAACATCAAGGCCGGATAGCCTCGCCTGCCGGAATATGATCGCAAGTCGCTGTATCGCCTTTTCCGCCGTGGGGTGTTTTTTCCGCCAAATCGGGGACAACGCTCTCTGGATGTCTGTCTGGTGAATTGTTGAAATTGGCATATGCCCGATCTTCGGCAAGACGTGCAGATCAATTGGGGATCGCCAGCGCCCGTTTGCACCGCCTCCCCGCAACCCCTCTTTCTTGGCCTCAAACACCACGTCGACCAAATCAGACAAGGTAGGGTCATGGCGTGTCATTTCGGCTTTCTCAACTGCCCTGACGCGCTCACGTTCTGATATTGGGTCTTTCCCATCCAGAAGGGCAGACGCCCATCTATCGCGGGCCTGTCGTGCCTCTGCCAGCGAAACATCACTTAGCGAGCCAAGGCCCATGTCTCGACGCTTGCCAGCGAACGAGTATCGGTAATTCCACCGCCCGCCCGCTGCGGTTTTTTTCAGCGATAGCCCGCCACCGTCTTGCAATACGCCCGACTCGGTCTTTCGGATCTGCATTGCGGTCATTTTGTTTTTGCCCCTGCTCATGTGCTTGCCCCACTCTGCGCCCCACATCCTGCCCCACAATTGGGCCGCGCTTGCGTGCGTTTTTGAGCGACAGCCAGCGACACCAGAATCGGTAAGGCACTGTCAATATTGGCTGAAAAGCGATTTAGGCAACGGGCAGCGACAAGACGCAGGTGCGCACCGCCCGCACCATTTTTGAAAATTCGAACTCTAAAGCTCGGTTCCTTAGCCAGCTCTAGTGCAATTGCGCCCGCACCAAATACCCTTCGATTGTAT
>PIVT01000280.1 GCA_003353845.1 Pseudomonadota bacterium | reverse complement strand
AAAAGTGCTATTTGAAGTATACAAAAGTGCGATTTCGGGTATAGTAGCTTTTCTGGTATATGGAAGTCGCGTTTCTGGTATAGCAAACGAGGAATACCTATTGTTTTAGGTATATAGAAGTGCCCTTTTAGGTATAAGGGCGGTTTCAGGTATAAGAAAAAAACGTCCCAGGTATATAAAACGCCGTCTTGGGTATATAGCGCTTTCAGGTATATAAAACGGCTTCTGGGGTATACAGCGCTTTCAGGTATAAAGAAACGCGGATCTGGGTATAGCCCCGCGTCTCGCGCGGAAATCGTGTTGGAAGCCCGTTATGCCGTCCTGGCGCTGGCTGCCGTCAACATACCATACTTAGCGCTTTTCGAGATAAGATAACAGGTATCTCGGAACGAGTTCTAGTTCACGACAAGCGCCTCGCCCCCGCGCGCCTTTCGCGGACGACCGCGCTTCCGAGCTGCGCCGATGCGCGTGACGTTGTAGATGGCCGGGACCTGGACACCTTTGTTGCGGATCGAGAGACCGACGGAGTGACGGCACTTGTAGTAGTGCCAGAAGCCCTCGCACGTGCACTGGTACTTAATCTCGGGTTCTGGCTCGGGCAGCTCGAAAAGCGCGTAGCACGAACCCAAGATGCCCATGACCTTGTCGAAGCCGAGCTCGCTGGGCTCCGCCTTGAGGCTGGCGCGTGTGAGGCCGTGGGTGTAAACGCGGCTGAACGTTTTCATGGCGTTGTCTATTTCCTTTGCAGGATCAGGCCCTTCGCTTGCCTTCTTGACGGTGCTCATGCTGGGGATGATGATGACCTCGCGGTCCCTGAAGCCCTCGTTGTGGACACGAATGGTCATTGTGCGCATGTGCTCTAAGGTTTCCCCGCAAAGAAACAACTGCGCATCTCGCCATGTATTAATGTCCATTTCTGGTGTCGATTCGAACGTGCCGTTCGTGAACGACTCCATTTCGAGCCAGTTGGCGAGGGCCGCGACGGCGCCGTCCATGCCGCCGTCGATCGGGAGCCGCTCGCGCCCAGTGCCTGGTATGGAACGAGGGGTTTTGTGTGGCTGCGTTAGATCACAGACACGCGATAGAACGAAGGCACGGAGGTGGTGCAATCGGAAGCAGATGGTGGTCTTAATTATTACCGTCGTTTTTGAATCCATCGTTCTTCGACTCGCAGCCGTTCGTGTTAGGCGGCAACCCCGGGTTCAGGAGAGCGCGCACGTAGTTGCCCTTGCCATTCTCCTTGTACTCGTTCCTTAGGTTCGCCACGAGGCTTGGCTGTGTTTCCTCGTACTTTTCTTCGAGAAGGACCCGCACGACCTCGACAATGTTATTTGGCCGGTACACTCCCTCGGAAAGTGTCAGGTTTGAGAACTTGAACAAGGCTGCGCGGATGTCCTTGACGATGCCCTTGCGCGACTGGCCATCGGGGACGCAGATCTCAACGTCCTTGACATGCCGGACGAGATGGACGTTGCACTGGGCATTGTCCGCGCCTGCGCGACGCGCTGCCTCTTGCAGCGCATCCGAGTTGTCGGTCGCGCACCAGTCCATGTAATAGAGGGGTAGCGATCGGTCCTGGAGCATTAAGTTGGTGAACTCCAGGACGGTATCGAGGAAGTCATGAGCTTGGAGGATGTTCTCGCTGTCAAGGACCCCACCGGCGCCAACGTGGAACTTCTGCCTGATGTCCAAAACGCCGATGAGAACAACGGGCTTGCCGGCGTCGTTCACCTTGTTCGTGCCATCGTACTGTGCGAGTGTGCCGAGGCCCATCTCCCGCTGGCGGTGAAAATTCATGAGCCCGTTCGGAGTTGCGAGAACGATTAAAATTGATTGGGCACGTGCAACAAGCAAAGGGTATGCACATAGAGTGAGGGGGGGGAGAGAGAGAGAGAGAG
>PIVT01000112.1 GCA_003353845.1 Pseudomonadota bacterium | reverse complement strand
CCCTTCACGAAGGCGAATTGTGTTGTCGCGGGATCACATGTATTTAAATATGTAAGTTACCTTTAGTAAGTCAAGACCCATAAGTTGATATGCAAGTTACCTATAGTAAGTCAAATCTGCCTATAGTACGTAGCGTGAGTTTACTTGGACGATTGAGTTTGCGGCATCCAAATTCCATCTGTTCAAGCTTGTCTCTGCACCCTGCAGGTAATTGACCCTCTCACTACTGTGCTCGTACTTGTTGCATGTTACTTGCTCATTCCCTTACTATCAATATAAATTCCATCTGTTCAAGCTTGTCTCTGCACCCTGCAGGCACGCCAAGGAGTTTAGTATTCACCGAGAATACGTTTATGGTAGCGAATCCACTTTCGTTATTCCTCTTCGCAATATGAGCCTACACAAGAAGCCTACGATCGTCACCCTGGATGCCGACAACGCCAACCAGAAGCTGTTCGTGGATTCCGTCGTAGTGGTAGCTGGCACGCTGGATGCCTCCTCCTTCCTGACCAAGAACCGCTCGTTCAGCCGCCAAGCCACACGGAGTGACCTCCTCGGGGCAGCCATCAAGACCGAAGCCTTCCCTGCCTCGGCCCAAGGAGACAACGACGATGATGACGACGACGCAGCTCTCGGTGACATGTTCAACCCCATCGACCCCGAGAACTTCGGCGAGCTCGACGTAGACGACGTCGAAGCTGCAGTGCTTGGTGATCTCACTATATTCTTTGCACTGGGCTCTCGCACCATGCCTGAGTCCTCCACCGACACAGTGATCCGCATGAAACTGTATCACCAACTGCAACAAGCGACGCCTCACCACCGGCAGCAGACCACCACTTGCAAGGCAGGTGACGTCTACGGCCATCTCAAGCTCGTGCTCAAGCACATTATCGTGACTGGCCAGACTCGATTCCTCTCTGTCGCCGCCCTGGCGTCAGTCAAGTTCACCACTGGCGTCACAGTCAGCGAGGTCGATAGCGCCCTCATTGCGGTGCAGACCAAGGCCAATCGCTTTAAGCGCAGCTCCATCGATGATGACCTCATGAAGGGCGCGCTCCTGACGCTCGCGCAGAACCACAGTCAGTTCGAACGGCTAGCCACCGACTTCAGCAAGAAGTCAATGGCCCACATGACCTATCACGACTGCCTGGACGAGATGTTGCAACATGAAGCGAACCTGCTAGCTGCAAGTGCCCGCACTGCCAATCGTCACCCCTCAAACCGGCAAGTCCAGCAACTAGCTAACATGGTCACGGACAGCCAGCCTCGAGACGACGACGAGCTATACGAGCTGGCGGCCCTCTTCACACAGTTCAAGGCTGCTGGCAACAAGCTGCCTAAGAGGCAATCGCTCGAAGTGTGCCGCAACTTCCTCGCAGGTCGCTGCACTCGCTCAGCCTCCAAGTGCAACTACAGCCACGACACCCCCGCCGGCCGCACGCCAACACCTAGTGGCAAGGACGGCCAGACAGGTGAGAAGCAGCTGATTACCTGCTATAACTGCCAGAAGCAAGGCTACCACCGTGCCGCCGAATGCACTGAGCCCAAGAAGGAGCGACGTCGCCCTCCTCGTGCTAAGCCCGCTGAGTTCGCCAACAACACCGATGAGCCTGCTGACGACGGCTCCATGACCGTCTCCTCCTTCCTGAAGCAGCTCATGCTGACCTCTGAGTCCACCAAGAGCCGTCGGCGCCGCAGCGACTCATTCAATGACGAGCACGCATACTCATTGACCGAGGGCTACGACGACGAGGACCTGCCTGAAGACCTGCCTGCCCTGTATGACAGCAGCGACTCCGACTCCGCAAAATTGTCCGAGTCGGCCGTGTCGCATAAGTATAAATCACGCGAAACCCATGCAAAATATTCCGAGGATGCCGTGTCGCATAAGTATAAATCACGCGAAACCCATACGTCCACCGCCACCAATTTTGAGTCGCTCTGTCATGATGAGGAGGCCAACGTGCTCTCGGAGGAAGCCCTCAGCGCAGGTGAGGCTATGCCTGCTTCAGCTGATGTAGCGTTGCTGGACTGCGCAGCCTCCTCGCACTATTTTTGGGGCACCGACGCTTCTTTGAGCTCTTCTGGCCACATTCAACCCGCCAACAAGGTCCATGTCAATGGTGCCCAGAGGGGGAGCGAGTTGCAATGCTACGGCAAGATGAAGTGCAAGCTCAAGACGGAGACTGGAGAACTGGAGCTCGACCGAGTGTTGCTGCTGCCGCCCACGCTACGCCATCGCCTGCTATCGGTGGGCCAGCTGACCAGAACTGGCTACAGTATCATCTTCAACGATGACAAGTGCCTAGTGATCAAGGGTGGAACAGTGGTGACCAGCACCACACGCACAGCTAACAACCTGTACCCCCTCCTAGCCACCAATCTGCCGTCATCACCACTGCCCACCAACAGCGCGGCTGAGCAAGCCCTGCTGGCCACTGATGACCACAGCACTGAGCAAGCTTACCTGGCAAGCACTTACTACACGGGCTCCAACTTCGCCCAGCAGTGCCACGCCAAGTTCAACCACGCGTCGGTCGCCAAAGGCACTCCCTTGTACAAGAAGCTGGCAGCTGAGTACGGCAGCCGGTTTGTCGATTGCCCAGCCTTCGCCTGCACAGATTGCCTTGTCTCCAAAGTCCATCGCCTATCTCACCCTCGCCGCACCGAGGCCGAGCGCAAGGTGCGCGATGGTGGCGGTAAGCTAGGAAAAATCTCACTCGACTCCTTCGCATGGCCACACGCTGGTGACCATGGGGAGAAGGTGGGCACCATTCTGACTGACCGCCGCTTACTGGTGCCTATCGTCACGCGCACCCGTGATGAGACACCTGCCAAAATTATCACCAGGCTGCGCCAGATGAACAAGCTGGCTAGCAATGCTACTTCCATCGAAGTGTCTCAGGAGATCTTCAAGGTGACCTTCGGCGACGAGGTCGACAGCGACAGTGATGCTGACACAACCGACCTGGACCTGGAGCACGTCCACTACCTGAAGACGGACGGCGCTGCCGAGTTCATGGGTGGCGAGCTCACCATTTTCTGCAACGACAACGGCATCGAGAAGAAGGCTAGCTGTGGCCACACGCAACAGCAGAACCCTGGTGAGCCAGCAGTGAAGCTGGTGACCCAAGGCATTGCGCTCTTGCATCGCCAACTGCCTCTGCGGGGCAAGTGGCCGTACGCCTTCCGTTTCTTCTGCCACGTCTACGGCTTCATGCCCCACAGCGGGCTCCCGGGCGGTTATGACACACCCCACGAAGCCGTCAAGCAAAAGAAAGTGCCTTTCAAGGACCTGACGAAGCATGTGCACCCCTATGGATGTCTATGCATCCTGCATATTCCCAAGGCCCTGCGTGCCCACACCCATGGCGTCGATAAGGGCATTTTCTGCGCCAACCTCGGCTTCTCCGTCAAGAAGGAGGGCTTCGTGGTGCTCACCTTGAAACAGCCCCGCACCGTCATCGATGGTGTATGGGACGTTTTCTTCATCGAAGACCGCTTCCCCATCGCCGAGCTGCATGCTGAGCTACTGCAGATGGGCCTGCCGGCCCCTAAGCTGGAGGTGTCGGCACGCTGGCGAGGCGTTGACCTCTCATGGTCAGGCATCACCAGTGGTGACTACTCAGGGGAGAGGACGTCGGCTGAGGCCGACATCGATGAGGAGCCTACCACTGGCGATGCCGCTGACTATGGCCCAGCCCCAGCCAGCACTGACGCTGCTACTGGCGATGATGCTGACCGTGGCCCAGCCCCAGCCAGCACTGACGCCACTACGCATGTGGCTACGCAGCCGCAGATGGTCGACTTGCAGCTGACCAACTGGAAAGACATGCCACGCCTGGAGCCCGCGCTAGTTAGCAATCGTCTCCCGACTACAGTTGCCGACTCCACCCTGCTTCAGATCAAAAGTGCTCTCCACACTGCTGCCGCTATCCGGCGTCCTGAGCCCATCGGCGTTGGCCCCCCCCGCCGTAGCGCACGCACCCGCCAGCCCTCTAGCGCCAGTTTAATCGCCCTAGCCAACCTGCCACCGTCAGCCCCATCTCCCACCAAAGCTGATGCTGATAGCACTGGCCCTGACGACGCCTCGCCACTGCCCCCCATCGACTTGAACGAGTGCGCCATGCTGGCGAGCGTGCAGACAGAGGCCAGCCAGGCCGCCAACTTGTCAGTCCCCAAAAACTACAAGGAGGCGATCCACCGCACCGACAGCACACGTTGGACCATTGCCATGCGTGAACACATCATGAAGCTGCGCTGCATCGGTGGTGGCGTCTACAAGCTCGTCAAGCGCTCGGAGGCCAAGAACGTGATGAGGAGCAGCTGGGTTATGGCTAGCAAGGTGCGAGCGCATCACAAGAACGGCCAAGCCAAGGAGGACTCAGCTCGCGCAGTCGCCGGCGGCTACAGCCAGGAGTATGGCGTTGATTTCAAGGAGACCTACTGCCCCACTATGCAGTTTGAAAACTACAAGATCAGCGAGGCCGAAGCCATCAACGACCCTTCCATCATCAGGGAGGAGTATGACATCAAGGGAGCCTATTACCACTCCATGCGTGGTCTGCTCATTCAGTACATGGAGCAGCCCCCCGGCATGGGCGAGACACCCGAATCCTTCGCAGCCATCGATCTGCAGTCTGATGCCCTGCCACCCTTCAAGCCCATCCCTGGAGCCGCCAAGCTATATGTCTGGGAGCTGCAGACATGCTTCCCTGGCACCAAGGACGCTGGACACCACTTCAATTCTCAGCTAACCAAACTGGTGGTTGATGATCTCAAGCTCACGGCCAACCCCTCTGACAGCGCCACCTTCTACGGGAAGTTCGGTGATATGTGGGTGCGCATCCACAGTTACATCGATGATATGACTACCTTCGGTAATCATCAACCGCTGATAGATCACTGTCATGACACCATCAACAAGCGCTTTCCCCTCAAGAGGAGTGTTGGGATCAGCCTCATCATCGGGGTCACCGTCACCAAGCTACCAGATCGCATTGAGTTCAACCAGAAGGCGCTCATCGACGATGTGACCGAGTTCACTGGGCAAGGCGACGCCGGCACCGAGCGCTTCCCTTACCCATCAGGATGGGCCGGCTTCACCGAAGATGACTGCGTCACCGACCCAGAGGCACGCGCCATCCTTGACCAATGGCCTTACTCCAACGCGGTGGGCAAGGTTGCTTACGTGGTTCGAGGCACGCGCTACGAATGCATGTGGCTGGTGTCAGTGCTGCAGCGTCATTTCCACAATTTCGGGCCTGCTATGATCAAGGCGCTGCTTCGTCTGGTGCGCTACCTCAACAGCACCCGCTCCAAGCCTCTCATCTTTCGTGCCGGCTACCCTTCCGACCTGCACCCGAACGTCACCATGGTCGACGCCAGCTATGCTAGCTCACAGCTCGATGGTACATCGCATGAGGGCAACGTCAACTACCACCGTGGCTGCCCAGTGGCTGCCAGCTCGAAGCGTCAGCGCATCGTGGCCCTGTCATCGATGGAGAGTGAGTTCATGGGAGCGCACACCGCTGCTCGCAACTGCGCTTGGCGTGGGAGCTACCTCAAGTACGCCGGGTTGCCACCTCCGTTCCCCCTTCCCATCTTGGAAGACAACACCGCCGCTATCTACTTGTCCCGTAAGCACAACCTCAACGGCCCTCGCACCCGCCACATGAACGTGCGCTGGCACTGGCTGCAACAGCAGGTGCTGGGCAATCAGGTCATCCTGCACCATCTGCGCACAAGCTTCCAGGTCGCGGACATCCTCACGAAGGGAGTCGACCACGGCACTTTCACGCGCTTGAGCGCAGTGCTGCTGGGCCACGTGCCTGTGTGGGAGTATGGCAATGGTGCGCTGGGCCGTGCCCTTGCTCCCGACAACGCTCTCACCCCCCAAGCTCTGGCGGCCAGCAATCAGCACGCTCGGTCAGCTAAGTTCTCCAACAAGCAGGCGCGTACACCTGCCCCGCACCACGCTAGCTACGATGACGAGCATAAGCAGGCCCATCCGCCCGAGCAGACATCGACCCACGAGCAAGAGGCGGCTGCCCTGATGTACGGCGCACGCTACAATGGTGATGTCACTGGGGATGGTGCTGCATCACGCCCGTCAAGTGCATCGCAAGAAGCATCAGCCACCATGTTCGGCTCTCGTTACCGTAGTGACGTTACCGGCGACGGCGCTGACTCCCACGCCCCCTTCTGGACTGACCTGAACGCCATCACTGCGATCATGTACCCCGACGAGCCCCCGCACACCCGCACTGCCTCGCGCGCGCAGCTCCAGCTCACCAGCAACACGCTCGGCAGCCTCGAGCATGCTGCGGAATCCCTCATCACTAGCCTCACCACACGTCATGTACGAGCGCACGGGGAGCCGCCTGACGCCAACATGACCGCCGGTATTAACGAGCTCCACGACATCGTCTCTCTCCACAACGCCATGGTTTTCGTCGCCGCCGAGCGCGTAGCAGCCCGCCTGGATGCCATCGCTTCGCCAGCCAGCCCATCACCGCTACCTGCTCGACCCGCAGCCACGCTCCCCCAGTTGCTGCGTACCATGGCACGTGTCCTCGAGCGCAACGCAGCGGACCATGGGCCTGACGATTACATCAGTCTGCCACGGCCACCCGCTGCCACCGCGCCCTCCTCGCTGCCCGCGCGCCGCCCCGCCGCCGGCGCCGTCAGCGCTGCACCCCGCCCCGCTGAAGAGAGTTCAGAACGGGCTGCCGCTGCTAGCATGGCTAACCTGGGGCTCGCCACTCCACCTCGCCCTCGCCCGTGTATCTACGATAGCGACGACACCGATTCGGTCAAGGATGCTAAGCTAGAGGCCTTTTACGCTGACATATCGCCTGCTAGCCCCCCGTCACCCGCTAGTCCCGCTGCGCCGAATGACGGTGGCGATCGCTCAGCCCCCAGCGGCCCGCCTATGGCGCCTACTGGCTCCTCTCCTCCCAGCAGCCTCGGTGTGCTCTTGGCCCCCAACGGCCGTCCCGACCACGGCTGGGGCCTAACCTCTACCCGCGCCCTGCAGGCTGCTACCGCCATGCACCAGTCTCATGTCGGCGTCACCCCCAACGGGGCCTGCTACCATCATGTCATGTGCCAAGTACTCATGAGGCCAGGCATCCCGTGGCGAGGCACCTGTATGACCTCCTTCTTTGCATCGGTCTCCATCATGACCGTCGACCAACTGCTCGAGCGCAACCCCACGCTCACCCCTTGCTACTTCTGCAAGGGCCGCTTCCTCTCCTAAGCAGGTCGTCGCTTCCCCCTTTTTGTCGTGTTCCCCACCGAGCCCTTCACCACCGCAGTCGCTACAAGAGAAGGGGAGTAAACGCTTTATTCGCCTATAGCTCTCGTCTGGTTATCTTGGTAGCCACTGCTAGTGCTAGCCCGTCATCAGCTCACTGTCGCTGATGTCACCTTCCATGCGCCCGCCAGGCGTCAAGGAGCGTGTCTGCCTCGCTCCTCCCTATTCCGTGCCTACGCTCCATGGGCGTCACCTCTACATAGGCCTGCCCCGTGCTGTGCCATATAACGTGCTTAGCTACTGTGCTATTCACCCCCCTTTCCCACTTCTGGCAGCATGTCTCAGCAAGCTGCGGCATCTGCCCCTACACCTTCTCCACCCTTCACGAAGGCGAATTGTGTTGTCGCGGGATCACATGTATTTAAATATGTAAGTTACCTTTAGTAAGTCAAGACCCATAAGTTGATATGCAAGTTACCTATAGTAAGTCAAATCTG
>PIVT01000111.1 GCA_003353845.1 Pseudomonadota bacterium | reverse complement strand
GGGGAGGGTGTCGGGACCAATGAACAGCCGAGTGTATTCCGTGAGGAGTGTCTCCTGCCCCTCCTCGTCGAGTGCTGCCAAGCAAGAGTCCAGGGACTCTGTTCCATCGGGCAGAAGATCTTTGAACGCCTTCAAAAGACGCGGTATAACCGCTTCCTGGATGAAGGTATCACGTTCCGGCTGGCACAATAAGACGGCGAGTAGCCGACGCACTTCTAAGTGCGTCGGCCAAACCGGCTCCTCAATTTCCACTATCTGCTTCGCTACATCCAAATCTGAACAATCTCCAAGCTGATAATGTTCACCTGCCGTAGATCACCTTCGACCTATCCGTTCTTTTTCCCTGTGAAGGCCCCCAAGTATACCACATTGGGCTTGGTGCCCTTGTCCTCTTGGAGACGGGAGGTCTTCTTGGCTTGCTTGATCGCCTTGCTCGGAGCGCTCTTGGGATCCTCTAAATCGCCGAAGATCCGGGCATCGGCCGGGCAAGCACCTACACAAGCGGGAAGCAATCCCTCGGCAACCCGATGAGCACAGAACGTGCACTTCTCAGTTACCTCCTCGCGGCGCTTACTACCGTAGCTGGGATGCTGATAACGGTTGCGGTCCGGCGGATCAGAGTTGGTCAAGCGAATGACCTCCGACCCCGAGCCTGTTCCACGCTCAATCACGGGCTCAAAACTCTCTCGTCGGTAGACCCCCACTCGGGGTTCATTGAAACTGATCACGCTGTATTGCGCACCAGATTTATCAACATCCTCAGAACTGTAGGGACACTCATCCTGACAGGCCTGACAGCCGATGCAACGGTCTTCGTCGTGCAGCGTGATGCCTTCGGGACTCTTGAACAAAGCAGGAGGCTCCACGGGGCAAGCCGGAATACACGCGGGCTCTGAGCAGTGGTTGCAAAGCACTGGAATCACCTGTTGCTCAACCTTGGGGAACTTCCCCGAGGTCTCAATTGTAAAGTCGGCCCAGTTGAAGGTCTGGCCATTCACCCGATCGCCGGTGTTGTTTTCGCTCTTGCACGCGAAGGCGCAAGCGCCACAACCAACGCATTTTGCTAAATCTATTACCATGCCAAGTTGGGTCATGTCTACGTTCCTTTCCTGCGAAAACTATCGGGTTAAACCTTCTCGATCCGAACGCCGACCAAGCCGCCGTTGCGAGCCGTGCTGCCAGACAATCGGTCGTAGTCGGCAGGCATGATCTCATTATTGTTCACGCTCTCGGCCGACACACCAAATTCCTTGGCGGCAATTTGGCCGTAGGCCCAGTGCCCCTGGCCGTAGCACTTGGTTACCACCCCAGGTGCCACTCCCTCCCAAGGCTTAGCCCTGGTCTCGTAAGAACCGGTGACAGAGGTGACTCTCACCTTGTCTCCAGCCTTGATGCCGAGACTCTTGGCATCCTTGGGGTTCATCTTCAACACATCGTCCCAGGCCTCATCGCCCGGATCCAGCTTCTTGAACTCCATGTACCAAACCGCATTCGCGCTGCGGCCTTCTCGGTTGAGCCGCGACTTGTAGTCGACGAAAGTGAAGGGATATTCCTTCTCGTCACCCCAGCGGTAGGGGGGCTCGTAATGCGGGATGAAGGCCTGCTCACCCTTGGCCGTGTAATTGCAGGTCTTAAGCACGTCATCGACGTCGGTCTTGTGCTTTTCTGCATGTGCGGTGAGAGCCGCTTTTAATGTTTCGCTGTAGAACTCAAACTTGTGCGTCTTGGTCTTGAACTTACCACCCCAGCGTTTCTTGAAGGGGTAGGGGTCTGAGTTCCACACACCTTTCTTTTTCATGTCTTCCCAATCGGCGATCTTGTCACCAGGTCCGTCTTTCTTAAGCCAAAGGGGTGACAGATAGTACTTGGTCGCTATTTCAGTGAACTCCGCAGCATTCTTGGCGGATTCACCGGTGTCGGGATCTTTGTATTCGTTCTTGTAGTAGTCGAGTAGATTCGAGAATCCCTTGGCCGCCAGCTTCTCAGCGATCAACCACGGAATCTCCGTTTCGTCGGTCTTCACGTCCCAGAAGGGCTTCACGACCGGCTGGAGCAGCCCCGCGCAGGCGTAGCGGTTCTGCTTGGTCTTGACGAAGCCCCACTTCTCGAAGGTGGCAACGGTACAGGGCAAGACGATATCGGCAAACATCGTCATCTCCGACGGGTTGGTCGTCAGATGGGCGTAGAATGGCAACTTCGTCATAGCCCGCTCCCAGCGATCAACGCCGGTACACGAGAATGGGAAGTTGTTCATGTAGCCGATGGCCATCTTGATTTCGTAGGGATCGGCGTCGAGCATGCCCTGTGCAGTGTTGTTGGTCACCACACCCTTGCCAGGCTTCCCTTTCTTTAAGGCTGGGAACGCCTTCGTGCCCCGCTGGTCGATCTTCTTGTGTTTCTGCTTGGCGAGTTCATCCTTGTAGGCGTCGACGCTCGGCATCTTGTTCACCGGCGGCTTCATACCCGCCAATGGACCACCTTCGTGGTCGGTGCTGCCGAGCAGACCGTTCAACGCGTGGATGGCCATGGCCGTGTAACTACCGCGTACCGCCATCGCAGCGCCTGGCCCAAGCCAGATCGCCGCGTAGGGTGCAGCCTCACCAAGGCCCTTCGCCACGCGCTCGATCTGCTTGGCGTCGACCCCTGTTCGCTCGGCGGCCCATTTCGCAGTCTTGTCCTTGAGCTCGAGGTTCCACCACTTGACGAGGCCGTGGGTCTCTATTTCGGTGAAGGCTGCCTCATCGACGGTCTTGCCCGGCTGGAAGAGGTTCTTCCCGCCGGTGAAGTCGCCCACAAACTCGCGGCTCCACAAACCTTCCGTCAAAATCACATGGGCCATGGCCACGGCCAAGGCACCGTCCTCGCCGGGTTTGACGGGCAACCACTCCTGGCCCTTGAGAGCCGAGGTCTGCAGCTTGGGGTCGACGGTAGCTAGGGTCCCTCGCTCGACGATACCACTTAAACGGCGGATCGTTGCAGGCACCATGCGATTGGAGCTAACGGGATCGCAGCCCCAGACCAACAGGTACTTGCAATTGTCCAAGTCGTAGTCACGGTAACCCCAATTACCTTCCGTGTAGTACGGCCCGAACTTCTCGGCCTCAGCACAAATGGCACTATGAGAGATGCCATTGGGGGAGCCGATGATCTTGGTCATGGAGGCGTAGATGATGTCACGCATATAGGTATAACGACCACGCATGAGCAGGTACTTGTGCGCTTCGCCGTTCTTGCGCAGCTCGAGGATCTTGTCGGCGATGGTGTCGAGGGCTTCATCCCAGCTGATGGGAACAAACTTTGGATCTACTCCCCTCCCCTTTTTGGGATTGGTGCGCTTTAACGGAACCTTGACGCGATCGGGATCGTAGAGCTCCTGCATTCCCATATGACCACGAGGGCAACAAAACCCGTCGTTCTGCTTAGAACGCGGATTTCCACGAACCTTCACCGCCCGGCCATCTTGGACGTAGACTTCAACTGGACACCAGGTTGTGCACCCCTGACATACAGAGGCCACCCAACTACCGGCTCCTAGCTGAGACGTGCATGTCTCTGATGCCTGGGCCAACCCGTTCAAGCTGGGTGCACCCGCTGCTGCAAAGGCACCAACGGCGACAGTCGACTTTAAAAATTCTCGGCGACGAATCTGCATTTTGTGTTCTCCTCGCTTTCGCTCATGGTTAAACTTGCTGAAATAACCTTAACCTTTCGGTCAAATCATCTATTAGAACTCAATCTGAATTCTCGAAAAAATCGCATACTTATCCCTGTCTGTTCCCGGCGCCTGATTGAAGTCAGCACCACCGTTTGCATTCTGCCAATACCCGCTCACACTGTCTTCGAGTCGGGCATAGGCACCACCGACATCCACCGTGAGGTATGGATTCAAGCTGTAACTCACCATTGCCAGCGAATCCCAACCCAAGCGGTCTTCGCGGCCATCCGGGGCATCTGTGTTTCCATACCAGCCCCCTGCCAGGTACAAAGCTGCTTTTTCGGTAATCGGCCGCCTGTATCGAAGTTGAACTGAAGTCAAGCCGTAACCGTTATTCGAGATATTGACCGAGTCACCATCGAAGCCGGTGTCCGTTGGACCCTGCACCGTTAGCAGACCGGTATATCCCCAATACCCGTTCGTGGGTGCGAGAGCCATCACGGGAAGGAAGCCACTGCCATCGTCGTCTCCCGATGCATAGGTCGCCATGATATCGAGGCCAACATCTGGAATCGCCAACTCGAGCTTGACCGCCACCCCTTCACCGTCAGAGCTCGCTCCGACCAGCTGTTTCTCCGTTTTAGATCCGAGAATAAAGCCGCGTAAAAGCATTCCTTCATCCAATTGCCATTCACCACTGAATCCATAATTGTAATGATCTCGCGAGTCTCCAAACACATCTTCTACCGCAGCAAAACCGACACCTGCGTTTAGCTTCAATGCAGGTGTGACGGGCCAGCGGTAATCGAATTGAATGTGGGTAAAATCATCTTCGGTGACGACTTCATCCCCTTCATTGAGAGTGGCGGCAAACAAGCGCACATCATCGCCATCGACAAATAATGATTCGCGTTCCACTGAGGCCGCTACGGGGTTGTAGTCCCAGTCCGCTGAAAACAACACGTCACCGAAATGATCGGCAAGCGGGAGGATTCCCACTTTTGCTGTCAGATTGGATTCTCCAGGTTGAAAATTATATGCCATCACGGCGTGGCGTACGGCCAGGTTCGTGCCTCGACTACTATTGTTGGTCGTGGTGATATTATCGCTGGTATGCCCGAGCTCTACTTGGAGATGGCTCGAAAGGTTCTCATCAAATTGCACATCGAGACTCTGGCGGATACGCACCCGCGCCGAAGTCGGATCGTCTCCCATATCGTCATCAGCCGTGTAGCCATTCACACGATACTGCCCACCCCATTTCATCTTGAAAGGCTGTTCACTATCGGCGACGCTGGCACCGGCTTCGGCCTTGGCTTCCTTCTTCCTGGCCGTCGCCTCCCTGGCTTCCAGTTCTTCTATACGCTTACGCAACGTCTCTAGCTCTTGCAAAATGGCACTTGATGAATCACCAACTTCATCTGCTTGCACGGTTTGCACGATGGTCGGAAGTGCTAGAAATGATGTGAGGAGTAATGAACAGCCCCCCACTGTCAGGAGCCTTTTCGCTCGAGGGGCGGCATATCGCCACAGTTCATCAATACAACTGCTCGAAAAAGATCTATCCAAAAATCTATTCAAACCCATTCCACCTATAAAAAATTAATGAAAGTTCGCCAGCATACTCGCCCTGGCACAAATCAAACCTATTTACTTTCACAGAACAGCTTGCAACCTCCGTACCACGAATTGTCTCCCTGGCGAATTGCACATTTTTTTAGACTCAGTGAGGTCTGTGGCGCGAATATTCGAGGCAATTCCCCTGAAAAAAATCTTCAAGAGAGACCTCCGCGGCAGAATGCCGCGCTGCCTGGCGTGTCACCGTGTCCGCACCTCTAGTGAACAGCGTTGCAATATGTAACAGCGAGACGCCGGCCTGTTTGAAATTGCAACGCGACGGGCCTGGAAATACCAGCATGAGCTCAGGATGGTGTCCGGGGAAGAGCTTCTACAGCCTCTAAATCTCTAGAGATGACGGCACACGGTTTGCAGAGGTCTAATTCCCATGCCTCTGAAGTTCAGCCGGGCAAGCAGCTATCAAGAGGAGTCTAGCATCAAGAAAAAAATAGTTGGCTCACTCCTATTCCTGTTCCTGCTGGTAGCCATCGGCAGCTCTGCCGCAACCTGGTATATGTCAAATACTGTGGAAGAGCTCGGCCACATGCTGGAACTGCATGAGGTCCAAGGCCTTCGACATGAGCTCGTGATCGATGCTCTGGAGGTCCAGACAGACCTCCATACAGCGCGCACACCGCTTGCAAGTGACAGAGGTCTCATCTTCTCGAATCTAGAAAAGCTGAAAGAAGCATCAAATGAATGTCTCTCTTGCCACCATCCTCCCGAGCTTGAGGAAAAGTTAAACGGAATCAACTCTCTCGTGGCCGAGTACGAGAGCGCACTTGAAGACTACTTGAAAGCTTCGGATGAAGATCCCCACATCAAGACGCTAGGGACTTACCCCGCGGCTATCTTGGAGAAGATTTTCCTTCAGTCTGATGAGATGGCGCAGAAAGCAAACATACACTTGGAGGAAATCTCCAAGGCTGCAACAAAACGTATGAAGAACGCACGGCTCATCCTTCTAGCCACACTCTCCCTTGTACTTTTCCTGGGGCTCATCATTGCCCAGCGCCTCGTACAGATGCTTACATACCCCATCGAGAAACTCGTCGAAGCCACAGAGATCATTGCCGCGGGAGGCATCGGACACCAAATCGAGCACCCAGGAGAGGCTGAATTCGGACAGCTGACTCAGCACTTTAACGTCATGAGCCGCTCCCTTGAGGGCAACATCGAAGCACTCCGTTTAAAGAACGAGGACCTCCAACAAGCGATTACCAAGTGCAAGCAGGCTGAACAGGAAAAAGAAATCCTACAACAGCAGTTGCTCTTCACTCAAAAAATGGAAGCCGTATCCACGCTGTCGGCTGGTGTTGCTCATGAGTTCAACAACATCTTTCATGTCATCTTAATCGCTGTCGAAAGAATGGCTAACAAGCCCTGCGAAGTAGCGGCAAACGAAAGAGGCATCGCATTGATCAATAACGTCACTCAAAGAGGTGTTGATATCACGAAGCGACTCCTCACGTTCTGCGAAGAAGTTGAGTATCTACCTATCCGCATTGATCTCAACGATCGAGTTCAGCGCTTCGTTACGATTCTTGAGGAAAACTTCCCGGAGAGCATCTCGATCCAGTTGAGCTTGGCCGAAGACCTTCCTCCGGTCATTGCCGATCCGGGTTGCCTGGAGATCATCCTGCTGAACCTGTCACAAAACGCCAAGGATTCGATGCCTGGTGGAGGCGTGCTCTCCATAGATACGAGCTTTCTCGCAGAAGCCCCGGGTGACCCACTAGCCGAGGGGCAGAGTGGATGGGTCCTCCTCAAGGTCTCGGACACGGGTGGCGGGATGACTGACCACACGGTGCAACACATCTTCGATCCCTTCTTTACAACCAAAGACGTAGGCGTGGGTACCGGACTCGGCCTGGCCACAGCATACGGAATCGTGAAAAAATGCGGAGGCCAGATTAACTGCACGAGCGAATGGGGAGAAGGCACCCTCTTCGAAATTCGTCTGCCCGCCCAACAAGAGTAAACCCAACCCGTTTCAGCAAAATATCAATTAAGTCGGAAGGTTAAGTTAGTGCACGCCAGGCACGCCTTCCGCGGCGCGGTCCAATCTCACCTGTGTTACATTACGGATTTCGTACCGGTGGGCACTCCATATGCACCACGGAGAGCAGATGCTTCTTCAACGATTCAAGGTTCAATATTCGCGCTTCCGTTGTCGGCCTTTTGCCTCGACCGCGATCACTCTCACCCTATCCTGTCTATTCCTATTCGCGCTTTCTTGCCAAGAAAGCAGTGAGTCGGCTCTTGACGTGCGGCTCCATGGCCCCAATGCGGAGGAATACACGGAAGGCACTTCAGCTGAGAAACCAATACGCTTCGCCTTGGCCAGTGTGGTCTCTCCAGAACTCAGCACGATCAGCTATGCGCGTTTTTCGACCTATCTGACCTTACATCTCCATCAGGATGTCGAAATCGTGAGGCGGAAAACCTATTCCGAGATCAATGAGCTCCTGAGAAATGGCAGTGTCGATGCCGGGCTCGTGTGTAC
>PIVT01000044.1 GCA_003353845.1 Pseudomonadota bacterium | reverse complement strand
CCCATCGTGATTGAAAAGAAACGCATGCGCGATCCAGATTCCCGCACCACTCGGATGAACACCATCTATAAGCAAGATGGAAAGGTGATTGCTGTACTTCGCGGCCAGCCGCTGCGCGATCGCAGAGGACTCCACGACAACGAGCCCGCTTACGAGTAAGCCAACGAGTAAGATCCGCATTAGGTAAAACGGAAAATGCCTCCGGAGCGAATGCTCGGGAGGCGTTTTCTATTTATCTGTTTACCTGCTCCAGTGCTCAATCGACATCTTCGATGGTGAGACTGTCGGCAGAGGGACGCAGAAACCATTTTCCTCGTTGCTCGTGCCAATACCATTCCTGATCTTCAATCAATTCAATTTCAATTAATTTCTTATTGCTGTAGCCGCGATAAATCACAATTGCGTTCGCGCTTACACCGTCCGCGTTTATTTCAAGAATACCCAGTTCATAATCAGTGATGCGATAAACCTCTAAGAGTTCAAGCATCTCCTCCATGGCAGGCCGATCTTCCTTGGCGATGTAGCCGAGCAAAGTCACTTTATTGTCCCAGCGCATACTTTGCGTGTAATCCTTTTGTGCCCATTCCAGCGTGTCATAAGTCGGTTGCGCAACCCTGGATGTGGCGAAACAGCCCATCAGGACCATCAGCGCGCTGCTCACCAAGGCCAGTTGTACAACTTTCATTGACGCTCTCCTTTTCGGGCCCCCAGCAAGCCAACCCGATGGATCATAATAAGTCAAAAGACTTTACGGGTTTCATCGCCAGATACCAGTGGCAGCACGAAGCCGCCTATGTGTTACGTTTCTTTTGGATGATAAAGCCCGGGCGAAGCTCAGGGAACCACCCAAGAAACTGCTTCCGCGAGAAGGAGCCGGCACGTGAGTTCTAATCTGCTGCTAGGGATCGATCTGGGCGGAACCAAGACCCTACTGGCCCTGGCCGACGAGCAGGGCACCCCCATCGCGTCCAAGCGCTTCCCCACAACCTTGTCCGATTCCGTGACCAAGGATTTGGCCAAGCTGAAAACAGAAACAGCGGGCTTTCTTTCCGAGCAGGCGGTTGAGACCTCACAATTGCTGCAAATCGGGATTTCCGCGCCAGGGCCCTTGGATCCCGACACGGGCGTCTTGTTCAGCGCTCCAAATTTACCGGGCTGGCGAGATGTTCCCCTCCAATCCTTTTTCGAAGAGAATTTCTCTGTTGCCACGCGCCTGGAAAACGATGCCAACGCGGCGGCCTTGGCCGAGTGGCAATTCGGAGCAGGGCGGGGCACACGCAGCATGGTCTACCTCACCATGTCGACGGGCATTGGGGGTGGTCTCATTTTGAATGGCAAGCTCTTTCGCGGCGAAGCGTGTTCGGCGGGAGAACTCGGTCACGTGCCTGTGGAATGGGATGGCGAAGCTTGCAATTGCGGGCAGCGGGGTTGTCTCGAAGCGTATATCGGCGGAGCCGCTTGGCAAAAACGTTTGCGGCGTGTGACCCCCAGCGACAGTCAAGTGACCCGACTTGCGGGAAGTTCCGATCGCATACAACCGGAACACGCCGTGCAAGCTGCGCGCGAGGGCGACGTCTTTGCGCTTGCTGAGATGGATCGTTTTAATCGTTACTTGAGTCGCGCCATCGTGGGGCTGGTCTTCAGCCTGGCGCCTGAGCGAATTGTGTTGGGTACCATTGCCGTCGCGGCAGGAGAAGCACTTTGCTTCGAACCCGTGCGCAAACTCGTCGCGGAACGGATTTGGCCGAGTACCCAAGAACATCTGCAAATTATACCCGCCGCCCTGGGACAGGAATTGGCGCAGCGGGCTGGTGTGTGCGTGGCCCTGGACGCCTTGCAGGACCGCCTCTAAACCAACTTTTCCGTCAAGCGCTTGGCCATGTCGTCGCGGTAGGAATCAAAACCTCCAGTTTCAATCGCCTTGCGCGCGCCTTCCATGATTCGATAATAAAATCGCAGGTTGTGCAGAGAAGCCAACCTCGCGCCCAAGGCTTCGTTCACGTGAAACAAGTGGCGCAAGTAAGCTCGAGAATGCTGGGAACAGGTCGGGCAATCACATTCTGGATCGATGGCTGAATCGTCTTCCTTGAAACTTGCGTTGCGCACCACCAACAAGCCCTGGCTGGTAAAGAGCGAGCCGTGGCGCGCATTGCGCGTCGGAACCACGCAATCAAACAAATCCACGCCGGCCGCAATGCCATCGAGAATGTCCATGGGTTTGCCGATGCCCATGAGGTAGCGGGGCGCTTCTTCGGGCAACAGGGCGTTGGCCTCAGCGGTGAGTGCACTTCGCTCCTGCGCTGATTCTCCCAAACCGAGGCCTCCGTGGGCATAGCCGTCAAAACCCATGGACGCGGTGTCCTGCGCACTGCGACGCCGCAAATCGGTGTGGGCACCGCCTTGTACGATGCCAAAGACCGCTTGATCGCTTCGCTTGCGCGCGGCCTGACTGCGTTCGGCCCAACGTAAAGTTCGTTCCATGGCGGCTTGGGCACTGGGCTTATCGCTCACGGTTTCAGTGCTCTTGGTGCCTTCACCATGAGGGCGACATTCATCCAACACCATGGCGATGTCAGGGCCCAAGGCTTCTTGTATGGCGATTACCGACTCGGGTGTCAGCATGCGCTTGCGGCCGTCGAGGGGTGATGAAAAAGACACGCCCTCTTCATTCAACTTGACTCGATCTCCCAAGGAGGTGACTTGAAAGCCACCGCTGTCGGTGAGCCACGGTCCCTTCCAACCGATAAACCCGTGAAGGCCTCCCATCTTTTGCACCAAGGCTTCGCCGGGGCGTTCGTGAAGATGATAGGTATTGGACAGCAGAATTTGTGCGCCGAGTTTGCCCAGATCATCCGCAGATACGCCGCGCACTGCGCCAAAGGTTGCCACCGCCATAAAGGCTGGCGTCTGCACGGAGCCATGGGGCGTCGAAAGGGTTCCCCTTCGCGCCTGGGCGTCACGACTGGCAATCTGAAAACTGAATCCGTCCGTCATACGCAGGGCTTCCGACCTTTACAATATCAACATGGCATCGCCGTAGGAATAAAAGCGATAGCCCAGGCGCAGGGCTTCCTCATACGCCGACAAGATACGTTCCCTGCCCGCAAATGCCGCTACGAGCAAGAGCAGGGAAGATTTAGGCAAATGAAAGTTCGTGAGCAAACCGTCGATCACCTGAAAGGGGACACCGGGATAGATAAAGATTTCCGTACTTCCTTCCCCAGCGGCAACGCCACCCTCAGGCAGCGCCTGACTTTCCAAGACACGGGTCGTGGTGGTGCCCACCGCGATGACCCGCCCACCGCGCGCTTTCGTACTGGCAATGGCGGAAGCCGTGGCCTCGGGCAACACAAAACGTTCGGAGTGAAGCTTGCCTGTGGCAAGTTGCTCCTGGCCCACGGGACGAAAAGTTCCGGGTCCCACATGAAGCACGACCTCCGCGCGCTCGACCCCACGCGCTTCCAAGGCTGCAAAAAGTTCAGGGGTAAAATGCAAGCCCGCCGTGGGCGCGGCAACGGAACCTTGTTGGCGTGCGAACACGGTCTGATAGCGCTCTGTGTCCTCAGGCTTGGCCTGATCCCGGCGGATGTAAGGGGGCAGGGGCATCTCACCAATCTCATAAGGTGACTTGCCCTGAGCAAAGCTCAACACCACCACACCCTCGGATTCGCGCTCGACGAGTTTGGCCTCGAGTTCGTTTTCTCCCATCTGAAACACAAACATCTGGCCCACGTGCATGCGTCCGCCACAACGCACCAATGCGCGAAACCTACCGGGATCCGATCCGCTGTCCGAGGGCGTCACAGGCTCTAACAGCAAGGCCTCCGCTTGCCCACCGCTGCTCTTGCGACCTCGCAAACGCGCGGGCAAAACGCGCGTCGTATTGACCACTAACAGATCTCCGCGCTCCAGGAAACTCGGGAGATCTTTCACTCCCAGGTGTTGATTCTCTGCACCGGAACGTGAAAGGGCAAACATGCGCGCCTGGTCACGTTGTTCACGCGGAACCTGGGCGATGGCATCGGATGGCAATTCGAAGTGATAGTCTTCGAGATCAATGGAAGAGGGGGACTCACTGTGTTTCATGTTCGTCAGTTGCTTCCGAAGCTTCGGCAGCTTCTCTTCCTTCGCTGATTTGCAGCGCCAAGGCGTCACGCAGTGCGGGGTGATCCGCGATGGAATCCCAGGAGAAGAGAGCGTCGCCGTGGCTGCCTGCGCTGTGCGCTAAATCGATTTGATCCAAGGCACGTTGCGGATTCTTGGCAAAAAGCCAGGTACCCAAACCAATCCACACGCGATCTCCACCGACCCCAGCTGAATACGAAGCCGCCTCATAGCGCAAGAGGCGATCGTCCAGGGTGTAAAGCATGGGGACAGCGAAATCGAGAAGCTCATCATCCAGCCAACCCCGCCAATCCTGAAACATGGACAGGTACGCACGCTCCGGATAAGCCAAGACGGCCGCCGAAATCAGCAGCGCGGGCTTCTCTTCTTCGGCTTCCGCTGTTTCAGATGCAGGCTCTTCCGAAACGGGGGCCTGCACGGCCTGTCGGATTTCGATAAGAAGGCTGCGCAACTGATCTCTGCGCCAGTCATCCCAGCGATTGGCATTGGCCAGGGAATCACGGTAAGGCGCTTGCCGACCGGTTTCTCTATAAAAGCGGGCACGCGTCTCCGCGCCGTAACCAAAATCCATTCCCACACCAAAGCGCGAGCCCGGAGCAAAGGGCAGAACATCGGGATAGCGAAAATAATCAAAGTGAAGCCCGTCGAGTTCGGGATAGTTGAGCACCAACTCACGAAAGGTTTCGGCCAACCATGTGGAAACCCCGGGAGCCGCCGGGTCGAGCCAGACCGCTGGCGTGCCCATGCGCAGCACAGGATGTTCCGGTAATTCCAGGCGCTTATACTCTAGAACAGAGCGTCCTTTCCGATCTACACTCACGGCCCCTTGTCCCAAGTCGGTCAAGATGGGAGCGTTTCGATTGCCCGCCAAGGACAACACATTCACCCAGGCGTGCACGCGGAAACCCTGTTCGTGCGCCTGTCGGATCAACTCGGCGAAAGTGTCCTGATCGTGCTCCAACAAAATGCTTTGATAGGGCCTGGCATCGGCACGCGAGCTGTTAAACCAAGCCCTTCCACCGCGATAAACTTGAACAAAGAGATCGGACACGCCGAGCGCCTTGGCATCGCTCAGCAAAACAGGAATTTTTTCGGGATGCTCGAGAACGCGCTGAGAGCCCTCACACAGCACCCACAAACCGCGCGGATGCTCCTGCTGCGCCGGGGCGGAGTTGAGGCCTGAGTCGAGGCCTGAGTCGAGGGAAGAGGCAGCTGGCAGCGCAGCGCCACGTGCACTGTCGACACCTTCCACAGAAGACCCCCTCGGTCCTTCGGAACAAGCCGAGGACAAGAGGGCGCAGCAAGGAAGAGCAACCCGTAGTATGTTCAATAGAAAACGTTGCAAGGTGGCCGAAGGCTACCGGAGGCTGTAAAACTGAACAATGAATCTGGCGACGGAAGTGGGTATGAAGCGAAAGTTTTTTAAGAATTGGATTCCCAATTCGGCGTGGGTGATCGTTGAGCATTGATCCGCAGCCTCATCCTTTTGCCCCTGCAGCGCTCTCCATGGACCGAGTAGCGCTTCTGCTGTTGATGTTTGTGAGCGCGCTGCTGGTCAGCGTCGCACCGGCCGCAGCGTTCGAAGGCAACGAGACCGAACTCCTGCCAGGTCCCGCACAAACCAGCCCGAAGACCAGCGACCCGGCCCGGGAATTGGGACGCGTGCTCCCTGCCATCGAGGCCGGCAAGCTATTGGACGCTCAGGGATCCCTACAGGCAGCACAGAAGCTCCAGATCCTGTCCGATTATCTCGATTTGTTTCAAATCATGCTTTGGATTGCCCAAGAAGATCTTGACGAAGCCATTGCCCTTGGCAAAAAAGCGGAAAAAAAACGCAAAGACTCCCTCCTGCGTTGGGCTTATGCGGACCTGCAGGGCGACGCTTTTCAAGCCAAAGGCGACGAAACCCGGGCGCGCGAGGAGTGGCGGCGCGCCCTCCAATACCGACTGAGCAAGGATAAAAAAGCCAAGCTGTGGTTCAAAATTGGAGAATCTCACGAGCGCTCTCAAGAGCTGCCGGAAGCACTGTTCGCCTACCGCGAGGCCGACGGTCGCTATCCCGCAACATCGGGGGGACGCGAATCGACCGGGCGAATTGAGTTGCTGGCCCCACAACTCGAGCAAGGCGTTCGCTCTGCCGCTGTGGCATCGGTGCGAGCCGATCATTTCTATGCCAAGGGTCACACGGAGGAGGCACGGCAGGGATACGAGGAAGCGATGAGGGGGAACTTGTCGGCCAAACAGAAGAACCACGCAACACTCCAGCTCGGACACTCCTTGTTTCGCCTGCGAAAATACCCCGAGGCGGTCAAGGTCTTCGATTCCCTGGCGCCGAGTTCCCAGGCCTTGTACTGGCGAGCTCGCTCCTATGCGCGCTCCGGCGAGGTCACACGCGCCATCAATGAGTTTGAAGAACTGGGCGAGACAGCCTCTTCGGCCATCCGAGCCAGTCAATCTCTTTTTCTCGCTGGCGTGTTACTTGAGGGCAGGGGAGAGACCGAACGCGCCTTGGCGCATTACCGAAATGCTTCGAACAACCGACGCGCTCCCGAACAGGCCCGCGTCGGATTGTGGCGAGCGGGCTGGCTACTGTTTCAAGAAGAGCAGTACCACGAGGCGCTGGGCCTTTTCCAACAGCTGGTAAAGCTGGAGACACATCCCATCGATGGACTCCGGCCGCGCTATTGGGCCGCACGCTGCTCCGAAGAATTGGGTGACGAGGAGACGGCTCAAGCCGCTTTTGTCCTGCTGGCCACTGAATATCCCTTCACTTACTACGGCTGGCGCTCAGCAGGGCGCGCCAAGCTTCCCCCGATTCGCAGCGCTGACGAGAACGAGAAAATCCCCTCAGGCCGCTCGGCATTAAAGGGCGCGGAGATCGAGCGACTTTCACTCCTTCTCGATGCGGATCTCAAAAGTTGGGCACAAGACGAATTGGAGAATATTTTCCGGCGTGCACGAAGCTTGGAGGATCGCCTGGTACTGGCCAAACTTTTCACCCATGCCGGAGATTTTCATCATGCCCAACGCTTGATAGTGGATGCCTATACCGTTGAGCTAGCCAAAGGGGAACGTCAAGATTACGAAGAGCTATGGCAGTTGGCCTGGCCGACGGCCTACGTCGATCTGGTCGAAGATGAATTTCCCAAAGACGCAGCCATCGACCACGAACTCGTCTGGTCCATCATGCGCGAAGAAAGCAGCTTCCGACCTGAGGTGGTGTCTTCGGCCGGTGCTTATGGTTTGTTGCAAATCATGCCCGAGACAGGAGAACGTCTGGCCCAAGCCGTGGGACTCGAAGAATTCAACGCCGACGATTTATTTTCTCCTCGCGTCAACATCAAGCTGGGAGCAACCTACTTGGATCAACTGGCAAAACGTTTTCCGGATCGGCCCTCAGCGGCCATCGGCGGCTACAATGCTGGCCCCAATGCTATTGCCGACTGGCTTAAGAAGGAGGGCTCGCTGGAAGATGACGTTTGGGTAGAGAAGATCCCTTACTCCCAAACCCAGGCTTACGTGAAGCGTGTACTCAGAAGCCTTCACGTATACAGAACGCTCTATTAAACCGGATAATAAACGAGGTACAGCATGCGCGGCATCGTTCCCTTACTCCTCCTTCTCTTCGTCATCGCAGGGGTGGGAGGAACCAACTACTACCGCAATCTGCAAAGGGAAAATACGCAAGTGCGATCCTTTGGCAGTTACTCCGATGCCGATATCCAGGCGATGATCCGCGGTATGCTACAGGAAGTCGACCAACTAAACGCCCGCTATGAGACCCTGAAAAATACCGACTCACGGGCCAAGAAGAAGGGCAACATGAAGCAAAACATGGAAGAGTTTGAGAGAGTGCAAGGTTCCACACGCGAGGTGAAGGAACTCGGCCAAATCATAAGCCAGAAAGAGGTGCTCTTGCGCGAGTTGAAAGACGAAGCGGACTATCGCAGTAAAAACAGCGACAAGCTTCATGTATTTATTCGCAGACTGACGACTTTCTAACGGCCTTCGCCGCGAAAACATCCTACTCGATCAAGCGCCCTTTGTCGGAGGAGTAGCTTCGACTTCTTCTTCGTCATCCGCGTACAATTCATCTTCTTCATCGGCGTCGTCCGGATTATCCAAGGCGGCGCCGGGTGGCAAACCCTTCTCTTTTTCAGTTTCAACTTCAGGGCCGTCTTCTTCTGCGATAAGGGAAGCCATGGGCACCTTGGGCTTGCGAGTCGCTCGCTTGGGTTTCTCAACCACTTCCCGCGGCCGTTCAGCCTGGTTGGCTTCGCATTTGGGGCAAAGCACCTCGGGGCGATTTAAATCATAAAATTTGGCTTCGCAGGTAAAGCAAGTGTACTTGAGCCCCAGCTTCGGATGTCGTTCGCCACCGTAAGCATCTTGGGTGAGCAAAGGCATGCGTTTCCTCGCCTTGCCTTTTTTCTTCGCTGCCTTCTTCTTGGCGACGGGCTTGACTGCTGCCGGCTTTACGGCAGCTTTTTTCGCGACCTCGGCCTTTTTGGCCGGCGCCTTCTTGGCGACTTTTTTGGTCACCTTCTTTGCTGTTTTCTTGGCTGCTGTGGTTTTCTTTTCCGCTTTCTTCGCACTACTGCTCTTCTTCACTGCTTTTTTTACAACCTTTTTGCCGGCGGCCTTCTTCGCAACTTTTTTAGCGGCCTTTTTGGCCACCTTCTTTTTTACGACTTTCTTTTTTACAACTTTCTTTTTCACAGCCTTCTTCTTCGCAACTTTTTTCTTCGTAGCTTTCTTTTTCGCAGCTTTCTTTGCGACCTTCTTCTTTGCCACTTTCTTCTTCCCCGATTTTTTGACTGCTTTTGCTTTCTTCACAGCTGTCATTCTAGATCTCCAAAGCGGCAATGAGGATGCCCTCCCTAGCGTTATCGACACTTCCCAATTCACTTCTACTTACATCGTCGCACCCGTCGAAAACAGAGTGATCCAGTTCAATCACACTGTCTGCTGGTGCCAACGTCCCCAACCAGCGGCGAGCCTCTGCCACTAGATCTGCCCGGGCCGTGTCGGCTGAATCCTGCCCACTGGCGTTCTTCACCGGTGAGAATTCCTCAGCACGCTCGGCCTCTACCACACACCCATTGGCGGCATGAGGTAGCGCATCAAACACGAACCTTTCAAGCTTGTAACCATTGGATGCCTCAGGAGCAACTGATTTACCCTTTTCATCTACAAAAGGGATCTTTTTCGCTGAGGGGTGCAAGGGCAGCAGCTCATTGGCCCTCTTTGCGACCTGCTCGATGAAATCCCTCTGGAACAGGTGAACCGCAATATTTCCGGCCCAATACAGCAACTCGCCGGCATCGTCCCGTGCCTGGCTGCGTTTTTCATCCAACTCGGTGTACTCGACGATTCCCAAGCGCCCATCCACCAGCGCAACGACTCCCATTTTCTCTCCTGCATCGCGTTTGCAGACCACTTTGGAGCTGGCCTCGGAGCCCGAAAGAGAATGAAAACCCAGAAAGGCCGGATCACACATCCGAACCAGGGGATTGTCCACCTGGTAATAAAAGAGAGTCTCGATCCCTCGACTCCGCATATCTTCCAGCGCTCCGGAATCCAGCAGGGCGGTGAGAGAGCCTCCGTGACCATTAGGGCTTTCAAAAATCGTGCTGGGCGTCTCCAGCAGCAATCGGCCTTGGAAATCCATGGCGGGATTCATAGCCTGAACCAGAAAGAAAACGTCGGCTTCAGGCAAGCCAAAAAACTTTTTCTGGCGAAAGAACTCACGCGTTGGCTCATCGGTGGCCGCACTGGTCATGACGTACCAGGGCAGGGCATGCCCATACTGCTTGCTCAGGCGGCGAATTTTTTGCGCCTGTAACTCAAAAAGGGATCGCTGGCTCACCGGACCGATGGGGAAGGAACCCTTGGGTCCAGGAAATCCAAGTCGGGTGCCCTGGCCCCCGGCCACGACAAAGGGAGCCGCCTTGCCCTCGGCCAAAACTTGCTCCCCGCGCTCTAGAGCCTCTTTCCAGGCTTTCGGATCTCCGCCCTTACCGGGCAAGCGAACGACAGAAGGAGGCTCAATTCGGGCGTTCAGGCCTTCCTCAGCACCCTGTACCTCGTTGTGGGCGCGAGAAATTGAATCTAAATCGATGCCTGCAGCCTGTTGGGCGAGATTTTCGCGTTCAAGGGCAGAGAGCTGGTCCCAAAACCGGAAAACATGGCCTTGGCCAGCTTCGGCAAAACGCTTGTGCAACGAGTCGATGGATTCGGCGGGTTGCGCCATCTTACTCCCTTAATTGTCTTGATTTTCCACGCCCAAGTAGCGAAAAACCGGGCGCAAGTCTAGCCAAAGCTTGAAATCATCTGATTTCGAGCCTGGCTTGGACAATTCTTGATTGGGAAATGCCTAGCGCTGGACGCGTTTCCGCCAGGCCAACCCGAGCAAGGAGACCAAACCTGCGAGCTGAGACAGGGCGGCCGAGGGCTCGGGAACCATGAAGACCATGTCCGTAGCCACGTTGTAGCCCTTGGGGCCTCCATTTGGAGAAATGGGTCCGGTACCTGCGGGTTGCGCACCCGCGAACTCAATGAAGAGGCCGTAGGGCACACCTTCCTCGAGGGTGTCCGCCGGCATTTCAATGGTCGTGTCAAAGGATGGATCACCAAAATCACTATTGGTCCACACCTGGTCCTCGTTGGCGTCGTCCGTGTAGATCTCCAAAAACACATGCGTGACATCACCATTGGGTGTGTTGATGGTGAAGGTGTGCGGCTGGGTCACGTCGATGTCGTTAAGGTCATCGAACTGCGTTCCTGTCAAGTAGGGAACGTTGGGGTAGCTCTCCGTTCCCAAGCCCGTTTCGCACTGCTGCAAGGTTCCCGCATCGCCGCCGGAAATATTAAAACAGTATTCTGCGCCGTTGGGGTAATCCGCATCTAAATCAGCCTGGGTATTTTCGTCAACGTAGTCGTAATCGGCGAAGAATTCTATATAGGTTTCCAGGCTAGGGTCACCCTCGTAACCAAGCTCATCACCTCCAACGGGAGCCGCCTCGGTGACGGTTAAATCCCAGGTCGTAAACTGGCTGGTATCCGAGGCAAGGAGCAATGCAAAAAAGCCGACGATGTCAGGCGAGGCGGCGTTGGGTTGGGAATTGCTGTCTTGAACATAGTCTTTGAACTTGAGCAAGCGAAGTTCCGTGGTCGGGGGGCCGGTGGGCGTAAAGACCATGTCCGTGCCGATATTGTGACCCTTGGCATTGGGACCCGTGGGTGAGATATCGCCCGTCCCCATGCCCGTGGCGTTGGCGAATTCAATAAAGAGCCCGTAGTCCACGCCATGGATGAGGGTACCTCCAGGAATCACGACGGAAGTATCAAAGGCCGGGCCAAAGTCACTGTTGCTGAATACCGTGGTTTCGTCTACGTCGTCGGTGTAGACCTCGACTTCGACGTGGCTCACGGTTCCGGCAGGCGTCGGGATGGTAACCGTGAAATCCTGGGTCACATCCCAGGTATTGAGTTCTGTAAATTTCGTGCCCGTGAGATAGGGGATGTTGCCCCAGTTCACTGTGCCCAGTCCCACTTCACACTGCGTCAGGAGTCCCGCCGTCCCCCCCGAGATCTCGAAGCAGTAGTTCGCGCCGTTGGGATAATTAGTCTCCAGGGCAGCGACATTGGCCCAACTATAATCATCGAAGTATTCAAGGAAGTTGTCCGTCCCCGCGACCCCGTCATAACCAAAATCTGAACCACCATCGGGATCAGCTGTGCCGTTTACCGAGAGAGTCCACGAAGTGAGCTGTGCCGGGTCCGCGGTGATCAAGGCTGCGAAGAAACCCGTCTCGCCTGGCGTCGTAGGAGCGGAATCGCTGGTCTGCACATAATCGCGAAACTTTATCAGACGCAGTTCCGTGGCAGGATCAGCATGACTTGTACCAGCCTGCAGCTGAAAAATAATGACTGTCAACAGACCCAACATGCGAGTGAAGAGGCTTGAAAAGATTCGTTTGCGTTCTCGTTGCATAGACTGATCTGCTCCTAGGTTCCAGCGCAACCAATTCCCATATTGGCTTTATTGCTTCTGGAAACCTTTCGACATCCGGTTTCCAAATCTGTTGGCTGGATTGTGTTGAATTTGAATTAGATGTTGCCGGTCTCCCCCTGTCTATAGACAAGCAACAAAGGAATAGTAACGAAGGAACAAACAAACCGTAGGGGAAGTTGTGATGTTTCAGGGGCTAAGCGAATCCGTTGCAGATTACATCTTCCAGTGTCATCACAATTCAGTGTATGTTGCTATCTATTGATAAAAATTCGACCGCTCGATTGTTGAATCTTTTCGAGGGAGTGTTTCTTTACTTTTAAAAGTTTCTTTAGTCACCCAGATTCAATCGCGACCCGCTATCCAAATCGTAGTCTCGTCCGCGCCAGCCAATTTTCCCTTGCAGTAAGTAGACGCGGAAATAAATCCAGGGAAGTAAAGACAAACTGATGGCGCCACCCCACCAGTGATGCTTGGGTTTGGGCGCGGCGCCCAAGGCATGATGCACTGTATTCATGGTGTGATTAATCATGAGCATCACCGAGGTAAAGGCCAGAGCGGGCAAGAAGCGACCCGTCACCCCCAGGAAGAGGGCAGTGAATTCGCTGGCCACAAAGAAGCCAACCACTCCGAACACCGGCAGGAAAAACAACAAGTCGGGAAAGCCTGTGCGCGAAAAGGTGATCCAACGCGCATACATCTCATAGGCCTGCTTCGGGTTTATTCCGTAATGAATGATGCGGTTGGCGTGGGGCGCCATCACATTGTCCCAGCCGGCCTCGTGGGTGAGTTGACCCATGTACAAGTCATCGCACAGCTGACCTTCGGTGCTTTCAAGCCCACCGATGGCGGCGATGGCCTCGCGTTTGAACACCATGAATTGACCCAGGATGAAGGGAAAGCGCCAATTCTTGCGTTGGCCCCAAATGCGCGCCGTGGGGCAATAGATACTGTTCATCAACGTTGCTGTTGCCGCATCGCTGATGGTCCGCGTTCGTTCAGAGACCACCACGGGAGCAAAGGCACACCCCGTTTTTTCCTCGGCCATCAAGGTCTCGACGGTTACGCGCAGCACTTCGCGGTCCGTGCGGATATCCGAATCGACAAAGGCCACCAACTCACAGGTGGCTTTTCCCAGTCCTGCAATCATGGCGTTGAGTTTGCCCGTACGATTCGCAGGGGGATTCCCGCAAATCAAAATTTCCGCTGATCCCGGGGCATTTTCTCGCTCATGCTCCTCGATGACTTTCCGGAGCAAAGGCAGGGCGGGCTCATCCTCCGTATCCAACACGAAGAGGGTCTGGACGCTGCCTGGGTATCCGGTGTCGAGCCCAACCCGAGCATTTTCTTCCACTTCCATATCCAGGCCCTTGATGGGACGAATAAGGGTCACCGAAGGATAACGCTCCAAGGGATCGGGATAGGGCCGTGCTTCCAAGGCTCGCAGGAACCTTTTGTGGGTCAAGACACTGATCAGCAGCAGAGAAGCTGCAATGGCATAGTAAGTTATGTCTGGCACGTTCTATTACCTTGAAGCGTTGTTGAGTTTTAGAGGAATGGATTTCGAATTCAGATGGTCAGGTTTTATGGGATGGGAAATCTACCAGCCGAAGCAGGGGAGACTCGATCTGCCCCCTGAGCTTCAGCTAGATTTCCTATTTGACATAATATTTCTTATCGGACATTAAGGATTGGGTGGCTTCCTTGGCATTTGGACACCCCCTGGGAGTGAAAAGCGCCCTGATTAAGACTGTAGAGCTTCAATTTTGGCTTTTAAGTAAGGTGGTAGGTCTTCGAGATTTTCATCACTGCGCAGGTCTTCAATCAAGGGTTGCGCAGCCTCATTATCACCCGCCTTGAGGTAACAGCGAGCAGCGTCTGCCTTGGCTCGTTTTTCTCCATAAACGGAATCTTCACTCGCCAGACTTTCGTAGGCCTCGGCGGCATCGGCCCAGCGATCCAGGGTCTCATAGCCGCTGGCCAGACGCGTGCGGATCAAGCTTTCCAGACCTGGATTGCCCGAAGCTTCGTCGAGGGCCTGTTCCCATTTTTGAACGGCACCCTCTTCATCGCCTCCCTGACTGACCAAGAAACCGGCTTGAAATAACGACATTGCGGCCGCTGCGGTTCCAGAATGCTCATCCGCAGCCTCTGTGAATTTCTGCGTATAAGTCTCGCGAAGCTCTTTCAAAGTCTCGGGATTGGCCAATTGAGCCGATTCACCCAGGTCGCTGATCAAGCCGGATTCTCTTTTAAAGTCATAATCAACGGCACCTACCGCAGCAAAACCAGCATCTTCCTTGGAGTCGTGCCGGATTTTGCCGTAGCTGAACGAAGCCGCGACCAGCAATACCAGTCCAATGGCAATGAGGACCTGCTGGCTATTTTCCCCAACCCAGTGCGCAAGCTGGTCACCGTGCGTCTCAATCTGTTTCAGCGCCTCGTCGAGGCCTTCGTGCTCTGAGTTATGTTCTTTCTTCTTCTTTAAGCGAACCACCGTACTCTCCCTTATAACGAACGTCCCAACAGCTAGCGTTTCCATAGCTGAGCGCGCAGTGTATCGAAAATCGACCTTCTGAAAATGCGGTCCTTGAATTCCTTAGGACCATGGCACTTTCCTTTGGTTATCCCTCTTCTTCCCGCCGGGTCCGCTTTCGTAGCAGAATCCGCACGGGCGTGTTCTTCAGTTCAAAATCTTCTCTTAATCGGTTTTCTAGAAATCTCACGTAACTACCCTGTATTACTGCGGGATCCGTGCAGAAGAATACAAAAGTCGGGGGTTTCGTACCCACTTGGGTCACGTAGAAAAACTTGATGCTGCGCCGCATACTCTGGGAACGCACCGCCATGGCCGGAGGGTGGCGTTTTGTGGTTTCTTTTAACCAGCGGTTCAGTGCAGACGTTGAAATCTCCTGGCCCGCCGCTTTGGCCAGCTCGCGCACGGGTGGAAAGATGCGCGAAAGACGAGCCCCGGTTTTGGCAGAAACCGCAATAATCGGGGCCTCATTGAGAAAGCCCAGCCTGCGATCCAGCTCATCGTATAAACGCTTTGATGCCTTGGCTTTGTCATCGTCAATGCCCATCAAGTCCCATTTATTGAGCAGAATGACCGTGGGGCAGCCACGATCGCGCACCAGGCCTGCGATCTTGGCGTCCTGATCTGTCACGCCTTCGGAGGCATCGATCAACTGAAGTACGACATCCGCTCGCTCAATGGCGCGAATCGCCAGGATGGCCATGACTTGTTCCTGGGTGGCGCGGCGGCGACCGGGCCGACGGATGCCCGCTGTATCGATGAGCAACAAGGGCCCGTCATCGGTTTCGAGACGGACATCAATGGTGTCCCGCGTGGTACCGGGCACTTCGGAGACCACCACGCGCTCGCTGCCCAGGAGCTTGTTGAGCAGGGAGCTCTTCCCCACATTGGGACGTCCCACAATGGCCACCTTTAGAAGGCGCTCCCCTGCCCCATCGCCCTGCTCTTCTGTCTCAACGGGCTCAGGAATCTCTGGCAGGGCCTCAATCAAGGTTTCCAGCGCTGCAAACACCCCGCCTCCATGCTCTGCCGAAACCGGCATGGGTTCCAGGGCCAACCCCAGGCGATAAAATTCCGCCATGCGCTGTCTATGCTGTGCAGGTTGGTCAATTTTGTTGACGGCCATGAGTAAGGGCTTATCCGAACGCCGTAAAATCTGGGCGACGCGCTCGTCTTCGGGCAATAAACCCGACTTCCCGTCCACCACAAACAAGACGGCATCCGCCTGCTCCACGGCCACCATGGCTTGTTCTTGCACGGCCGAACCCAAACTATCCTCCGCGTCGGGGTCCAAGCCCGCGGTGTCGATGATCAGGAAAGGACGACCGTTGATTTCCACTTCCTCGACGATGCGATCGCGAGTTACCCCCGGGTCATTTTTCACCAAGGCACGGCGGGAGCCGGCCAACCGGTTAAACAGGGTGGATTTGCCCACATTGGGGCGGCCGACGATGGCGATAATGGGAAGCTGTTGCATCGAAAAAATTCACCTGGTGATGACGAAAAACCGTGCTGGCAGTGTTTAGTCTGCGGTAGCGTACGAAAAGGAGTCGAAGGCGGCGCTTGACACGCAACCTGCGCTGCCCCTAGCCTCCGGTCGGGGGATTAACGGATACCTCTAGAATCCTTGGACGGATGTGTAAAATCAAGGGTTCCAGTCTCCGGATTCCAACAGAATAGCCGGACATTGCCGCAGGCACATCGTCGGGTTAAAAAATCGCTCGTTCAACACGCGCTCAGCACATCGAGCAAGTGAAGCAGAATTGGAAGGAAAGCCGTGAAGTCATCTCTATCAAGCCGTATCGCTATTGTCGCTCTTGCCGCTGTGCTCACTCTCGCTCCCAGCCTTTCCCAGGCCGGCGGTCAGACCCTGAAGCGCTCACTCGGCAATATCACGCAGTTCCCATTGGATATTGTCCTAGCCCCTGTTCAGGCTGGAAACCGCTTGGCCAAGAACATGAAAACCGAGAAGGACCCCCTGGCCCTAAAGATCGTCATGACCGTCCCGGGCTGGATCTTCCTCACGGGCAACAACGCCTTTGGCGCTACCATGCGCGCCTTCGCGGGTGTGGTTGAACTTCCACCGGGCCTCTTCCTGTTATTTCGCAAAGATGCCGAGATGTATCCCGTCTTTCCCATCACTGAACGCGGCGGCGCCTTGGTCAACAAGGACACCAGAGCCTTCCATTTCATGATCGGGATTGATTACGCCGGCGGAAACGTCATGCATAAAGGCGATACTTTCAAGCAGCAGTAAGGCCTTCAGCTAGCGGTCTGCGCCAGGAAGGACCGTACCAATTCCTGAAGGCACTCCTTTGCCTTGGGATCTACCCAATGAATGCCCTCTACCTTGCGCAACCAAGTGCGTTGGCGTTTGGCAAAATGGCGCGTGTCGCGCTGCATCTGTAACAAAGCTCCGCTCAGCGTTTCGGTTCCGTCTACCACGGGTGCCATGTGGCGGTAGCCAATGGCTGACATGGAGCGCAATTCCGGGCCCACCCCTTGTTTGCGCAATTGACGGACTTCCTGAAGCAGTCCCTCATCAATCATCTGCTGACAGCGCAGATCGATGCGGTCCACCAAGGCCTCAACACCCGGGTCCAAGGCAATTTGCAATACGCGATAGGGCCGATCTTGGAAGCTGTGGTTCTCCTGCAACTTTGACGCGACCAGGCCCGAGCGTTGATTTATTTCCAAAGCGCGAATGGTGCGACGCAGATCGTTGGGATGAATGCGCTTGGCCGCGTTTGCATCCAGTTCTTCCAACTGGCGATGCAGTCGCAGGGGGTCCCCCTCCTCCAACGCTTTCTTGTGGTCTTTCTCCATGCGCTCTCGAAATTCTTCGTCGGCAGCCCCTCCGTCGATGAGCCCCTCCAAGGCCGCACGGATATACAAGCCCGTACCTCCCACGAGAAAGGGCAGATTCCCGCGCTGGTGAATAGCGTCCATGGCAGCCCGCGCATCCCGCATAAAGAGGCCCGCGTCGTACACGACGTTGGGATCCACAATATCGACAAGGTGGTGCGGAACGCGGGCCCGCTCCTCCAGAGAGGGCTTGGCCGAGCCCACGTCCAACCCGCGATACACCTGGACTGAATCGGCATTGACGATCTCGCCCGAAAAAGCTTCGGCCAGTTCCAAGGCGAGAGAGGACTTACCCGCAGCGGTCGGACCGGAGATCACGACGACGGGCGGACGCTTGTCCTCCCCGGATTCGGTTTGGGATTGTGGCTGCGGGGTACTCACGGTGAACCTTTCAAACGCATAGCTAAAAGTTTTTCTCTTCGATGTGCGATGCACAACGCGGCTCAGCGCGGTAGACCGCGTAGAACAGGCGTGCATGGACAGAAAATCAGCGGGGAGTTTTAGCGCAAACCCGAGTTCAAAGCCGGGCCCCGAATCGGCCGTTACAGTTAACGTCGAGCAAAGCGACGTTCAATCTCGGGAACATCCATGGGAACCGCGACCGTGCGTCCGTGGGGACAGGTGGGCGCCCAGGGGATCTCATCCAAGGAGCGGAGCAAGGCTTTTTGCTCCTCCACATTCAGCACGTCCCCTTTGCGCCGAGCCGCGTGACAGGCCAAGGAGGCAAAGATCTTGTCGACCACCTCCAACACGCGGCTGCCGGGTTCCAACTGTGCCCCCAATTCATGGGACTCACAGATTTCGTCAGCCAGGCTGCGAACCAGTTCTTCCGGCTCCCGACCCGCCAACAGCGCTGGGAGGGCCCGGACCATCACCGCGTCTTCGCCAAAGGTCTCAATCTCAAAGCCCATGGCCTCGACGAAAGCACTGTGCTCCATGAGCGCTCCGGCACGCGCCACATCCAGCCCCACGGAAATGGGCAAGAGCAAGGGCTGGCGCTCCACGCCACCCTCAAGCCAGCGCGCTCGCAGACCTTCGTACAAGACGCGTTCGTGGGCCGCGTGCTGATCGATCAACAACAGCGCATCCTTGCCTTCCAGCACCAGATAGGTGGCCAATAGCTGCCCTAGAAGGCGGTAGTCGGCGAAACGCACGCGACTGGGCTGTAGCGGACCCGCCAGGCCATGCACGGCCGCTTCTTCCTCTCCAGCGCGTTCTCGCGCCGAGAACACCCAGTCCGAGGTGGTGGGCTCAGCGACACGATCTCCTCGGCTAGAGGCGAAAGCGCTGTGGCCACCAGCGCCCGTCGAAGCAGCCCCCCTGTCCTGCATGGACCCTTGGGAATGCGGCAAGCCGCTCACAGCCGCCGTTGCCGGCGCCTGCGGTAGATAATCCCGTCCTTGCACGCTATTGCGCAGGCCGTGTCGAACCAACTGATGCACGGCTTGGGGGTCGGCGAAGCGCACCTCCCATTTTGCCGGGTGCACGTTGACATCCACCGCTTCGGCGGGAACCTCGAGGAAGAGCAAAACCGTGGGGAAACGACCGCGCGGCAACAAGTCTCGATAAATCTGTAACACGGCGTGGCGCAACAGACGGTCGCGCACGGGCCGACCGTTGACAAAGAGATACACGCCGGCGGCCGTGGCTCGGTGAAAAGCGGGCGCCGAGGCGAAACCCGAAAGCCGCAGCTCGCCTTCGCCAGCCTCGACGGGAACCAGGGCCGAGGCCTCGTCTTCGGAAAGCACCGCGGCCACCCGCGCCAGGGGATCCGAGGTGGCGGGCCACACGAGGGGCTTCTTCTGTTCTCGGCACAACTCGAAATGCACATCGGGATGCACCAGCGCCACGCGCACCAACCAGTCGAGGATGTGCCCCCACTCCGTTGCCGCTCGCTTCAAGAATTTGCGCCGTGCGGGGATGCTGGCAAAGAGATCGGCGACCTCGATGCGCGTTCCCGGCGTGGCACCGCAGGCGCGCTCTTGCTTGATTTCACCGGCCTCGACGACGATTTCAAAACCCGCCTCCGCAGTGGCTTCTCGGGTGCGCAGGCTGAAATTAGAGACAGAAGCAATGGAGGGCAGTGCCTCGCCACGAAAACCAAAGGTGTGAATGTCCGACAAATCATCGACGCTGGAAATCTTACTGGTTGCATGTCGCTGCAGGGCCAGGGTCGCATCCGCGGGCGACATGCCATAGCCGTCGTCGGAAATGCAGATCCAAGCGCAACCTCCGTCACGCACCTCGATGCGAATCCGTTTGGCCCCCGCGTCCAAGGCGTTTTCAACCAGTTCCTTCACCACGGAAGCGGGACGCTCCACCACTTCACCGGCGGCGATCTGATCGATTAAATGACTGGGGAGAGGTTGTATGCGGCCCATTACCTTCGGGTAGCTTGCCCGCCCCCGCCCCGTCAAGCACTGAGCTGCGATTCTTTTCCTTCGGAGTGGGCACAGCAAGCAGGCAAACGGCCTGCGACGCGATAAAGTTCGCCAATGACGGAATTAAAACGAGTCTCCGTGATCCAAATGACGTCAGGCGATGACGTGGAAAGCAACCTGCAGCAGGCCTCAGCCTTTGTTGACCAGGCCGCCGAACAGGGAGCGGAGTTTGTCGCCCTGCCCGAAAACTTCGCATTTATGCGGCGTGAGGGAACGAGCTTCCCCTGTGCACAAGGCAGCGACGGAGAGATCCTCTCTCGGGTGCGCGATTGGGCCAGCCGACGCCATCTGTGGATTCTTGCAGGCACCTTTCCAGAATTGATCCCCGGGGATTCACGGGTCTACAACACCAGCGCCCTGATCGATCCCTGCGGCAACCTTTGTGCGCTCTACCGCAAAATCCATTTGTTTGATGTGGACCTGACGGCTGAGGGCGGAGATCAGCTCACGGAATCTGCCAGTGTTGCCCCCGGTGAAGAACTAGTTCTCGCCGATACGGAGTTCGGGCCCGTCGGGCTGTCCGTCTGTTACGACCTTCGCTTCCCCGAACTCTTTCGCGAATTGGCAGCGCGTGGCGCGCGTTGGTTTGCGGTACCTTCGGCCTTTACCCCGCATACGGGCGCGGCCCATTGGGAAATTTTGCTCCGAGCGCGCGCCATCGAAAATCAGGCCTTTGTACTCGCACCCGCCCAGTGTGGCAACCACAACCCACAGCGGAGCAGTTACGGCCATTCCATGATTATCGATCCCTGGGGAAGAGTCCTGGCTGCAGCGGCTGAAGAGCCGGGCGTGATCCTTGCTGACTGCGACCTGCTGGATCAGGAAAAACAGCGAGCCGCCCTGCCCTGTTTGGAACATCGACGCCTACCTGGGGCTTAAGCCGTGCATTGTGGCAGCCGATAGTTGAGGTCAAGCTGCCGTTTCCTCGCCTTGGGAAGGAAAAATCCGGATATGGCCAATCCTCAACAGAGAGCACGTCTCGTCGTTCTAAACGGTGACCTGAAGGGCCAGGAGTTCGTTCTGGAAGGCACAGAGGCGATTATTGGTCGCTCACGATCCACGGATATCACTATTTTAGACGACGGTATCAGCCGCGAGCACACGGTCATCTTGTACGACGATGATACCGATATCTACTCCGTCGAAGACCTGCAGTCGACCAACGGGACCCAGGTCAACCAAAAACGCGTTCGCTCCGCAGAGTTGGAGAATGGTGATCAGGTCCAGATTGGCCGGACTCGATTCGAATTTCTCAGAGGCTAAACGCCCGGCACTCCGTACCTAAAATTTGCCAAACAACCCCTTCCCGAGTTGCCGTGAGGGTTGCTTTCAGCCAACATCCACCTTCACCAACGCAACTATGCTAGAGGCCCCAGGGCAGAGGCCTATCGGACTTACTACGTTCTGCAGCACGATTTTAAGGGAGAGATATGATGAAGCTTCGGCAGTTTGATGAGATCCCCAAATTCCAGTTCCCCAAAGTCCTTTCCCCCAAGGCCTTCTTGAGCCTCTCGCTGCTGCTCTTGTTTGGAGCTGCCTGCGCAGCCCCCGTTCCGGCCCCAACGCGTGACGAAGCCCACGAAACGTATCGTGTGGGCGCCTCGGATTCGCTTCAAGTCATCGTTCTCCCTGAACCCGAAGTGATACGAACTGTTACCGTCCGCTTTGACGGAAAGATCTCCATGGATCTCATTGGAGACGTCCACGCGGCAGGTAAGACGACTGAAGAAATCGCCCAGGTGATTCAGGAAAGGATTGTACGCTTCAAACGAGACGCTCGCGTTACCGTCTATCTTGTCGATACCCAGGCGACACAGGTCACCATCTTGGGCGAAACCAACGCCATGAGCTTTCCCTTGGATCGCGACACGCGCCTGATCGAGGCCATTGGGAAGGCTGGAGGCGTTTCGAACCTGGCCTCACAACGAAATGTTCGTATCGTGCGCAATGAGGGGGGCCAAGTCATCATTTACCGTGCCAATCTCAAAGCGATCTACGCTGGGGACTTGCGGACCAATATCCTCTTGGAGCCGGGTGACATTATTTATGTGCCACCCACGCTCTGGACCCGTTTCGGTTACTTCATCGGCCAACTCTTCTTCCCTGTGACGACCTTGACCTCCGGCATATCGAGAGCCTTCCTCGGGTTCTAGAGCCCGGGCTAGACAATCGAAGCAAAACAAAAAGCCCTCACCGAGTTGGTGAGGGCTTTTTGTTTGTTGATTCAGCCAGCGTTGTAGAAGACGGTTAGGAAGCTCCTCTTCGAAACAGCACCGCGGGGATCGTGCGAAACAGGATCCTGACATCACCCCCGAGCGACCAGGTATCGATGTACAGCAGGTCGAGCTTCATCCAATCGTTAAACCCGATTTCATTGCGACCACTGACCTGCCAGATGCAGGTAATACCGGGACGCATGGAAAGCCTGCGTCGGTCGTTGCGGTGATAGCGCGCCACTTCATCGGGCGTGGGCGGCCTCGGTCCCACCAAGCTCATATCGCCGCGCAAAACGTTCCACAATTGAGGCAGTTCGTCCAAGCTCCATTTGCGCAAGAACGTGCCAACCCAGGTCACGCGCGGATCGTGTTCGATCTTGAACACCGGACCATCCATCTCGTTGAGATCCCAGAGAGCCTCTTTCATCGACTCGGCGTTGACACACATGGTTCGAAGTTTCAGGACACGGAAGGGACGACCATTTTTGCCCAAACGGGTTTGGTAAAACAAAATTTTTCCGGGCGAAGAGAGTCGAATAGCCCCCGCGGCCGCCAATAGAACCGGACTCGCGATTAACAGACCCAGGGCCGAGCCCGCTACGTCAACACCACGCTTGACCGCCAGTGCCACGTCGCTGTGGTGCACCGGTGCGAAAGTCAAGGCAGCCATGGAATCAAATCGGCTCACGCGCGGCGGTGGCAAATGATCCCCAAAGAGATCCGAAAGCAAAGTAATGGGAACGCCGATGGCTGCGCACTCCTGAACGATGGGCGAAATGGAGGCCAGCATGGATCGGGGACAGGCGACCAGCACTTCATCAATCATTTCATCTCGTAGGATTTTCGGCACATCGACAAATTTAGAAATCAAGTCTTCGGGGACGCAGATTTTCACATTGGAGCTACCGTCGTCAACGAATCCAGCGATCCGCATGCCCCATTCTGGATGCTTCTGCAGCGTTTCCATCGCTTGTGCCGCACGCGGCCCGCAGCCGACAATGAGTAGGTTCCGATAATTGTGTCCCGTGCGGCGCAAGTAACGCAGGGTACCCAACATGACCGAACGCGAAGTTGCCAAGGCGACAAATTGCGCCACACCAAACACGATGGGAAAGAGGGGCGACACAGGGGCAGCCATGGCAAAGGCCACTGCGGACAAGACAATCACACCCGCCAGGTTTCCAAAAAAGAGCTGGGTTAGCGCCTGCCCCAAGGCCTCCCGTCGATGCGTGCCATACACGCTGAAGAGATTGAGCATCAGCGGCCAAACCAGGCATGCCAAAACCCCGAGCGCCGTCAGGGCAGCATTCATCGTTTGTGGATCCGCTCCAGCGACCCGCAGTTTAGAAGTTAAGACGATTCCTGTGAAAACCACGACGCTTACAACGATGTCCGAAGTAAGTAGTAGCGACCGCAGTGTTCTATCGTGCTCTCTCAGCATCTGTCCAGCGGCTCCCTCAAACCTTCTTTTCCATGGCTAACTTTTACAATTCTGGCTTCGCCGGTCAGCAACCACGGCAAATCGTAGGTATCTCTTTACAATAACCCACTAAGAATAGTGCTTTTATGGTGATTTAGGTGACGTGAAATTCCACTTTTAGCAAAACTTTCAACCCAAAAGTGCGATGAATGGTACTTAGTTAAGTGCTAGAGAGTACAAGTGAGGACTCCTTCTGTAGCGTGGAGTTCATAGCGTGTTCTTTGCCAAGACCCTACAATATGATTTAATCCCTCCGGGGAAAGTGGAGCCTGAGCATTGTGTGCACAGCAAGAATCAACAACAGTGATTCTGGATCTGGCATGAGTTCGCCCCCCGCTTTTGTGGAATGGCTCGCAGTTGCTTTGCAAGTCAACTGCTTAGAAGGTTAAATGCACATTCATGTACGAAGCCTTTTACGGTCTTAATGAACTACCCTTCTCCCTGACGCCCGACCCTCGCTTTCTCTGGCTCTCAGAGACCCACCAAGAAGGCCTCGCCGTGCTCTATTACGGGATTACCCGACGCAAGGGTTTTCTACTGCTTACAGGCGAAGTCGGTTCTGGAAAGACCACCTTGCTACGCGCCGTGCTGGAGAAGTTGCCCCCCGAGACCGAAACGGCTCTCGTCTTCAACACGGGAGAGTTATCCACCATTGATCTGTTTAAATTGGTCGCAGCCGAATTCCGCTTAGAGGGGAAATTCGAAACCAAGGCTGATTACATCATCTCACTCAACAGCATGCTGATGGAACGCCTTCAAGCCGGACTCAATACCGTCTTGATCATCGACGAGGCCCAGAACCTGCCTCGTAAAACGCTTGAGGAAATCAGGCTGCTCTCCAACCTCGAAACCAACTCCGAAAAGCTTCTTCAAATCGTTCTGACGGGCCAACCGGAATTGCGTCATACGATGACATCCCCCGATCTCCGACAGTTGCGGCAGCGCGTCGCCGTCGATCATCACGTTCGCCCCCTGCGAGAAGATGAAGTGCTGCCGTTATTGCAACACCGTGTCCAAGTGGCGGGCGGCGACTATGATGAAGTCTTTGGTCCCGGAGTGGAAAAAATCATGTACTCCTACTCCCTGGGCTGCCCGCGTTTGATCAACTTATTGGCCGACCGCAGCCTGATCGCCGCCTTTGGTAAAGAAATTCGTCCAATCCCGGCTTCGTTTGTCGAACGCAAATCTCGTGAACTGTTCGAGTTTCGAGCCGAAGTAGACCAAGACAAACCGGAGCTTGAAATCTAATGGGTGAGATACTCGACGCATTGCGCAGGGCAGAAAAAGAGCCCGGGCGACCCGTCCCCGAGACCTCTCCCCAGCCTACGGCGGCTCCTCAAAGCAACCTCCCCGCTGACGATTCTCAGGAAAAGGCTACGGCCGTGGCCCGCGGTATTGTAGAGGGCATTTCCGGTCGTGAAGTTCTGCTGCACCCTTCAAGTCCTGCGTCAGAGTCCTACCGCAAGTTGGCCCTCAAGGTCCGCGGTGAACTCGAGACGTGCGAAGCCCGAAGCTTGGCCGTTACGGGACCGCTGCGCTCAGAGGGCAAAACCACCACCGCATGCAATCTGGCGCTGGCCCTGGCATCCATGTCGGGAGTCCGCCGCATCGCGCTCGTTTGTCTGGACTTACGACGACCTGCGGTAGCGAACAACTTCGGGGTAAAAGCCGTCGTTGGAATTGACGAAGTACTGGCAGACCCAACCCAGCCCCTAAGCAGTGCACGGCTCAGAACGGACATTGAGAACCTCGACGTGTACGTGCCCACCAAAGCCCAAGAAGATTCCCACACCCTCCTGGGCCAAGGCCGATTCAAGCAAGTCTTGACCGAACTGGAGCAGGCCTACGACATTGTCATCTTGGACACTCCACCCATTTTGCTTGTCCCCGATGCCGTGATCATCGCAGAGCAAGCCGGTGCATGGACCGTGGTTGTCCGACACGGGAAAACCCGCACAGGCAGCCTGGAAGATTCGCTGCGTGAATTACCAGTTCAAAAATTTATTGGAACCATCTTGAACGAAGGTCCTCTGCCGCGGAAGAAACAGGATTACGGATATTACTTGTACAAGGCCGATCAGGAGGACTCCGATGATGGATCATAGCGAGTACGACCCTGAGTACGAGGACGAGAGCTCTGAACTTCCCGCCTTCTTGATGGATCCGCGTGGCGTGGTTCGTCGACGTTGGCGCTATATGCTCATAGCCATAACCCTGGGGATCCTTGCCACCCTGTTTATTGTCATTCGTCAGCAGGCCATGTATACCGCCGAAGCCACGATCTTGATCAAACGCCAACGCATTCCTGAAAACCTGGTTCGCTCTACGGTCCAGGAAGATACTTTTCAGATCATCAATGCCCTCTTGGGCGAAGTGCTCTCACGTGAAAACCTTTCAAAGATGGTTTCGGAGCTAAATGTTTATCCAGATTTACATGAAGTCATGACCATGGATGAAATCATCACGTTAGTGCGTACACAGGTCGTCATTAAAGCTCGGGAAGGCATTCAACTGCAACGGCGACAGGAAGGCGCTCGAATCCTTGCCATCCGCTTCGAACATACCGATCGAGTCATGGCGGCGAAGGTCGCCAATTCCGTGGCCAGTGCCCTGGCCGATGAGAGTTTGCGTAGCCGCAGTGAACAAGCGCGGGTCACAACCGAATTTTTGCGCAGGGAATTGGAGCGTTCGACAACGGCGCTTGAGCAAGAAAATCTTGCTATTTCGAATTTTCAGCAGATGTATCGCGGTGAGTTGCCCAGTGAGTTGGAATCCAACCTGCAACATCTGCAACGCTTGCAAGAGCAGCGTCAATCTCTGGCTCTCCAGATTTCCGAAAGTGAAAGCAGGCTCGCCTCCATCACCCTTGGCTTGCAGGAAGGTCGCCATCTCTCGCCCTCAGAAGAGCGCCTTGAGGAACTGCGAGATGAGTTGGCAGAGGTTGAGGGGCTGTACACCGAGGAACATCCCGCGGTCCTTTCAACCCGTCGTCAAATTACCGCTTTGGAAGCCGTCATTGCCGAGCGCCAGTACAAAAAGAACGGCTTCGATCACAATAGCTTGGTCACTGCCACAGAGAACGAAATCAAGTTGCTTCGGAAACAGGCCGCCGATGTCGAGATCAACATCACAGACCTCGATGCTCGTGTCGCGCGAACACCGGCACGCCAAGCGGAGATGACCAAGCTTGAGCAAACCGTTTCAGTACTAAACGAGAACTACCTTGATTCCCTGCGCAAGGTAAAAGAAGCTGAATTGGCGCACAGCCTGGAAAGCGCCCAACAGGGATCACGACTTTCTCTCCTCGATAAAGCTCAACCCCCCAGACACGCCAACGGCAAACGTCTGAAATACGCGTTGGCTGGTATCATTGGTTCCCTGGGGCTGGCGATTTTCATCGCTGCACTCCTTGAAATGCTCGATCCCTTCATCATTTCTTCGCGCCAAATCGAAAAATTGACTCAACTCCCAGTCCTTGGAGTGATTCCCAAATCTTCTTAGCTTTGCGAGAATCTCACATGCAAGCGATCAAGGGGAAAACAGAGTTCCAAACCAAACTGCTTTGGCTCGCTCTCTTGGGAGCCCTGTCCCCCAGCTTGGTTGCCCTCGCGAAATATCATCTTGTTTCCCCTTGGGCCCATTACAGTTTGCTCTTTCCATTTCTGTTATTGGCCCTGGCTCTTGAAGAGCAAGCTGCCCGACCCCAGCCGGGACTCGGTTATCTGCTCACCCTTTCGGGCTTGTGCTTGACTCTCTTGCCCAGCCTGGCGGGCAGTGAACTGATTCGCTTCGCACGCCCGGGGATCCCCATTGCCGTCATTGGACTGGCCCTTATTCTCGGACGCCCCTCCTTCCCCGTCTCGCTGCTAGCGCTCTGGATGATTCCCCTTCCCAGCGCCCTTTTAAAATTGGCAGCACCCTTCTTGAACAGCGTTTTTCTAAGCTTGGCCAGTCTCCCATTAAAGCTGATCGCCCCCAATGCAACGACAGTGGATTGCAGCTATCAGACAGCGGCGGGAAGCTTAAGCCTCAGTGCCGGACAAAATGGCTTGAGTTTACTCGTACTGCTGACTGGATTGGGCTGGTTCGCAGGGCTGCGCGAATTACAGAAGCATTCGAAGCCAACGGCCTTCCCTTCCCTCGTGTTGAAGATGCTGCTTTGGGGGGCCTGGGCCATCCCCATTCAGCTGGGCGCGTTGTTCATCGCTTGCAGTTTGACCCTGGCCGGTTCCACAACCCTTTGTGGGGTCTGGCTGGACCACGGTCTGTGGTTCAGCGTGGCAGGATTGTCCTTGGTTTTCATCGTGCGAGGGCGGGAAAAAGGAGCAGGCAATGTCCGAGCGCACGAGTAGTGCTTTGCTCTTTCTGATTTTTCTGGCGGTAGGTGCCCTGGCCTGGTCCTCGCAGATTCGTCCCCGCCTGGTTTTCGACACCTCAGCTTTAACCAACCTTTCTGAGCAAATCGGGGGCTGGGAATCGTCGGACCTTCCCATGCCTGAGAACATTGAGTCCATGTTGCGCGCCGATTTCAATATTCAGCGAACCTACAACAACAATTTGGGGAAACCGGTCTGGCTTTACCTTGGATACTACGGAACAGAGCGCGGGGGAAAGCCTGAGCACCGGCCTAAAGTGTGTTACGAAGCTCACGGCTGGAACATTGAAACCTCTACCCCACGTGATCTGGGCGAGTATCAAGCGACGGAATATGTCGTAGAGAAGGCAAGCGAGCGTCGACTCGTGCTTTTCTGGTTCCGTTCATCCCGGGGAAACACCACCCTGAGTTCTAGCCATATTGCTTGGGATCATGTGCTCAATCGGGTAGAAACGGGCCGAGCCGACGGATCGCTTGTCCGCCTGAGCACCCCGCTCCTCTCTGGACAGGAGGTGGATGCACGAAGTCGCTTGCTCTATTTCGCGGAACAGCTCAATAAAGAGCTTGAGACCCGCTGGCCCGTCGAGAAAACTGCCGAGTGATCTCTGTCACGGTGTCCCCCCCCCAGTAACCGATATATACATTGGCAAGCGGCGACGGAGTAGGAAACAATCCCCCTAACCCGCGGAATCGATTAGATTAGACGACAGATGAGAAGCACAGGGTGACCACATGAAATACCATGGACAATTCTTCACGGCTTTAGTTTGCAGCCTATTTTTGCTGCTGGGCCTCGCCAATCAAGCGAGCGCCCGCCTGGAAACCTTGAGCTGGGACGACGCTGGCGATGAAAGCATTGTCGGCTTTCGAATTTACAAGCGGACGCAGAGCGGCAATTTTGCACTGGACCGCGAAGTCCAGATCGAAGGCAGCAGCCTCGGGCTCAATAGCAACGGATGGTTTCTTCCCTCTTACCAGGTGGACGATCTAGAAATTCAGGTCGTCGCCATTAGTGCCTTCAATGAAGCTGGTGAGAGCACACTGTCCAATTCGCGCAGGTTCAACGATGACGACGCTGACGGCTATCCCAATGCCAGCGACAGCGCCCCCAATGATCCTTCCATCCCTAGCAGTGGCTCGGATCCTGGAACAGAGCCACCGCCAGACGATGGCGGAGGCACCTCACCACCCCCACCAGGTGGCGGGACCTCGGCCGCAAGCTACCGACTCAATGCAGGCGGTGACGACTACGTCGACGCCGCGGGCAACCCTTGGAAAGCGGATGCGCCTTACGCGAATACCGGCATCGCGACAGAAAAAAGCGTGAACATTTCCCGTACCCCTGACGATTCGCTCTATCAAACCCAGCGTTGGAGCACAAGCAGACAAACGGGTTTCAGTTATGCGCTTCCCATTCAAAACGGTGACTATCGCTTGCGACTGCACTTCGTCGAGATGCATACAGCCTACAATTACTCAGGGGCTCGCCTCACGGATGTGCGAGCAGAAGGCACTGTCGTTCTCTCGAATTACGACATTTTCCGTAGCGCAGGGGCTCTCAACACCGCGGTCGTCGAAGAAGTCTTGGTGCAGGTGAATGACGGGACGCTCAACCTCGACATTCTTCAAAACAAATCGGGTACCGTCATTTCTGGTATTGAAGTGATCGGCTCTGAGATCGCGCCTGAGGACCCGGACCCGAGCTTGGATCCGCCGGGCCAGCCGACAATTATCTTCCCCTAGTCCGGGCTAGCGAAGAGTGATGGACGAAGCGCGAAAGGACTAGTCCCCAATCTCGCGCTGAATCCATTCATAGCAAGTTGATGCAACGTCGGATGAATTTTCAACGCACCAGCCCAGGTTTAAATGAGTATCGTGCTCTGCCTGGCAGCGCTGAACACTCAGGAAGGAAGCGTCCAAGACAGCGCGCTCCAATTGGGCCCAATGGTACAAGAGGTGATGTTCCGCAGTTGAACAGCGCGGTTCCGCTTGGATGTAAGCGTTCAGGGCTTTCTGTTGCACGTCAGTGCTTGCGCTCTTTAGCAGGGAAGCCAGATCGGCATGGGGCAAACCATATCCAGCCCATTCCCAATCAATCAACTTTATCCCGTTCCCCGTCGCCTTGTGAATCATTGCATTGGAGGAATTGAAATCTCCGTGAATCGGCTTGAGTGCTCCGAAGTCCTGCCTCTGATTCATAATCTTCATGCGTAGGCTCGATAGTTCAGGCAATACAGAGCGAAGGCTATCGACGTAAGGGCTGGGGAAACGAGTTACATAGTTCGACAACTGCTTCGCGGCATATTCCGAGAGTCCATTGGAAAAATCGTCGTCGTATTGAATCAGGCCACGGCCTTCCACCTGAGAAAACAACGCTGGCAAACCGGCATGCAGCCGCGGGAGTTGACCCGCCAAAAAGACCACGTCGCCCTCGTCATCCGCCATCCGATACCCATCAGACAGGTCTTCCATGATATAGCTGTAGTGCTCATTGGCGGCGACTTCGACACAATGGAAGACTCCTGGCAGTAGCTCGCTGCCATGGCGTCCAGCCTCTCCAAGAACGGCAAACTCAGGTGCACCGGGGCGAATCCCAAGTCCCACTAAAGCAGGAATCTCATCGGGAGTATATCGCGCCTCTTTTGCGATCAATGTCAGCCTCTGTTTATTCTGCGCGAGCATCTTCAATTGGTATGAACCCGAGGCTTTCCACGCCGACAAGTGCCTGTGCCGTACCTCAGCCAAGGGGCTTCCCAACCTTTCGAGGCATAACTCCTTAAGCAATTTTTCGGAAACACCCTCGGGCACGCCCAATTTCCCACGTCGATACTTCGATCGCAGTTCGCGAAACCACTTCCGCAACCCCATCAAACCATTCCCTTCTGCACGCGCTGCCATCTCATTCAGGGGCTCCCTTTCTTGTCCTCTTCAGTAGGGTAGCGAGGCAGACAAATCCCGGTACACCCCCCTGCTTTTTGAAAAAAATACCGTTGCTCTCCAGTTGGCGTTTCAATTCGCCAGCTTGACATAACGCCGCCCCGCTTACTGACGGGCCGAAGGCCTTAGGGTACCTTTGGGGCAGCATCTCTGAGAGGGTTTTAATTACATGATTCATCGCCTGCGCGGAACCCTGAATGCCTGACTTGTTCGGCATCTTCCAACCCAAGGGCTTGTCACCTGACAACATTTCGGGTTTCGACAACCTGCAAGCTAGACTCGAAGCCCCGCTTGCCACCCGCGCCAGCATTGTCTCTCTACCCAATGCCAGGCTCGGCGTCTTACCCGCCCATTCCAGAGACCTTGCTTATTGCACTCCGACCTGCACCCCTGCCGGCGGGGAGTTGCAGCAAGCTTCGGCATGGATCGGAGAAGCCGCACGACACACTTCCACGTCGACTTCCCAGGCGAGCCACTCAGCGGCATCTGAATCTCTCCCTCAGGATCCATCCGGTATCAAAGCTCCCTCAGCCGGCTGCCTGATCAAATCTGATGGGCAACAGTGCCTGTTGTTTTCAGATCCCTATGGGCACCACCCCGTTTACTATTTTTCGGATTCGCAGCGCCTCATCTTCTCTACAAAATTTTCGCCCCTTCTCGCCGCTCACTTTTTCCATTGGGACATCGACTCGGATGCCCTTTTGGATTTCATCAGTTTTGAGCAAGTCCTCGGCGACCGAACTTTTGCGCGGCAAGTTCGCTGTCTTCCGCCTGGCGCCGTGCTTTCCTTCGACCCTCATGGCCTACACCTTAAGCAACACCATCAACCTTTTCGCTACGAACCCGATTCAACGCTCTCTCTCGACGATGTCGCCGATAAGATGGCCGAGGAACTAAGGGCATCGGTGCAGGAGAACACAAAGCACAACAGCAAGGTGACACTTCCTCTTTCCGGGGGGTTGGATTCCAGGGCCTTATTGGGAGCCCTGCTCGAAACAGGGAAACCCATCGCCAGCTACACCTTTGGCAACTCCGATCAGTGTCCCGATGTTCATTACGCCAAAGAACTCGCCAGGCAAACAGGTATTCCGCATCAGACCATCGATGTCGATGGCTCCTACCTTTTAAAATGGCTGGACTACGGCGTTCATGTGACGGGTGGCATGATGAGCTGCAACCACTACCACATCACCAGCTTGTTGGATTCCCTGGGTACAGATTCCGAGGTCGTTCTCGATGGACTCGGTGGTGACGCTTTCACCGGGGGACACCTTGCCTGGAAAATGGCCCTGACCCGAAAACCCCAAATCGCCATGGAGGCGCTGGTGGCCAAGCGCGCCACTGGCTGGCACCTCCCCGACCGGCGCTCCCGGCTATTCACCTCCGACTTCCTGGCCAATAGTGATTACGAATCCCACGCGGCATTACAGAGCCACTTCGACGGGCTCGGCCATTCCCCCCCCTGGGTGGGCTGCCATCGCTTCGACCTCGAAGAACGACAACGACGTTTTATCCAAATGGGCCCTCACCTGCTTCGTCCCCGCGTCGAGGTCAGAGCACCCTTTTACGCGCCAGGCCTACTCGACTTCCTGCAGCGGGTTCCTCTGAAATACCTGCTAGAGCAACGAGCCTACATTCATATGCAGGCAACGCACTTTCCCAGCTTAGCTAGAATTCCTGATGCGGCTCGGGGGTTGCCCTTGTCCACACCGCAAAGCCTGCGTTTCGGCAAACGCGTAGCCGATTTTGCTTTGCGCAAAGTCTCCGGTGTGCTCGGAACGGCATACGGAAGTGCCAATCAATCCCCTACCGATTATCCAAACTGGTATCGTACTGATCTGAGGGAACTCGTTGCCCAGGTCCTGGTAGAGGAGTCCGAGGTCATCGCCGATATTTTTGATCGGCAAATGCTCCTGGAAATTGTCCAAGAACATCAAGACGGAGTCAGTGACCATTCCGGGCTCATCGGGTGTATATTGACCTTTGCCAATTGGCGTAAATCAGTCCGCTGAACGGCTGCAACGAGGCTAGAACGGGAAGAAGTCACGAAGCCGGGCTTCCGTGTATTCTCGATGTTTTACAACCAGTTAACGGATCTTTATGCCAATTGTGGGGCTTATCACATCGAAGGGGTTTGGGAGTTCCGATATTCTTCTTGTCGGACGGTGATAGCCTTCCGCTCGAACAGTAATGCGAACGCTCCAAAGCGAGGATCACATGAATCGTAACAAGTATTTCCAATTCTTTTTTAGCGCGGCCGTACTCTTCCTGATGGGCTCTTTTAGCGCCCAAAGCGCGAATGCGAACAACATTACTGCCAGGCTTCAAGCCCGCCATACCACTGGCATAGCCCCCTTGGCCGTCCACTTTGACGCAACCACTACCACGGATACCAACACGAGTACTGATTCGTTCATCCACCTCAACTATGCCTGGAGCTTCGGTGATACCGCCCAAGAAAATGTGAGTTGGCCATATTCGGGGCGGGGAAACAGCAGAAATCATGCCATTGGACCCATCGCGGCTCATGTGTTTGAAAAACCTGGCAGCTACGTCGTCAATCTAACCGTCACCGATGGAGCTGGAGCGTCGAGTACCACCTCGACTGTCGTTACCGTGACCGACCCCGTGAAAGCCGGCTTCCGCACGGTGTGTGTTTCCCGAACTTCAAACTGGTCGGGTTGCCCCGATCCAAGCGCCATTCATGAAACCGGCTCGGATGCCAGTGCCATCGCCAACAAATACATCACATCGAACACTCAAATTCTATTCCGCCGCGGGGAAACATGGTCTCCGTCTGGGTCCGTTAAGCTCCACTCCAATGGTCCGGGGCTGATTGGTGCCTATGGTACCGGCGCTAGACCGGTTTGGAATGTAGGGAGTGGCGCCTTTCAGGTAGCGAACAAAAACACAATCAGAGATTGGCGCGTCATGGACTTGGATCTACGAGGCCAGGGAGGCGGCACTGCGATAGGGGACGAAGGCACCGCGAAGCAAATTCTCTTTCTGCGCCTCAATGTCGAAGGGTTCCGTTTTGGTATATACCTCGGCAATCAAAAAGCATCGTACTACAACAACAAGAATGGAAATAATGCCCTGGGGCTTCACGAAGAGATCTTCGTCGTCGACTCCGAGATTCACAAACTACCCGTCGGGGGATCCACACACTCCCGAGGGATGTCTCTTTTCTCAACCCACTCC
>PIVT01000279.1 GCA_003353845.1 Pseudomonadota bacterium | reverse complement strand
AACAGACGACTTCACCAGCTTCGTACACCACCGCCGCCCGCCAAAAACCCAAACCATCTGACCAAACGCATCCAGCCACACAATGGAGAACAGCGCTGAGGGTGCATCAGACACCGCCGGAGCAGGTGCATCAGACACCGCCGGAGCACCGTCTGAGCAAAGCGATGACACTTGGAAGACGAATCCCAGTCATATGACGCGCAGTAACACGCCGACCAAAAGGGAGTCGAAGTCAGAAACTTGGAAACACGCTCCAGAAGAAGGACGCCGATGCTGCTATGGATGAGTTCCCGCGTGTGTTCAAGAGATGATTCAAGCTCGAGGTGCCCTGGCAAAGCCATTTCCCAGATCTCCCAAATGACCCCGTAAGTGTCCCCTTGAATTCCCTACATGAGGCCCCACACCTACTAGTAGTCGCTCTTAAATAGACGCACTGTCGATGGTTTGTCTCACAACCATGGCCGTTTTAACCCCGGCGCCTGCAGGATTGGCTCCAGGACCTGGCTGGCGTCGACATCGGCGTTGTCTACAAGCAGATCGTCACCGAGGACGCGGACCGGAAGATTTACGGTCTCTTGCCCGTGATGGCGAGCTCATCAGATGGCCAGATCGGCGCGCTCAATGCCGAGAGCTACTGCGAGCGCGTCATCTCGGGGGCCAACCTGACGCTGGACGATTCTAACGCGCGCCTCGGTGATGAGGTGCTCGAGATGCTGGTCATGTTGCGGATGAACAGGGAGTTTATGGAGTTCATGCGGGAGAACTACAGCCACAGGGTCAAGCACCTGCAGGCCTTCAACATGACGGTAGTCGATCCCGAGCCCGTCCTAGAGAAGGGGGCTTCCGAGGACGGGCCTGCGAAGAAGCGATAGGTGCGCGTGTTCGGGCGTCTGGGGAGATGGCTTCAAGGAGGGCCGCAGAAGAGTAAGTGATAATTAGCTGAAATCAAGAGAGCCCGCGCGTCAAGGAAAAGCCCGCGCGGATTGGGAGTCAGAAATCTGAGCTGAGCTGCAAAAACAAAAGAAAGGGGGGGGCGGGGCGAGAAAAGAGTGCCCGCGCGTGTGTGAAGCCAGAAGCCAGGGACCTAGTCACGAAATGCCTCGTAATGGGAAAATCGCATCATATAGGGGTTTGGCTTGGGTGCCTCCTCCCAAAGCACAAAGCAAGACAGCCAGGCGCCTGACGCGAGACTCTAGCCAGACGGAAGCACCACTACCAGCAACCAGAGGATTGGGCATTAAGCAACAAACAGGAGAAGAAGAAGAAGAACCAACACAGAGACGAACAGATGGGCGCTCGGCCTCTCGCTCTCGGCCTGCGGTCCTGCGGTTTGTTCGGGGCTTGAGGGTGAGGGCCCAGGCGCGGGGCTTTTGGACTTTTGGGGGTCCGGGCGCCATCAAACGGAAAACGGCACGTGAACTAGAACTAGAACTTATTTTGGTCTTGGACTTGGGGTTTATGTAGCAGCTCTGTGATCAGCCATGCGCGATTGCGAACAAGCCTCACTAATTGCGATTGCGATTGCGAGGTCTGCGGGGTGATTGAAAAATCAGTTCGCATTTACGTAGTGGCTTGGTGATCAGCCATGCGCGATTGCGAAAAAGCCCCTCTGATTGCGATTGCGATTGCGAGAGAAGCGGGGTGATTGCATGCGCGATTGCGAAAAAGCCCCTCTGATTGCATGCGCGATTGCGGAAAACCCCTCTGATTGCGATTGCGATTGCGATTGCGAGAGAAGCGGGTTGATTGCAATCAGTTTGCAATCGCCGATTGCCAAACCGCCGCTCGCAATCGCAATCGCAATTCGCCGATTGCCAAAAAAAAGTTTGCAATTAGAAAACGCTGATTTATACGACTACTTGATACGATTCTTGCCATTTTCTTTCGTGTGACAGCTTGCAGGGTGAAGTGA
>PIVT01000043.1 GCA_003353845.1 Pseudomonadota bacterium | reverse complement strand
GACAGGGACAGTGTCATCGCTCCGCATTTATTGGAATCACCGGCGTGGGCAAGAGTTCCCTTCTCAACGGCTTGTTCCCCGACATCGACTTGGAAGTAAAAGACATTGATCCGAGTTCCGGCCTGGGTCTACACACCACGGCCACCGCGACGCTTGATCGCCTGCCCGGTGGCGGAGAGATCATCGACACCCCCGGCTTTCGCGACATTCGACCCGCCGACTTGAATTCAAGACAACTGGCAACCTATTTTTTGGGGTTTGAAGGGATTCTGGAGGAAGGATGTCGTTTCGCGAATTGCCTTCATCGCAGCGAACCTGAGTGCTGTGTGCGAAACGCGCTGGCAGAGGGAGTGCTCTCCGAAAGCAGTTACCAGCAGTATCTTTCCATTCTCAAAGATTTACTGGCCAGCGAGCGGGAACAAAGCCAGCGGGGGAACGGATAAGGGACTGGCCCATTGAAAGCGGCCCTCATTTTTCTTCATTATGAACCCATTCTCTCAAGTTATGGAGTCTCCGACAAACCCGGGGCGATTCACCAAAGTCGCGCTGTGTTTTTACGCGGCTGTCGTAACTGCGTTTGTGCCAGGCCCCGTGGATCAAGCCATCGGGATCTTCAGACCTTGCAAAAATTCTGGTCGATGGAGTTTTCGGGAGGGACAGCCTATCAATGCCCTGAACAGCCTAAAATCGCCGCATCGAGAACGCAGACACTCCTGAAACCTACTCTGACAGATTTTTTGCGGCGGAAAATGAGCACATCGATGCTATCCTTAAAGCAAGAAAAAGAGGCTGCCATCCGCCGACCTCTAAGGAGTTTCCATGCCAAGCACTGCCAAAGAGACCGCCAAACGCCTCATCGACCACTTGCCGGACGAAGCAACGCTCGAAGACATCATGTATGAATTGTATGTGAAGCAACAGATCGAACGCGGGCTCCAGGACATCGAGGAAGGTCACACCATCCCCCACGAAGAAGTGAAGCGGCAATTGCTAAGCAATGCGGACTGAATGGTCAAGAGCCGCACGAGAACATGTGACAAACCTTCGAGACTACATCGCGAAGGACTCCCCACTTTACGCACGGCAATTTATAGAAAAGCTCCTCGTCAACATCGAGAAGCTCGAAACCTTCCCTAATCTTGGTCGAGTTGTACCGGAAGCCGACCGATCCGACGTTCGCGAACAGATCTTCCGCGGCTACCGAATCATCTACCTCGTCAAATCAGACAAAGTTTTCATCGTCGCTATCTTGCATGGCAGCCAAGATCTCACACGGTTTAAGGAGAAGCCATGGGATGAGTCTTAGCCTGCCTTGCCCTGGGCCGGGTCATATCACCTTTTGAGTTAAAACTCGCATGACACCTCACCTGTGTAATCCTCCCCAAATGCTGTTCCTGCTGCGCACGCTCTTCTGGATTCTCGCTCTCCACTTTTTTCCTCGCTCCCGAGCCACACTCCAACTTGAAATCGAAGCCTTGCGGCATCAAGTTGCGGTACTTCACCGGAACAACCCCACACGACCCAGATTAAACGCCTGGGATCGATCTCTCTGGGTCTTGCTGCGGAGCACCCTGCCCTCATGGAAGCAGGCTCTCGTGATTGTGAAGCCGGAGACCGTCGTAGGCTGGCACCGCAAAGGATTCCGGCTGTTATGGAGATTCAAATGCCGCCAGAAGAAAGCAGGCCGACCCCTGATTCCACTGGAGACAAGAGAACTCATCCGAAAGATCAGCCGCGAGAATCCCAACTGGGGCGTGCCACGCATTCAGGGTGAACTGAAGATGCTTGGCATCAAGGTGAGCGATGCGACTGTCAGGAAATACCGAGTCAGAGTAGCCAAGCCCTCATCGCAATCCTGGAAAACCTTCCTGGCCAATCACTCCAAGGAAATCCGTGCGGTTGACTTCTTTGTACTCCCGACCTTTCGATTCAAGCTGCTCTTTTGCTTTGTGGTGCTCTCACACGACCGAAGAAAGATCCTTCACACCGCTGTCACCACGCACCCCACGGCGCAGTGGACCGCGCAACAAGTGACCGAAGCCTTTCCTTGGGACACAGCACCCACCTACCTACTTCGCGACAACGACAAGATCTATGGTGAAGTCTACAGAAAACGGCTGGACAGCATGGGCATCCAAGACAAGAAAACTGCCCTTCGCTCCCCCTGGCAAAACCCCTATGTCGAGCGCGTCATCGGTTCGATCCGCCGCGAATGCTTCAACCACATAATCCCCATCAACGAGCGCCATGCCCGTCAGGTGCTCAAGGAATACGCGATCTACTACAACGAGTCACGCACCCACCTGAGCCTCAACAAAGACTCTCCCGAAGGCCGAAGGAAGCAAACGCCCTACAACGGAAACGTCATCTCGATTCCAGTTCTCGGCGGCTTGCATCACCTTTACGAACGCCACGCTGCATAGATCCAGTCTGATCGTGGATGAACCCACAAAGATCAAATGCACCCGTGCGTCCTAATTCCGAAGCCCTCACGTTTTTGGCGATCAATCCAATTCAATTCGCATCAAACCCATGGCCCTTGGACTATATCAGCTTCACTTTTAGTCTGAGTTCGGTGCCGATGAGGTTTTTGCGAGGGACAAAGAACCGAACCTCTTCAAAGTAGCTCTTATTTTACTGACGGGGGGCGCTCCATGCTGATCTTGCCAATCTTCCCACTGCGCAATTCATTCAAAATCAGTTCGGCCGCTTTGTACAGATCGACACCCACGCCCTTGGTCAAGCAGCCTCGCTTGGCGCCGATGGCTTCCAATATCGCTTCCGAACCTTCCGGCAATTCGCTCAGCTTGTAACGTGCTTTGAGCTCTTTCGGGTAATGCACAGACAAATAAGACAACGCAAACAGGCCTGCCTGCACATAGTCCATGGCATTGGCGCCAATGGCACCCGTGGCGGCCAAGCGGTAACCGTCGCTCTCGTCTTCGATCTTTGGCCAGAGGACCCCTGGCGTATCCGACACGACGATGAACTTTCCCAACTCCACTGTTTGTTGCCGTTTGGTCACCGCGGGCTTGTTTCCTACATCGGCGACACTTCGCCCCTTGAGCGAATTGATCAAGGTGGATTTCCCCACATTGGGAATGCCGACCACCATGGCGCGAATGGGTTTGCCCACCACGCCTCGATCCGGCACCAGGCGCTGACACAATTTGTTCAAGCGATTGGCCTCGGAAGAACGATTGGCCGAAAGCGGCAAGGCCAGCACGCCCTTTTCGCGCTCAAATTCTTTCATCCAGGCTTGGGTCACTGTGGCGTCAGCTAGATCAGATTTATTGAGGACCTTGATGCAAGGTTTTCCGCCACGCAATTGTCGCAACATGGGGTTCTGGCTCGCCGAGGGCAGGCGGGCATCGAGAATTTCAATCACAAGATCCGTCTCGCGCATCGCCTTGGCGATTTCCCTGCGCGCTTTGTTCATGTGGCCGGGGAACCAATTGATGCCCATGACTGTGGTCCTCCCCTGTTTGGGGCTATGTCGTGCAAACGGATTTAAATGATCGAACAGGCGTTCAAGGAGACTCTAGTTGTCCAGCTTAAGCCAGGCACGTGCCGCGGGCAGATCTTTAAAAGGCTTCGTGCTGTACCCTTTGGTTTTGGCGAGCAAAGAGAAGATGCGGGCGACGCCATAGAGCAAGTCATTGGAAACCACCAAGGCAGTACGAGGACAACGTTTACCTCGAATGGAGCTGATGAATTCGGCCACTTCCTTCAGCTCTCGTGTCGAAGGGATCCAGCGGAAATCGCGAAAATCAGCCAAGACCTGCATGCCTCGATCAAATTGGGGATCCTCCACACAAGCTTCCACCGCCTCGCGGATTTCCCCAACGCTGCTCTCGCGAACTCCTGTCACATTCACCAAGTGAGACGCGACGTCAATTTCAAATTCCAAACTCATTTCGCACTAAACTTTCAACCGTTCTAAACGACACCACCCCTGGGTCAGTAGAGTAGCTCGCTGCAAAACAAAAGCTACTGACCCAGGGGTAGATTCAACCGCTAAATCAGACCCTTTTCGGGGCCTGCAGGCTGACTGGAAATCCTAGCTACTCGGCACCGGAGGCGGCACAGCCTGGAACAAAGCCGCCAACGCAGGCACGTTTCCGGCCTGCTCCCAAGCGCCCATTCCAGCCGACCAAACCAGCGTCACCGCGCTCATCTGGCCCGATGCAATGCCCTCCTGAATCTGGGCCATGCTAAAGGGCCCGCTGGATTGTCCCTGTGCGGCTACATGCCACATCGATCCCTGTGGCACGGGAGGGGGTGTGGGCGAGCCCGCCGGAGCGGGGGCACCTGGCGCCATCTGCCCCGCCATAGCCATTCCCATGCCGAGACCCACGCCCGCACCGGCCAATCCACCGGCGGGATTGGCAGCGGCCACGCTCATGGCCTGTCCCATCTCGTATTGCTGGAATCGGTTCATGTCGCCGATCATGCTCATGCTGCTGCGCGTATCCAACGCTTCTTCCACTTCGGCGGGCAGCGAAATGTTCACGATAAAGAGCTTGGGCAGGTCCAATCCATACTCATCATCGACCCGCTGCACCACGGCCTGTCGCAAGGACTCCGACAAATCCATGTAATGCGCGGCCAGGTCCATGACCGGGATTTCACTATTGGCAATGATGTCGGCGAAGGAGTGGCTGACGATGGAGCGCAACAACTCACTGATCTCATCGGCATTGAATTCTGAATCGGTCCCCACCAGGTGTTCAATCAAGGCCTTGGGATCTGTGGCGCGCAAGGTGTAGTTACCGAAGGCGCGCACACGCAAGGGACCAAAATCAGCATCGCGCATGATGACCGGATTGGGCGTTCCCCATTTCAGATCGGTGATCTGCGTGGTGTTGACGAAGTAAACTTCCGCCTTGAAGGGGCTGTCGAAACCGTACTTCCATCCCGCCAGCGTGCTGAGCACGGGGAGATTTTTCGTGTCGAGCCTGTACTGGCCTGGCTCAAACACATCAGCAATCTTTCCGCGATGAACGAATAAGGCCGACTGGCCGGGGCGCACAATGAGTTGTGCACCGTGCTTGATTTGATTGTGAAAACGAGGGAAGCGCCAGACCAACGCGTGGTGGCTATCATCAACCCACTCGACAATATCAACTAATTCAGCTCGTAATTTTTCCATTAAACCCATGTCTACTCTCCTCGTTTTGCCAGGAAGAAACTTCGTCCTGTCCTAAACTCCATTGCTAGTCTATAAGAATCGTTTCTAATGCATCGGTCAAGAAACCGAGAATGCCGCCTCCCGTTCCTCGACTTGATTTTTTTTCTCCTACAAAGACGGACTCACCCGTCGTGTAGCGTTCGAAAGCCTGGGCCGCGCGCTTCTCGGCCTCACGTTTTTCTTCCGCACTCTGGCTGGGCTGGTCTGCCAATCCACCACTCAAAACAAAACCAGCGATCTGCTCGAGTTCATCTGCGTCGAGCCAGGTCCCGTGATCCGCACATTGATCGATGATGATGCCGGAGCGCTTGCGATAGTTCCGACGGTGCATGAAACCCTCACAGCAAGGGCAACGCCGATACTGAACCTGCTGCTGCACAGGGTTGGCCCCCGACACGCGAGGCTTCACCTCACCCAGTTGCAACGCGTGATTGTTTTTTCGAGCCTCAATGGCACGGTTCACTAACAAATCAAAGGCGTTGCCCGTCACCCAAAGCCCATGGCACTTACCGCATTCGTTCACCGACACGCCTGCGATAGCGGTGGGCGGCATCAACCTCTCACATTCTGGACACGGCAATTCTTTACCGCTGACTTGAATGGCCTCAGGCTGAAAGCCCACACCGCAACCGGTGCAGAAGCGAGACTGTTCTGCATTACGTGAGTAGCATTCCGGGCAAATCAAACTCAGCTTGTCGAAATCGCGTTCGATGATCGCGTCGCAGTAATCGCAGCTTTCATCCGAAGGGTTGGTCACAATGGCGCCACAGGAACTGCAGCGCTGCACAGCGACCTCCACGCCCTTCAGCAGACGATTGCGCAAGGTCTCGCCGCAACGACACGGAAACTCTTCGACAATCACATTCGTGACATCGTATTGAGCGTGACATGTTGAACAAGCGACGAGGCGCACTGCTTAATCTCCTTTGACCACCGAGAACAATTCCTCGGCCTACCCGAATGTTTCGGAGGATCAAGCATCGGTCTTTACCAATAGACTCGCTGTTACAAAAAGAATGGAATTGTGTAATCGCTTGGAAATGCAGGCTATTTGGGCCTCTAGCCCTTCAAACCCCAGGCCAGCAGCCCCACCAACAAGGCCCCCAGACAGGCGGCCAAGGCGAGTTTAAAGTGCTCTACAGAGCGTTTTCCCGCCTCTGTAGGAGGCCGGTTGCGTTTTCGCTCCAGGTGAAGCCGTCCCCGAGAGGTGAGTTGGACCAGGGAAAAGTCCAAGGGAGCTTCCTGTGCGTCGCGCACCACCTCAATCAACTCAGATTCTTCCAGGAAATAAACCACTTCCGAAGTCGCCGAAATGTCCAAGCCCAAGGCGCTCTGTAGCTGTTCGGGTGTCGCACAGCTGTCTTTGCTTTCCGAAAGCATGCGCAAAGTGAGCAAGGTGTATTCTTCGATGGACTTGGATTCACTCATCTCTGTCATCTCGCCGCGTAGTCGTCCAATAGCGCTTCAATGCGCAGGAAGACCTCGTTGATCACCTTGCCGTCGGGCAAGAGGGTCATGCGGAAATGACGCCGATCCTGAAAGCTAAAGCTACTGCCAGGAACGACGAGCACGTGCTTGTCTTCCAATAAGTCCATGGCGAACTGCTCATCGTCAAACTCGGGCAGCAATTTTGCGTTCACGGAAGGGAAGGCGTACATCGCTCCTCGCGGCTCTTCCAGGTGCAAGTATTTACTGCGCTTCACCGCCTCAATCACCGCTGCGCGGGATTGGTACAAGCGCCCTCCGACGGCCGTTAGTTGTTGAATGCTTTGCACGCCACCCAAAGCCGTTTGCACAGCCCACTGCCCTGGCACGTTGGAGCACAAGCGAAGGGACGCCAAAAACTCAATGGCATTCATATACTCGCTGGCGTGAGTGCGTTCCCCGCTAAAAATGATCCAGCCCACGCGCAACCCACAAGCCCGATAGACCTTGCTCAAACCTGAAAAAGTGAGGCACAAAGCCTTCTTCACCAAGGTCGCCATGGGAATGAACGGCGCCTCTTCGTACAACACCTGGTCGTAAATCTCATCGCTGAATACAGTGAGGTGATTCTCCTCTGCCAGGCGAGCGATTCCCTCCAACACTTCGGCGGGGTAAACGGATCCCGTCGGATTATTGGGATTGATCACAACAATCCCCTTGGTGCGCTCGGTAATGAGATTCCGAAGCTCGTCGACATCCGGTACAAAGCCATTTTCGGGCCGACAGGGATAGTGAACCGCCTTGCCGCCATGAATCACAACAGCCGCTGTCCACAGGGGATAATCAGGACTCGGGACCAGGATCTCATCGCCATTATTGAGCAGTGCGCGCATGGACATCATGATCAGCTCGGACACCCCGTTCCCAATGAAGACCTCCTCAGCAGAGACATCCATCACACCGCGATTCTGCTGCTGCATCACAACGGCTTCGCGCGCGGGGAAAATTCCTTTCTGATGACAGTAGCCTTCCGAGGAAGGCAGGTTCTCGACCAAGGCCAGGCGCAGGGTTTCGGGAGCGCGGAAGCCAAAGGCTCCGGGGTTGCCAATATTGAGCTTGATAATCTCGTAGCCTGCGCGCTCAAGCTCATGGGCTCGGCGAGCCAACGGACCGCGAATCTCATACTTCACTTCTTTCAAACTATGGCTGGGCTGAATATGAGGAATGCTCATCCTGGCTCCACTTGGCTCTTTTCTCTGTCACAAATCTAGTCGGCAAAATTTCAGTTTTTCTTAGCTTTTGCGGGCTCAAGCCTCTAAAAAAGCACCGAATCGACAGATCGACCAGAGTAGCAGGCAGCTACAAATCCGGGCACTCCCGGCACCTCGAAAACCATCACGCTGGTCTTGCTCGACAAACTCGGTACCCTGCCGCCCATGAGCAAAACAAGCCCACCCGACAAGTTGTTTCGCGCCGTCGCCCAAGAGGGCGGTATCGCCGTCCGAACGCTTGTCGCAACGAGCCTAACGAAACAGGCTGCGGAGCGACATCAAACCTCCCCCCTGGCCAGTGCCGCTTTGGGGCGCGCGCTCATGGGCACCTTGCTGGTCGCCTCGCGCACCCAAGACGGCGAGACTGTACAGCTGCAGTTTAACGGCAACGGCCCCCTCGGTACCCTCACCACCGACGGCGACAATACGGGGCGAGTGAGGGGCTTCGTCGAGAACCCGGCCGTCGAGCTAGCTCTCAAGAACGGCAAGCTGGATGTGGCTGGCGCCATTGGCATCGGGTTACTCACAGTGGACCGCAATCATCCCACGTGGAAAGAACCCTACCGGGGCGTCGTACACCTGGTCTCCAGCGAGGTCGCGGAAGACATCACCTACTACTTAAGCGAGAGCGAGCAGAACCCGGCGGCTATAGGGTTGGGAGTGGCCTTGGACAAAGAGGGTCAAGTAGAAGCGGCTGGTGGTTTCCTGGTGCAAGCCCTGCCCGGTGTCGATGACGACGCATTGGCTCTGGTTGAAAAAAACGTGCTCAATCTACCCAACCCGACGGAGTTGGTTCTCGCAGGAAAGAGCGCCGAGGAATTCGCCGCTGACTTACTGGAAGGATTAGGCGTGGCGGCCAGCAGCGAACTCACACCTGTTTTTCGCTGTCGCTGCAATCAGAAACGCATGCTGCAAGCCATGTCGCTCTTGGGTCGTGAGGAACTGCGCAGCATGGCGGACGAAGGGGATCCCGCAAAAATCACCTGCCAGTTTTGTAACGAGACCTACGCTCTCACACCCGACGAACTGCGCAGCATTCTTCCCGACGCCTGAAAATCAATCCAACGCGCCAAGCCACCATCTCACAATGCCTATCTCACAATCTCTATCTCACAATGTCGAGCAATTCGACTTCAAAGTGGAGCGTCGCCTTCGGAGGAATGGCGGGCGGTGCGCCCCGGTCTCCATAGGCCAGCTGAGGCGGGCAAATCAACAGGGCTTTCCCACCCACACCCATCAGTTGCAAACCTTCGGTCCAGGCGGGGATGACTTGGTTCAGCGGGAAGCTGGCCGGCTTTCCGCGTTCCACGGAACTATCAAAGACCGTCCCATCGGAAAGCGTGCCGTGATAATGCACCTTGACCACACTGAGCTCGCCGGGGCGCTCGCCCGTACCCGCCACAATCTCTCGAATAATCAGGCCGGATGGGGTGGTGATCTGTGGGGCGGGGGTCGGTTGGTCGTCGATAAAGCTCATTTGCTGAGCTTGCCCGGAGCTGTTAGCTGCGGCTTCGTGGGCGGGTTCAGTCCAAGAGCGCGGGCCTTCTTCGACTATGTGTCCGGTGTGTTCGGCGCTTTCGAAGCGCTCGGGATGAAGCCGCGCGGCACAAAAGGCTTCTAGCTTAGGACGCACATCACGCAACTCGACGCGCGGCCTGTTGTGCTGGACGCCATCCTGCAAGCCCAACTTGACGAGCTGGAGCTCTTCCAACGAGAGCTCCAACCCATCCAGTTGTTCCGAGAGAGCGTGGCCCAAGGCATAAAGAATCTTCTCCTCCTCGGTAAAGATGCGAGGGACCTCGTCACCTCTACCGATAAAGGGAGCTAAGAGATTCTTCAGGAAGCCCGACACCCATCGCCCTCCTGCCAGACTATTGGCCCGGCAACTCCGGTGCAGGAGGAGCTTCCATGATCTCCAACAGCTCGACCTCAAAGCTCAAAACAGCCCCACCAAGAATCTTGGGAGGTGCGCCTGCATCCCCATACGCGATGTCGGAGGGACAAACCAGACGAGCCTTACCACCCACCTTCATCTTCTGGAGACCTTCGGTCCAACAGGGGATCACACGATTCAGTGGGAACACAGCGGGCTCACCACGCTCCAAGGAGCTGTCAAAAATCGTGCCGTCCTGCGTCTTCCCTTCATAGTGCACCTTGACCATGTCCTCAGCCGCCGGGCTCTCGCCCTCGCCGGCCTGTATTTCCAGATAGACCAAACCTGAATCGGTCCGCTCAGCACCTTCGCTAGCCGCGGCCTCATCCAAATAAGTCTCTCCAACGGCGGCAGCCTCGTCTCGCAGCTTGTCCGCAGCTTCTTGCTCAATGCGAGCTTGCTCACGCTCTTCCGGGGTCATTTTCGCCAATCGGGCCTCTTCTACACGGACCTGCGCCCAGGCTTCAAGCTCTACATTGATCTCTTCCAAATCCACGCGTGGCATCTGATCGATATAGCTCTCACGGAAACCGGCCATGACGAGCTCCCGCTCTTCGGCTGTGGGCTCGAAGGCAGCGAACTGCTGTTCTGTCATCTTGGCCATGGCTACGCCCATGCCGTAAAAAGCCTTCTGATCGATGGTATCCAGGCTGACCTGTTCTTTTTTTGCCCCTTCTTCGGGCTGACAACCCATAACCATGAAAATCAGGCTCAGGGACAATACGATTCGTTGCGCAAAGTGCATTCCACTCTCCTTCGAAAATTTCTGTTTTCTGTACTTGCAAGATCCTATGCTAGGCGGGAATACCCCCGTTCCCCAGTAGAAACGGACTGTAACGAATGAATACCGAGGAGGCTCTGCCCAGAATCAAGCCCAGGTCGGCTTTCCGGTTGATTTGTATCTTTGGGGCTGTAGGATGAGCCCTGGCTTCGCCCTGTGGCCGGGTTTCAAGGCAGAACACCCTCGTAGAGCCCGGAATACGGAATGCTCCTTGAAGGGAACCACGTACCGAAACGGAGAAACACCTTGTGAACCATTTTAAGGAAAACCATCGAAGATTGGCCCCTGGCCTGATCCTCGCAGCCTCCATCAGCCTCCTCCTGATCGCTCCGGCCTGGCCCAGCCACGCCGCAGAAATTGGTTGGATGAAGGGCACCCTAACCGCCGCGGTCTACGCGAAACCCGGCGACGCCAGGCCCCTGACCGGAATCAATACCGGGGACAAGGTCACCATTATCGGTGGCAAGGAAGGATGGACCCAGATTCGACTGGAGGACGGAAAAGAAGGCTGGATCAAGCGCGGCTACCTCAAGCCTGAACCTCCCGCCATGATTGAGCTGGAGAGAGTCGAAGCCGAGTACGCAACGGTAAAGGTGGCACTCGAAAGCGAGCTAGCCGGCCTGCGCGAACAATTGCAAGCCCTGGATAGTGAAGCCGAGAGTCTCAAAGCCACGAAGCAGGAACTCAGCAGTACGAGCGGCTCACAAAAACAGGAGCTGGAGCGACTGCGGGCCCAGAACATCGAATTGCAAGCTCGGATCGAAGGTGGCGACCGGTCACCTATGATGGTGCGTGGCGCAGCCATTCTTGCGGCCGGGATGTTCCTGCAATTGATTCTCGGGGCGCTGGTCAACTGGAAAGCTTCGCGCCGCCCCACACAGCGAATGCGGCTCTAGCTAACGGCGCCAGAACTCCGGCTGGAAGAGCACCAACAAGGTGAAGATTTCAAGTCGCCCGGCGATCATCCCGAAGCAAAGTGTAAATTTCACATAGCTGGGGAAATGCGCGAAGTGATCCGTGGGGCCGATGTCACCCAAGCCTGGACCTATATTGCTGAGTGCAGAGAGCGAGGCCGAAATCGAGGTCACCAGGTCGTAACCAGCAAAGGCCACCACGGCAGCACAAAAAGTTCCAATGAAGACATAGGCGGTAAAAAAAGACCAAATGGCGCCGATGACTTTGTCATCCACAGGCTTGCCACCGTACTTCACAGGCCGCACCACATGGGGATGAATCAAGCGAGCGAAGGATACCCGCAAGGCGCGAAAGCCCAACAGCGCGCGCAAACTTTTCACACCGCCACTGGTCGACCCCGACATCCCCCCCAAGATCATCAGGTGCAAAATAATCATCTGCGCCAGGCTGGGCCACGCCTCGAAATTAGAGGTGGTGTAACCCGTCGTCGTCAAAATCGTCAAGGTGTTGAACAGGGCCTCGCGAACGCCAATGGAACCTTCCATACCCTGAACCTGGGGCACCACGAAGAAAAAGACTGCACTGGCCACAGCAATGACGGCCAGGAAGTAACGTAATTCGGAGTCTTCCCAAACCGCTCGAAAGCGACCCGTCAGCAATCGGAAATGCAAGACGAAGTTGATACCCGCCATGAGCATGAAGAAAATGATGATCCACTCGATCAATGGAGAGTCAAAGGCGCCGATGGACCCATCACGTGTAGAGAACCCGCCGGATGCAGCAGTGGTAAATGAATGGCACAGGGCGTCGAAACCAGACATCCCGGCCAAGCGCAACGCCAGCCATTCTGCACCGGTAAACCCGACATAAATCAGCCACAGTCGCCGAGCCGTCGCCGCGACACGAGGGCTGACTTTGTCAGCCACAGGGCCCGGCATTTCAGCCTTGAAGAGCTGCATTCCTCCAATGCCCAACAAGGGAAGAATGGCGATGGTAAACACGATGATCCCCATACCGCCCAACCACTGCGTCAAGGAACGCCACAGCAAGAGCGAGTGGGTTTGCGCTTCGATGGCCGTAATGACCGTAGAACCGGTGGTGGAAAATCCTGCAACGGACTCAAAGAAGGCATCCACAGGACCCAAGGCCCCCGTGGTGAGATAGGGCAAGGCGCCGTACAAGGAGGCCAGGATCCAGGCCAGGCTCACCACCAGGAAACCATCTCGGGCGCGAATGCGCCGGTCCTCTGGTTTGGAGTACCACATCAGAGGCAGGCCGAAGAGAACCCCACCCAAGCCCACGGACAAGAATGGCCAGAAGGGTTCATCGAAGTAAAGGGCGGTCGCAACAGGGGCCAACTGAAACAGCCCCAACAGCACGAGCAGTCCAGCTAGAACCCGAATTTCCAATCGAAGATTCATCGTCCCTCTCACGTTCTAATCAATGGCCGATAGATGTCTGTTCGACGTCTAATACAAAGGCTGCTCGCCCTTACGAGCCAACGTACTCCGATACCTTGGCCGCACTTTCTGTGCTTGAGATAATCAACACTCGATCACCGGGCTCGACTCGGTCGCCACCCCGGGGCACCAATAGCTTTTCACCACGACGCATGGCAGCAACAATCACCCCGCGCGGCAAACCGATATTGGCCAACTCTCCAGAGGTGAGCTTGCTGCCACTGACGGCATCCACCTCCATAATCTCAACCTCATCTTCCAAAAGCGCCGCATAGGAGTGGACATTTCGACCGCCAATGTGTTGAAGGATCAACCCGATGGCCAATAAGCGCGGACTGATCACGGCGTCGATGCCCACATCGCCAATCAGATGCACCAAGGCCGGATTATCCAAGAGCGCAAAAGCGCGACTGGCACCGAGGCGTTTCGCGAGTAAACCCGCCACCAGATTGTTCTCGTTGTCTGAGGAAGCCGCCACAAAGGTCGACACACGCTCGATCTCTTCTTCTTCCAGCACCGTCTGGTCTGTCACATTTCCGCAAATCACCAGAGAATGTTTGAGAACCTCTGCGGCTTTCCGCGCTCGATCTGGATTCTCCTCGACCAGGACGACCCTGGCGTCCACATCCTCCAGTCGCTTGGCTAACTCCAAGCCCACGCGACCGGCACCCGCCACCATGATGTGTTGGCGCTGTTCTCGTTCCTCACCCAATAGAGAAAGCACGTTATCCAAATCCGTTCGTGCGATGGCGAAGTAGACCAGGTCTCCTGGGATGATTTCATCCTGCCCGGAAGGAATCACCCAACGATTGTCCGCACGTCGAATGGCCACAACCAAGGTGGGTGTACCCGCAAAGAGCAACTGCACATGAACCACTTGCAGCCCGGCAAAATCCGAACTCTCGGCAATGCGAAAGCCCGCCACGACCAGGTCGTTGTCCATAAAGGAAGCCACATCCAAGGCACCGGGGACTTCCAAAAGGGAAAAGATACGATCCACTGCGGCAGCGTCGGGATTGACGCACACGTATTCGCTGGGATGCTCGCGATGAAGCAGGGAGAAGCCTTCGGAATAACTCGGGTCCCGCAAACGAACCACCACTTGGGGCACGTTAAACAATTGTGTGCCCAGCACCCCCACAACCATATTTGCGTCGTCAGAGTTTGTGGTCCCCAAGAGCAGCCCGGCGCTTTCCACCCCCGCGCGGCGCAGCATGTCCGCCGTTGCGCCATTGCCTTCAATTACATGAGCGTCTAATTGGTCTGTAAGTTCACGCGCCATAACGGCGTCGCCTTCAATCAGGGTGATATCATGCCCCTCGCCGGAGAGCTTCTCCGCCAGCGTGGCACCCACCAACCCGCCCCCCACAATGATGATCTTCATTGCCCACTCCCACCTACGACACTCTCGACTCGGCTTTAGCCAGCGGACTGCACAACGGCCCTGGCTCCTTTCCCTGGTAGAGACCCAGCTCTTTGTGGAAGAACGGGTCAGCGGGGAGGGTACGCCCCACCCCCAGAGGAAGCCTCCACTTTTTCGACAATGGCGGCGAATTCTTGGCATCTTTTTTGCCAAAAATGCTGATTTCGGGCTGACAATACGAGTGTTTACTCTTAGAGTATTCACATGGAGTATCGAGTAGAAGAACTGGCCCAAGCCGCCAAGCTCAGCATTGACACCATCCGCTTTTACCAAGGAAAAGGCATCCTGCCAGCCCCACGGCGCGAGGGGCGCTGCGTCTTTTACAGTCAAAACCACTTGGAGCAACTGCGCAAGATCCGCGAATTGAGCCAACAGGGCTTTTCCCTGGCACTGATCAAACGCGCGCTATGCGCTGAGAGCATTCCCAGCGAGACGGAACCCGCCCCCGATTCCGGCCCCATGGACGAGAACCCCAGTTCCGATGCGCAACTCCTAAGCGCCCTGACAGAAGAGAGCCTGGGCAAACGCTCCTGGCGACGCCAGGAATTGATGGACGCAGGCGGCATTCCCGAGACCTTCCTGCTAGCCGCAGAAAACGCAGGGCTCATCGAACCCATCCCCATGGATGGCGAGGATCACTACAGCGACACGGACCTGCAAATGCTCAACGTGGGCTACGCCCTGGTCTCGGGTGGCTTCCCCTTGGATGATTTTCTCGCCCTGGCCCGGGAACACGCGCAACACGCCCGGGTCATGGCCGACAACGCCATCGAACTCTTCGATCGACATGTTCGAAAAAGCAATCTGGATCCCAACTCAGATATCAGCAGCAAAAAGTTTCGAAGCTTGTTACCCCAAGTAACCAAATTGGTAGCGCTTCATTTTCAACACACTCTGGTAACACGCGCCCTGACCCGGCTCCGCTACGCCGCACAAAAGGATCCCTCCTTGCGATCGGCCGTAGAGGCATTGGAAGCTGCGCGCGCGGAGGGTTCATGGTGACCGACTCCCTTCCTCATGGTGAGGAGAAATTCTCAGCTGTTCAGCAAATGTTTGATCGCATCGCTCCCAAGTACGATTTAATGAATCGACTGATCACCCTGGGCATGGATCAACCCTGGCGACGCAAAGGCCTTGAGGTCATCGGCGTAGGACCGGGAGACCGACTCTTGGATGTGGCCTGCGGCACGGGTGACATCGCGGAGATGGCCCAAGCCCGCGGCGCGGAAGTCATCGGTTTAGATTTCGCCTATGAGATGCTGCGCGGCGCCCGAGAGCGCGGCATTCCCGCAAACTTCGTGCAAGGCGACGCCGGCCGCATGCCTTTGCCCGACGCCTCGGTACAAGCCGTCACCTGTGGTTTCGCATTGCGAAATTTCGTAAACCTGGGAGAGGTCCTGCAAGAGATGGGTCGCGTGCTCACCCCGGATGGCCGACTCATGATTCTGGAAGTCTACGAACCCAAAAATCCAATCTTGAAAGCAATGCATGCTTTTCACTTCAACAAAGTCGTTCCCTTCCTGGGGGCCCTGTTCTCGGACGAACAAGCCTACGCCTACTTACCGCGTTCGGTGGCCTACCTGCCTTCCGACCCGGAATTTTTTGCCCTGTTTGACAAAGCGGGCTTCATCAACGTCCAGCGCAAAGTGTTGCTCTTTGGTGCTGCCCAAATGATTACCGGGATCAAGAGGTAAAGCATGCGTCTCTTGTCTTCCCACGATGAACAGCAGTTGATGCAAGCCCTCCGGGCCGCTCAAGACAGCGCGCGGCAGACCGGCCGCAAACGCATTGCTGGCTTTCAGCGCTCCATCGCAGACTTGGATTTTCTCGCTGTATTCGCCGCTGCCGACCAGGAAGAACGCTTCTTCGGCCAGCGACCCAATCGGCATCAAGCCTTTGTGGCACTGGGATGTGCAGCGCAAGTCATCGCCGAAGGCCGTGAGCGCTTTGCCCTTTGTTCCCGCGAAGCCACACAGCTTTTTGAAGGAGCTGCTCTCACGGGCTACGGAGAACTGGCAGAAGAGCGCCCTCTTCTCTTGGGTGGTTTTGCCTTTAACGACGCCGCTCCTGCGCTGGACTCTCCCTGGGCGGGTTTTCCCGCCGCTCGCCTCGTGCTGCCTCAACTACTCATCACACGTAATGCCAGCGCCCGAGACGACGACCAGATCGGGGTCAGCCTCTCGCTGCACGCGGAAATTGGAGCCGACGGCAATCTTCAAGAGGAACACGACGCACTCTTGTGTCGCGTGCGCTGGCTGGAAGAAACGCTTGAACATCCCATCGCTACACCAAAGCAAGCTTCCATCGACTCCAGCGAGGAAACCAGCGAAGGGCCCTACGTAGCAAGTGTACGCAAGGCACTGGGCAGTATCTCACGCGGCGAACTCGAGAAGGTGGTTGTCGCCCGCTCTTGTACCGTACAATCCAAAGAATCCTTTGACCCGAGTTTGGTTCTGGGCAATTTGCGCAGGAACTATCCCAGCTGTTTCATCTTTGCCGCATCGCGCAGTGGAATTTCCTTTTTGGGCGCCACCCCGGAGCGCCTCTTGGCACTGCGCGGAAATGAAATCCATTCGGGACCCTTGGCGGGCTCCATTCCGCGCGGGCAAGACCAGGAAGAAGACAAGGCGTTGGCGCGCCAATTGTTTGAGAGCAAAAAGGAACAAGCAGAACACGCCGTCGTGGTACGCGCCATTCAAAATGCTCTACAACCTTTCTGTGCCGATCTTCAAGTGCCCGAAGCCCCGGAGATTCTTCAACTGACTGACATTCAACACCTCTACACACCCATCCAAGGCAACCTGGCCGAGCCCAAGTCCATCCTCGACATCCTCGACCGACTCCATCCCACCCCGGCTGTCGCCGGCAGCCCACACAGCGCAGCCATGAAGTGGCTCGCTGAGAATGAAGGGTTGGAGCGCGGCTGGTATGCGGGACCCATTGGCTGGATGAACGATCGGGGCGAGGGTGATTTTGCCATCGCTTTACGTGCGGCTCTCTTGCGCAATCACGAGGCGTATTTAAATGCCGGTGCGGGAATTGTCGACGGATCTGTTCCCGAATCTGAGTTTGCGGAAACACGCTTGAAAATGAGAGCTGCACTCTCAGCCATCTTGGAGGTCGAGTAGTGAACGCGTCCACGTCGTCCCCTGGCCCTGCAACACCACCCAATAAAGAGTTTGCCTTCGCCCGCGCCCTCTTCCAGGAACTCGTAGCTTCGGGAGTGGCTCACCTTTGCCTTTGTCCGGGTTCTCGCTCCGCGCCGCTCAGCCTGGCCGCCGCTGAAACCGCTGGCTTGCGCACCTGGGTTCACCTCGACGAACGCTCTGCTTCCTTTTACGCCTTGGGCTTGGCCAAAGCCAGCCGCAGCCCCGTGGCCATTCTCTGTACATCGGGTACGGCAGCCGCCAACTTTCTACCCGCCGTCGTGGAAGCCCATTACGATGAAGTCCCCTTGGTAGTGCTCACAGCAGACCGCCCACCTGAGCTGAGAGAATGCGGGGCGGGGCAAACCATTGACCAGCAAGGATTGTATGGGAGCCACGTGCGATGGTTTGCTGAAGCGGCGCTGCCCTATTCCTCTTCAGACAAAGCCTTGGGCGAACTGCTGCGCCACGCCCGCAGCCTGGCCTGCCGCGCCGTGGCGACAGCTGCGGGAAACCCGGCTGGCCCCGTGCATCTCAACCTGCCCTTGCGCGAACCCTTGCATCCTCTCCCCGTCGCACAGGACATCGCGGCCTTGGAGCGCTTGGCCGAAGCGGAACCCAAGACCCTGAACGGACGCGAGGGCAAAGCCTACTTGACCGTCCATCAAGACAAACCGGCTCCCAGTCGCAAGACCATCGAAAATCTGGCCGATGCCATCACCCAAATGCCCGAGGGACTCATCGTCGCCGGGACGGACGACTCCGATCCGGCCCTCCCTGCGGCCGTCGCTCGACTCGCACGCGTTGCGGGTTGGCCCATACTGGCCGACGTCGCTTCCCAATTGCGTTTCGGACCTCACACTCACGAATCCACTGTTCTTTCTCATTACGATCTCTTCTTGCGCAGTGAAGCCTTTGCCGAAGCATCGGTACCCTGCTTCGTTCTGCGCCTTGGCGCCTCCCCCACCAGCAAGGCCTACCGACTCTGGATGGAAAAACATCCAGAAACGCATGTCGCCTTGGTAGATGCAGGAAACCGCTGGCACGACCCGAGTCATCGGGCCAGCGAACTTTTGCGCTGCGACCCCACAGCACTCTGCCACCACGTCGCCGAGCTATTGGAAAACCGCCGAGAAGTTTCAGAACCTTCACCCGAACGCGAAGCCTGGCTTGCGCGCTGGCGCCAGGCCGACGAACAGACGGCAGCCGCCATCCAACGCACATTGGAATCTTCACCGGAATTGCTTGAACCCTATATCGGTTCACTCTTGAGCGAGTTGCTGCCGGATCACAGCCAACTTTTCCTCTCAAGCAGCATGCCCATTCGCGACCTGGATTGTTTTGCGACAGCGACGGAGAAACTGATTCGCGTACATTGCAACCGAGGCGCCAACGGCATCGATGGCGTGGTATCCAGCGCCCTGGGCGTCAGTGCCGGTGTGGCAAACATCTCCCATGGAAGCACCGCATCGCAGCGTGCACCCACTGTTTTACTCATTGGCGATCTGGCCTTTCTCCACGATATTGGCGGCCTGTTTGCGGCACATCAGTACCAGATGGATTCCACCCTCATCGTCATCAACAATGACGGAGGCGGAATATTTTCTTTTCTTCCCATCGCTGAGTCCGCAGACCCGAAAACCTTCGAAAAGAACTTCACCCTACCTCACCGAATTCAATTCGAAGCCGCTGCACAGCTGTATGGAATCCAATACCAACGCATTGAAAGCCTCAGCACCTTCGAGCGCCAACTCTCCATCAGCCTCCAAAGCCCCGGGACTGATTTGCTCGAATTAGTCGTATCGCGAGAAGACAGCCTGGAACAGCATCGGAAGATTGTTGAGGCCGTCATGAGTGCACTAACGAAATCCGAGGACGCATCGTGAACCTGGCACCGCCAAAGAGCGAATCTCGCAGCGTGGAAATTGACGGGCAACGCTTGCACGTCGAGATCACGGGCCAGGGGCCCTCCCTCATGCTACTCCACGGATTTACCGGCTCCAGCGAAACCATGGCGGCAACAGCGGAGGCGTTACACAAGGAATTTTGTGTCCTGCGGGTTGACCTTCCCGGACACGGCAAGTCCGACTCGCCCGCCGAGCCGAGCGCCTACAGCATGGAGCGCTGCGCCCTGCTATTGCGCGGGCTCTTGGATGAACTGCGCATCGAACGCACCAACTTGTTTGGCTACTCCATGGGGGGTCGCACCGCGCTCTCCTTCACCGCGCTGCACCCAGAGCGTGTATGCGCCGTGGCCACCTTGGGCGCATCGGCAGGCTTGGAAGATGAAGAGGCGCGAAACGCCCGCCGAGAGGATGACGACAAGCTTGCACAGCGAATTATGGACGACGGCTTGAAAGCCTTTGTCGACAATTGGATGCGTCACCCTATTTTTGCATTGCAAAAAGACCTGGGTGAGGAGTTTCTTGATGGGGCACGCAACCAGCGCCTGCAAAACAACCCCAGCGGCCTGGCCCATTCACTGCGCGGCATGGGCACCGGTGCACAGCGACCGGTACAGGACCTGCTGGCACGACTGGAACTCCCCATCCTTCTATTGGCGGGTGTTCGAGATGAAAAGTTTTGCAGAGTTGCTGTCGAGCTGGCCGACCGCTTGAAAAACGCGCGCGTTGAGTTGATTTCCGGGGCTGGACACGCCGCCCACCTGGAATGCAGCGAAGCCACGCACGCCGCCATCCGAGATTTTTTCAGGAAAGTAACAGGGTTATCCAATACCAAGAATTAACCCCCTTGCAGCCGCAACATGCGAAGCTGCGAACAACACCAAGAGAGGTTCAATATGAGCAGTACCAAATGGCAATCCGTAAAAGACTACGAAGACATTCGTTTCGAAAAATCCGACGGACTCGCGAAGATCACCATCTGCCGACCCCACCGCCGCAACGCCTTCCGACCCGAAACCAACTTCGAGCTCATCGATGCCTTCTCGCGAGCGCGTGAAGACCAGCAAATCGGCGTCATCTTGTTCACCGGCGAGGGGAAAGAAGCCTTTTGCTCCGGTGGTGACATCAAGGTTCGCGGTGACGAGGGCTACAAGGGTGGCGACGGCGTCGAACGGCTAAACGTTCTCGACCTTCAAAAACTCATTCGCTCCTTGCCCAAACCCGTCATCGCGCTCGTCGCAGGTTTTGCCATTGGCGGCGGACACGTCCTTCACCTGATGTGCGATCTCACCATCGCCGGTGACAATGCAAAGTTCGGGCAGACGGGCCCGCGCGTAGGAAGTTTTGACGGTGGTTTCGGTGCCGCATACATGGCCCGCATTGTCGGGCAGAAAAAAGCACGTGAAATCTGGTACCTGTGTGAGCAGTACTCCGCCCAAGAGGCCTTGGACATGGGACTCGTGAACAAAGTGGTTCCCGTCGACGAATTAGAAGAAGCAGGCATTGCTTGGGGTCAGCGAATCCTCGAGCATAGTCCCATTGCCATCCGTTGCCTCAAAGCTTCCTTTAACTGTGACGTCGACGGGCAACAAGGTCTTCAGGAACTCGCAGGCCACGCCACCATGCTTTATTACATGACCGAGGAAGGCCAGGAAGGACGCAATGCATGGATGGAAAAACGTAAACCTGACTTCCGCAAGTTTCCATGGAGAGCATAATCGAACGTCCAACTCTTGCTACTTGGGTCCTGGCCGCAAGGCCACAAACTCTGACCACGGCCTTGATTCCCGTCGCCGTCGGCAGCGCCAGCGCATTTAGCGAAGGTGGATTTCATCCCCTGCCCGCCTTCGTGGCCCTGTTTTCTGCCATGTGGATTCAGATTGGCACCAATTTCGCCAACGATCTCTTCGACTTTCAAAAGGGCGCCGACACAGAGGAACGCATCGGCCCCGTGCGCGCGACCCAAAGTGGACTCGTCACACCCGGGCAGATGCGCGCTGCGGTGATCACCGCCTTTGCCATTGCCTTCTTCAGCGGACTCTATTTAGTGTATATCGGCGGCTGGGTCATTTTACTCATTGGCGTGCTGTCCATTCTCGCCGGGCTCGCTTACACCGGCGGGCCCTACCCGCTGGGCTATCACGGCTTGGGCGATCTCTTTGTGTTTGTCTTTTTCGGGTTGGTTGCGGTAACGGGAACTCATTACGTGCAGACGCTGTCCTTTTCACCGCGTGCCCTGGCACTCTCCGTGCCCATCGGCCTGTTGGCCACGGCCGTCTTGATCGTGAACAATATTCGCGACATCGACACAGACGCCAAAGCCGGAAAACGGACCATAGCCGTTCGCCTGGGCAGACAAAAGACACGCGTCTACTTCGCCCTCACATTGTTGGGTGCTTGGATCTGCCTGCCCTTGTTCTGGACCCTGGGGATCACCGACGTATGGATATTACTGCCGACGGTCATGACCTCAAAAGCAGCCGCCATCATCAAGGTCGTTGCAACGCATACCGACGGCCCCAATCTCATAGCGGCCCTGGTTGAAACAGCGCGCCTCGGTGTCTTCTTTGGCTTGCTCATGGCGCTGGGCATTGTCTGCGGACATTTTGTATGAAGCTTTGCCAGGCGAAACTCACTCCCTTTTCACTTCCCCTGCGCCGACCTTTGCGCACCGCTAGCCAAATCATCACTGCGCGCAGCGGGGTACTGCTGCAACTCACCGATGAAGAGGGGAATCAGGGCTGGGGGGAAGCGACTCCCATCAAAGGGTTCGGTTACCCATCGGAGACGCCCGAAGAAGATCTTCGAATCCTGCAACAAGAAACTCAAAACCACCTCGGCCAAGAGGTATCGAGCATTCACTCGCTGCTCGAAGAGTTCAAGACCCACGCGCCACAAGCACCCTGTGCCCTCGCGGCCTTGGACACCGCGCTCTGTGACCTTTCCGCCCAATCCGCCGACCTTTCGCTCGCTCACTGGCTGGCGCGCGAATGGGGAACCGTGCCACTGGAAGAGTTCCCTGCCAATGCGGTGCTTGTGGAAGAAAACCCCGCCGCCTTGGCGAAAGAAGTTCAACTTCGATTAGCCCAGGGGTTCCGCACACTGAAACTCAAAGTCGGTGCGGGCAGCATCGAAGCCGACTGCGCACGCCTATCGACCATCCGACTGTTGGCCAGTCGCGAGGTAAACCTGCGACTGGACGCCAACGGCGCGTGGACGAGTGAGGAAGCGCTGCGGGCCATCACCGCCTTCTCTAGTTTCGGAATCGAATTCCTTGAGCAACCCGTTGCCAAAGAAGACCTGGACGGATTGGCCAAAGTAAGCGCACGCGGCCTCATCCGAGTTGCCGCCGACGAAGCCGTCAGCACACCCGAAGCTGCGCAAGCAATCGTAAGAGACGAGGCCTGCGATCTATTGGTGCTAAAACCCAGCGCGCTAGGCGGACCTCATGCAACCCGATCTCTGGCAGAAAAGGCGCAATCCAAATCCATGGCAACCGTTTGCACCTCGTTGTTGGATGGCGCAGTGGGCTGCAGCATGGCCCTGCACGTGGCAGCTGCCTTGCCCCGCAGCGAAGAACTGGCCTGCGGCGTGGCCACGGGCGAGCTACTCGCACAAGACCTCGCCCCTTCCCCTCGAATTGAGCAGGGCCAGGCTGTTTTATCGACATCCAAGGGATTGGGCATTTACGTGGATCCGAGTTTGTTAGATGATCTATCCACGGGCCCCACGGAGGTACTGACGAGCTAATGCCAAGGGATGAATCAAATTCCGAGAGAGACGAACCTCCGCCGAGGAGCGAAGCTCAGGCCGGCCCACTTCCACTTTTCAATCTCGCCCCGGAAACCTGTCAAACGCCGCAACAAACCAGCCCCCTCTGGCTCGCCGAGCGAGCCCGCATCAACCCCGACACGATGGCGCTGCGTTTTCACGGCGAAGACATTACCTATGCGCAGTTACACGAGCGATCTCGGGCGAGAGCCCTGCAATTGCGCAAGCTGGGCCTTGGAGACGGAGAGGTCTTGGGGGTCCTACTCGACAACGGGCCTCTCTTTGCGGAACTCGTGCACGCGGCGGCCATGTGCCACGCGACTCTCCTTCCCATCAATTCGCGCCTCTCCGCCAGCGAAGTCGCCCACCCCCTGGAAGATGCACAGGTCCGTTTACTCGTACACGGGCCGGGGTTACTCGCTGACCTGGCCAAAGAATCCATCGCCCAGACAACCAGCGAGAAGGGTTGCTCGGTGAAAGCGATCAGTGAAGCTTTCGACGACAGCCTCCAGTTCAGCGATGGCACAACGACAGACGCACCCTCCACTGCTGAAGAACTTCCTTTGCACAGCCAAATCCGCAGCGAGGATGTCTTGGCCATCCTCTACACCTCGGGTACCAGCGGGAAACCCAAAGGTGTGATCCTGACCTATGGTTGTTTTCACGCGTCTGCCCGAGGTTCCATAAAGATCCTCGGAGATGCGCCGGATGAGCGCTGGTTGCTTTGCATGCCCCTATTCCACATCGCGGGCCTGTCTATCTTGATTCGAAGTGTACTCACAGGAAAATCTGTTCTCCTGCAGGATCGATTCGATGCACAAGCCGTTTCCATCGCGTTGGACACCGAGGGGGTCAGCTTGGTTTCCCTCGTACCAACCATGTTGCTTCGATTGATTGAGGCACGTGGCGAAGCCAACGCACCGCACACGCTGCGAGGCGTGCTTCTCGGCGGCGGACCCATCCCGGAAGCCCTTCTCGACCTGGCCCAAAATCTCAATTTCGCCGTTCACCCCACTTATGGCCTCACAGAAGCCTGCTCCCAAGTCGCAACGCGCCCGATAAAAGAATGGGAGGACACACGTAGCTACGACAGAGGAGCGAAGCCCCTGGCCGACGTCAAAGTACGTATTGTCGACGACAACGATCGGGAATTAGCTGTCGGGGAATCGGGAGAGATCGTCGTGCGGGGCCCCATCGTCATGAAGGGCTACCTCAATCAGCCCGAAGAAACGAAGCAAACGCTACGAGGGGGGTGGTTGCACACGGGGGATATTGGAGTCTTCAACAGCGAGGGATCTCTCAGGGTGCTGGATCGACGCAAGGATCTGATTGTGAGTGGCGGAGAAAACATCTACCCCGCCGAAGTCGAGGCCGCCATCATCTCTCATCCCGAAGTTCACGAGGTGGGCGTCACCGCTGAAGTCGATGAGGAGTTCGGACACCGAGTTGTCGCGTACGTGGTGCGGGAGCCCGACACGCGAATTTCCGAAGAGCAGGTGCAGGCACACTGCCGGGAACAACTCGCGAGCTACAAAACGCCTCGCTGTGTTTATTTCATCGACCGCCTGCCTCGCAACGCCTCTGGGAAAATACTGCGCCGCCTGCTGGGAGCAGATCCTGCTCTTGTGAATGCGATCAAATAAAGGCTAACCGAGCCAACTCGCCATGCGAACAAACAACCAGTAGGCGGAAAGCGCCCCCATCCCATACACGGGGACCCAGCGAACCCGCGCGGGTAGGTTCAACAGAACCCCCGTAGACAAGGCTATCGATGCCTCACCCAACAAGGCGCGAGTGATACCCCACAGCAACAGCAACGTGGCTCCAATAAAGGCGAGTTGTCCGAGTTCGATCCCGACATTAAAGGAAAACAACGCAACCAATAGCTCCTCTTGAGGTAGGCCCAACTCGCGCAAGGCGCTGGCAAAGCCCAAGCCGTGCAATAAACCAAAGGACGCGGCCATCAACCACGGCCGACGACGCATCCACGTCACAGGTTGCTCCGGGCCGCGTGCGAGTTCGCAAGCCAAGATCAACAAACTGCCAGCAATAGCGACTTCAGCGATATTGCTGGGAATGCGGACCCAGTCCAAGGCATACAGGGAGAGAGTCAAGCTGTGCCCCAGGGTGAAGCTCGTCACCGTCTCGACCAGGGAACGCAAACTCCTCGAAAGCAAGAGCAATCCGAACACAAATAAAAGATGATCCAAACCGCTGAGGATGTGCTCCAGTCCATAGCGTGTGTAGTCCCGCAATACATCCATGCGTTGAGCTCGCGCAGGAACAACAAACATCGAATCTTCCGCCCGCAACAGAGAACTGATCTGGCGTCCGTCGCGCAGCTGGATCCGAACCAAGGCTTCGGTCTTGGACTCGACCAACCCCTGCACCTCGAAGCTTGTTCCCTCCAAACTCTCTTCACCACAATCCACTCGCCAACGCACCAAGAGCGCCGAACTCTCCCGCTCGACCCGAGGATCCGTCACTTCGCTACATCGCGCGGGCAACACAGGGTTGACGGGCGTTCGAGACGACACCAGCGCCGAGCGCTTCCACAAGACGTCAAACTGGCCCGCCTCGCGCTCCTGCAATTGCAATAGGCTCGGTGCCAGTGGATGCGCGGAAGCCATAGGAACGAGGCAAAGCAACAGGAGCAAACCTGCGGTGCAATTCAGTAGGATGCTCGCGCAACACCTGCTTGGGAGGGTCTTCAACATGAGGGCAGACAGCCTACCCGAGCCCCCTGCTTGTTGTTAAGGGTTGGCCGACAGCCGGACGCTAACCCCCCGATTTTTACTAGCAAATTGACTCGCCGGTCAGTCTTCGGACAATCGGTCGCACACAAAAACCGCTTCAGGCCCTTGAAACCTCGCCCCAGCCAGACCCTAAACCCCTGATTTTCTTGCAGTTCCGAACTAAAATCTCTATATCTATCCCCCCGGATTCAGGCCCTTTTTGCCGTGAGTCCGTTCCGAAATCACATCGGCTCAAACAACAAGAAAGAGGTTGAGATGGCGCCAGATCAAACCCAAGAAGTAGCGTTGCGCGCGGATCACAAACTGGAGTTCCCCTACGTCCGCGCCACCGGACCGATCCTCGGACGGTTCTTCACCGAGATTCGCGACAACGGAAAATTTGTCGGTATCAAAACTTCCACCGGTCGGGTGATCTGCCCGCCCGTGGATGTCGACCCCGACAGCCTGGAAGACCTGAGCGTGGAAGACATGGTCGAGGTGGGAACCTCCGGCGTGGTCACCACTTGGAGTTGGCTATCCGAAGCGCGACCCAAGAACCCCTTGGACAAACCCTTTGCCTGGGCCTTGATTCAGTTGGACGGTGCGGACACCGCTCTGCTTCATGCCGTCGACGCGGGAAGCGAAGAGGCCATGAGCACAGGGATGCGTGTCAAAGCCACCTTCATCGATGAGCGCAAGGGCAATATCCACGACATCGCCTGCTTTGTGCCGGAGGACTAAACGAGATGAGCGAAACCAAACCCGTCAAATACGTCAACACGCCCATCTGTGTGGATTTTGATTACACCCCGGGAAAAGCGACCAGCAATTTTTTGCGCTCGATCAAGAAGGGACAGCTGATCGGCTCCGTATGCCCCGACACGGGCAAGGTCTACTGCCCGCCGCGTTCTTACTCAGTGGAAACGGCATCGCCCATGACCGAGATCGTAGAGCTTGCTGACACGGGCATGGTCTACACCTTTTGTATCGTGAACATCAAATTCTATGACCAGGCGCAGGAAGTGCCTTACGTCTCTGCCTACATCCTGTTGGATGGAGCCGACCTGCCCATTATGCACTTGATTCAAGAGTGCGAGGTTGAGGACATCCGCCCCGGCATGCGTGTCAAAGCGGTGTGGCGCGACGAATCGGAGTGGACGGAGTCCATGGAGAACATCAAGTACTTCAAGCCGACCGGTGAGCCCGATGCTCCCGTCGGCGAGATCATGGAGAACATCAGGAGCAAGTCTCATGCGTGATATTGCCATTATCGCCTTCGGGCAAACAGAAAACAAGCGGACCGAGCGCCTGCTCAACGAAGCTGAAATGATCGCTCCCGTCGTGGGCGACCTCTTGAAGAGCGTCGGTTTGAAGCGAACCGATATCGGGTTTACCTGCTCGGGCTCCTCGGACTATCTAGCTGGCCAACCCTTCTCCTTCGTCATGGCCTTGGACGCCCTGGGTGCCTGGCCTCCCATCAACGAGTCTCACACCGAAGGCGAAACCGCTTGGGCGCTGTATGAAACCTGGGTCAAGATGCAGGCCGACGAAGAAATTGAGACGGCATTGATCTACGGCTTCGGTCGCCAGAGCATGGGTTCGCCGCGGGAAGTCATGACCCTCATGAACAATCCCTACCTCGAAGCACCCATCCAGCCCGACACGATTTCCCAGGCCGCCTTGCAAGCCCGCGTGATGATCGACAAGGGCATTGCCACCGAGAAAGATTTTGCCGAGGTGGCCGTGCGAAACTTGAAGCACGCCAAGAGCAACCCCCTGGCGCAATGCTCCGGCGACTTCGACGCCGAGACGCTGCTCAAGGATCCCACCATTGCCTCGCCGTTGCGCAAGCACGATTGCCCGCCTATTACGGATGGCGCTTGTGCCATTATCATGGCCGCAGGCGACAAGGCGCGCGAGCTGTGCAAGCGACCGGCGTGGATTCGGGGCATCGAGCATCGCATCGATGTACAGGCTTTGGGTCAGCGTGATTTGTCGGAATGTCCTTCCGCCAAGCTAGCTGCAGAAGCGGCTGGAGTGAGCAAAGGCAAGGTAGACATCGCCGAGTTGCACGCACCCTTTACGCCACAGGACATCATTTTACAGAAAGCCCTGGGCTTGGGTGACGATACCGTCATCAATCCTTCGGGCGGTATTCATCAAGGAAATCCAATGATGGGGACCAGCCTGGTTCGCATTGGCGAAGTGGCCAATCGCATCATCAACGGAGAAGCCGACCGCGGTGTCGCGCACGGATCACAGGGACCTTGCTTACAGCAAAACATTGTCACTGTGTTGGAGGGTGAGTAAAGATGGGAGATCGCTGCGCAGTCATCGGAATCGGTCAGACCAAGCACACCGACAAGCGCTTGGACGTCAATCAAACCGGTATGATCCGAGAGTCCTGTAATCGGGCCCTCAAAGATGCCAATATGACTTGGAAGGACCTCGATGCCGTCGTCATCGGGCACGCACCTGACACCATTGAAGGTTGCATGACACCCGAACTCTACCAGGCCGAAGCCCTGGGCATGGTGGGCAAGCCCTTGTTCCGCGTGCACACTGCCGGTTCCGTGGGCGGTTCTACGGTGATCGTGGGTAGCAAGCTCATCACCGGTGGCATTCACGAAAAGATCTTGGTGGTGGGTTGGCAAAAGATGAGTGAATCCCAATCCACTTGGGCGCTTTCCCCGGTGATCCCCTTTCAGCCGGCACTGATGGCGGGCGCGGGCGGTTTCTTTGCGCCTCACATCCGCGAATACATCCGCCGTTCGGGCGCACCCGAGCACATCGGTATCAAAGTGGCCGTAAAAGATCGCAAGCATGCGCTGCGCAATCCCTTTGCTCACATCCATCAAGAATCCGTGTGTGAGGAAGAGATCCGCAACTCGCCCATGCTCTGGGATCCCATTCGTTTCGGTGAGACCTGTCCTTCCAGCGACGGCTCCTGTGCCATGGTGTTGGTAAGCGAGAAGCACGCCGACCGCGGCAGCGCCAAACCGGCATGGATCCACGGCACGGAGATGCGTTCCGAGCCCACCATCATGCCAGGACGCGACGAAGTCAATCCGCGCTCCGGGAGTGACTGCGCAAAATCCTTATACAAGCAGGCCGGGATCACGAATCCACGCAAACAGTTCGACATGGCCGAGGTCTACGTGCCCTTCTCCTGGTTCGAACCCATGTGGTTGGAGAACCTGGGCTTCTGTGACGAGGGCGAAGGTTGGAAACTCACCGATGAAGGCGCCACCTCCATGGACGAAGGCGGCGACATCCCCTGGAACTGTTCCGGCGGCGTGTTGTCCAGTAACCCCATCGGGGGTACGGGCACCGTTCGCTTTGCTGAAGCAGCGCTCCAGGTTCGCGGCCAGGCCGGAGACCGACAGGTGGACGGCGCCAAGCTGGCCTTGGGTCACGCCTACGGCGGTGGTTCTCAGTTCTTTGCCATGTGGATTGTGGGCAGCGAGAAGCCCTAGCGAATTCAAGACTGAGAAGTGGTTCTCACCGGCGAGGGGGACCCTTTGCCGAGTGGGAGTCTCCAGTAATTCATCAATGAATACGATGACTTACGGTGCAGGATCTAGCATTCCGGAGCGCAAAGAACCCACATGCAGCCACTCCTGCTTTCACTTTTCGTTTCCTTTTCCTTCGCTTTCTTGCTGACAAGCATGTTCGCGTTTCGCTTGCGACTTTGGGATCGCCCCTTTCACCTGGCAGCCTACTTCGCAACTTTTATGTCGCTCGAAGTTATCGCCCAACACTATTTTCTACCGCCTGGTGTTTTCGGAATCGAAATCGCCTTGCTGTGCCTGGTCCTCGCTTTTGTGTTTGTCGGAGTTACCGCCATTGCCCGACGCATGGAATCACGCGCGGATCAATAAGAGCTCTCTTTGAACTCATTCAGATGACGGCTCTCCCAATTTCAGGTGCATGACCCCGCCAAAGGTCGCAAAGAGCGGATCGCCGTTGGGCAAAATCTGCAAGGCCAACATGATTGGATTGTAACGCTCGCTGCTTCCCAATATGTATTCGGCGCGCGTTTCGCCCGTATCCCAATCCAAGGTTTCCATCTGCCACTCACCCCTTTTCAAGCCGACAACATGTAATTGTCGATTCTCCATGGCGACAACGGGAGTGCTATTGGGACTTGAAACATCTGCTCTCACCCAATCCACCTTCAGCTTGCGTGCCTCAACATCCCACTCAAACTTTTGCACACCCATGGGAGTTCGCGCGGGGTCACTCATTTTGAGCTGAACGTCCATGGTCATCTGCTCATGGGTTTTTACCTGATTATTCGCCAGCACGGCGCCGTATTCGAAAATCGTTGCCGAATTCTCAGAGTAGGAATTCGCAAGAGTGGCATCACCAAAATCCACTGGGAGCAAGCCCGCCAGACGTCGGCTACTGGCTCCCGGCAAGCCTTCCCAATCCGCAGGAATCTCATCCCGCCAATAGAGCATGAGATTGTTTACGTTTTCGGCGTCGGCGATCACAACAAAGCGATCCTTGTCAGAAGACTCACCCATTAGCGCCGGAGTTGTCCCTGTTCCGCGGCTGCCCCTTAACTCCTCGTCCAGACTTCCCACGGCGTAGGACTCCACCCAAGCGCCATCCTCGGGCTTATCACTGAAATCCGAGCCCGTCCAAATCAGCTTGTGCAGCTTCTCAGTACCCGCAACATAGATGGCACCGGCATCGTCAATGGCCACGCTATTCCAGATCTGCTGCCCGGGAAGCTTGTAATAAACGCCCTCACTCAAGTCGGGCTTGATACCAATCACCGTGCCGTCGATGGTCACCGCGATAATATGACCATCGGGTGTCATGTTCATGCCAATCATAATTACGACAGGCATCTTCAAGTTCAGTTGAAGTTTTTGTTTTTGAAATCCAAACTGACCCAATTTCGTGATACCCGATTCAGGGATTCCCACTTCCATATCACTGTAAGCGATAATGCTATCTCGATTCCCCACGTACAAGACACCTTCGTTATTGAGCATGGCGTAATAAGCGCGCAAGCCCTCCAACTGATACCCCTTCCATGCGGCCGCGAGTTCGTCGTACTCCACTGAACCCACCTCCGTCTCGTCTAGCTCGCCAATGATCCGCTGCATGTCTTCGGGGGAGAACCGAGAAAACTTCTTGGGCTGCAGTGGAAGCTCGCTGACTTTTTCCAGCTCGTTTTTCTGATTCATCCTCAACTTCATGATTCGATCGACTTGAGAGACCCAGAAAAAACGATCTCCGTTGGAATAGGTGTAATCGAGAATGCCTCCCGCAATGGGAGAAGACCATAAATGATCCTTCTCCTCTTCCGTCAAGCGATGACCCGGAGCCTTCGGCCCGGACAAGGGCAAAGCATCCGTTTGATACGTGTTGCAATGAATAATGGGACAGGTGCTGTCCGGCAGGTGAACCACTTCACCCATGGGACGCACAATGGGCTCCGTCGGTTGGTTGCAAGCCAGTAGAGGCCAACAAAGTACGAGCCCGAGAACCACACACCTTTTACGTGACATGACCAAGCTCCCCCTGACACTGCTTTCGTCCATTGTCTGGCGAGATCGATTCTACGCCGACTCACTTACTTTACTTAAATAATACTCGTAACCACCTTGGTAGTCTCTCATTTCACCGTGGTCGATTTCCAGTACGCGCTGCACCAAAGCGCGCAGGAAATGTCGATCATGGCTGACAATGACAACGGTGCCCGAGTAATTCCGCAGAGCCTCTAATAGAATCTCTCTCGATTGCATATCGAGATGGTTCGTAGGCTCATCGAGCACCAGGAAATTATTGGGTCGTGCCAACAAGATGGCCAATACAACCCGACTCTTTTCCCCGCCCGACAAGACCTGAATTTGTTTGTCGACATCATCCCCTTGAAACAGAAAGGCTGCGCACAAATTCCTCACAACGCCGATGGTGGCATGAGGCATGGCCGCCTGCACTGTTTGGAATACGGTTCGGCCCGGCTCCAATAACTCCATGGCATGCTGGCTGAAATAGCCCAATGCCACATTGGCACCGAGCTTGGCACTTCCTTCCGTCGGTTCGACTTGCTCTGCCAGAATTTTGAGAAAGGTGGATTTGCCGGCTCCGTTCACTCCGACAACCGCCACCTTATCGACTCGCTGAATCAAGCCGGACACACCCCCGAAAACGGATACATCTTTTCCGTCTTCCTCTAAAGCGGGCCACACTTTCCCCAAATCCTCCAACCTCACAACGTCATCCCCACTTCGGGGCGGCTTGGCGAACTCGAAATGAATACTTTTGTGTTCGGGTGGCAGCTCAATCCGTTCGATCTTCTCAAGCTTTTTCACCCTGGATTGCACCTGGGAAGCGTGCGAGGCACGCGCGGCAAAGCGTGCAATAAATTCTTCCTCTTTGGCGAGCATTTCCTGCTGCCGCTTATAACTGGCGACCAGTTGTTCTCTACGGATTTCTCGCTCGCGAAGGTAGAAGTCGTAATCGCCGTTGTAAGTCGTCACCGCTTGATTCGCCACTTCAACAATGCGAGAGACGAGGCGATTCATGAAATCGCGATCATGGCTCGTCATCAACACGGCGCCTTTAAACTCCGTAGCGAGCCAATCTTCCAACCACACAATGGACTCTACATCCAGGTGATTGGTGGGCTCGTCGAGCAGCAACACATCGGGATTGAGGGTCAATATCTTGGCCAGGGCAATGCGCATCTTCCAACCCCCACTAAAAGACTCCACAGGGTAGTGAAAGCGGTCTGGACCAATGCCCAAACCGGTCAACACACTTTTCGCTCTCGCCTCTAAGTCGTAACCACCGCGATGCTCAAAATCCTCCATGGCGTTTCCATAACGCTCAAGCAAGCGAGCCATCTCATCGTCCGCCATGGCCTCTCCCATGGCGGCTTCCATCTCTTTGATCTCGATTCCGAGCTTGACCACTTCCTCAGATGAACTCATTACCTCTTCAAGGGCTGAGCGACCCGACATCTCCCCCACGTCTTGAGAGAAGTAGCCGATGACGGTTTTCTTCGAGCAAGAAATCTCCCCCTTGTCCGCTTCCTCCTCTCCAGTGATCAAGCGAAAAATCGTGCTTTTCCCTGCTCCATTGGGGCCGACGAGGCCCATGCGCGCACCGGGGAGAATCTGAAAGCGCGCATCTCGAAACAAGACTTGAGAGCCATGCTGTTTGGTGACATCAGTAAGGTGGATCATGGTTACTTCGATTTCATGGATTGAGGAGCTTTTCGTTAGCTGGACAGGTTTTCAATTCGGGCTGAAAAATACTCACGGGCTTCGCGCGGCGAGGTCTGGGCGATTTTTTGCTTCACTTCATCCTCAATCGCCGCGCGGATCTCTTCCACGCTGCGGCTGAGCAACTCGGCATCGTCACCGTAGGCCACCTCATAGCACTTAAAACCGATGGCCAACATCAAATCTGAATCGGAATCGGGGCTGTCGCGATAAGGTTGAATCAACTCATTATACGCAGCAAAACGAGTATCGTTCAGCGCGTCGTCACCCAACTCATCCTGACGACCACCACCCAAAGGTGAATTTCTTCCGCTTCCACTCACTTTGTAACCTTCCAGTCCTTCACTCACTGCTCAAGCAGTCAGATTCCTAGCCACGCCAAGTATTCCAGAATAACAACGGTCAAGCCAGTCGAGAAACGCCTCATGAGCCCTGAAAAGTCGAGGGCGATAATCCCATTGGATTACCGCCCTCTTCTATCTATGTCTATCTACGTCGACTATCGAAACTCGACCCTACATCCCCGGAGGCGGGGCCGAATCCTCACCACAGCTCCAGCGCACCGTAGGCGAGTTATACGCCCCGTAGCCCCAGAGTGGCAGCAGCATCTCGGTGACGTCATCGTTATTGCAGTTGCCGTCACCAGTGACGTCACACATGGCCCAGTTACTACCAGGCTGGGTATATGCTCCGTAACCCCAGAGGGCCAGCAGGATCTCTGTCACGTCGTCGTTATTTGTAGCTCCATCACCGGTGATGTCGCCGCACTGACATTCATCACCAACGCCGTCACCGTTCGTGTCGGTGTTGTCGGTATTGTAACTATCGGGACACAGATCCTCGCCGCCGTCGCAGAAACCATCGCCATCGGCGTCACCACCGAAGTCCAAACAAGGATCTAATACACCACAGAGCAAGTCACCGTCAGCATCGCCCAGCGCATCGTCGCCATCACAAACGTCCACCGCGTCACAAACGCCGTCGCCATCTGTATCCACACCCCCACCCGCGATGGGTTCGAGGACCGG
>PIVT01000042.1 GCA_003353845.1 Pseudomonadota bacterium | reverse complement strand
TCTTCTGTCTCTTTTTTTGTGGAAGGTTGCAGGATGGCTTTGCAACGTTGCCACTCTGTAACTTTTTACTTTTATGAACAATTTATCAAAACGCACAACAGTCGTTCTCATTTTTATATTATTCGTAGTAGGCATCACCAGTCTGGGTGCAGCCGCTTATTTTTCGACTCCAACTCTGGGTGAGCGATGCCTCGGTTTCACTCTTGCAGGCGGCAGGTCATATCCTGTTGCGCGAGGGAAATGTTTTGGTCTTACCGGGGGAGGTCCTCTTGGGCGTGGATGAGGCCTGCAGCGGGATCACCTCGGTTCTCACCTTGTTGCCGCTGGGCCTGGTCATCGCCCATCTGATGGGCAAGCCCTTTGGCCGCCAGGTTCCCGTGCTTCTGGCCATCGTGCCCGTGGCCATGTTGGGCAACCTGCTGCGCGTTCTGATCACCGTTGCCTTGGCCGAGTCCAGAGGCGTGGCCTTTGCCACGGGGGGGTCATTACACACGGCGCTCGGGCTCTCTACCTACTTGTTTGCCACGGCGGCACTCTTGGGCTTGGCCGCTTTGTTTCGGAAAAAAGTACCCCGGAAAACAACGCGCGCGACCTAGGTGGAAGGCATGAAAATTTCCAGCGGCTCGGAGTTGAAACTGCGTGTGGAAGCACGCGCCCTGGAACTGGGCTTTGACTTGGTGGGGGTTGCGCCTGCATTACCCAATCCCGAAACTGAATCTCTGCGCCAGTGGGTAGCGCGTGGCTTTGATGGCGATATGGCTTGGATCGCCCGGCGACTGGAGGAACGCGTCGATCCGCGCAAAGTCTTAGAGGGTGTCCGCAGTTTGATTTGCGTCGGGTTCTCTTATGATCCCGGTCCGCGTGACGAACCGGCTGAGGGCGAGGGTGCCATTGCGCGTTATGCCGGTGGACGGGATTACCACGATGTGCTGCTCGCTCCGCTAAAGCAATTGGCCGCAGATCTCAGCGAATTGGCGGGCAGGGACGTCAATGCCCGGGTGTACGTCGATACGGGGCCTGTGCAGGAGCGGGCGGCTGCCGCCTATGCCGGCTTGGGTTGGATTGGAAAGAACGGTTGTCTGATTCATCGCGAGCTGGGTTCCTTCTTGTTTCTGGGCGTGATTTTCAGTGACCTTGAGCTTCCACTGAGCGTGCGGGCCACAGACCATTGCGGGACCTGCACGGCGTGCATCGACGCTTGTCCCAGCCAAGCCATTGTCGAGCCCGGCGTGGTCGATTCTCGACGCTGCATTTCCTACACCACCATTGAGCAACGCGGGCCGATCCCGTTGGCACTGCGAGAAGCGCAGGGCCATGAGGTTTACGGTTGCGATATTTGCCAGACCGTTTGCCCCTGGAATGGAGATAAGCATGTCGTTCCTCCAGCTGATCCAGTGGGCTTGCGCGCCGCGATTGCGCCCGCAGTGAACTGGGTCAATCCCTCCCTGGAGTGGATCTTGGGATTGGATGAAGAGGCTTGGCGAGTCGCCGCCAGGAAGACCGCCTTGAAGCGAGCCAAGTGGCGGGGCTTGATGCGCAATGCTTTGGTGGCTGCAGGCAATTCCAAACAGGTTCAGTTGCTGCCCCTGCTGAGTTCCTTTGTCGAAGGGGATGACCCCTTATTGGCAGAGCATGCGCGTTGGGCGGAAGCGCGACTGGAAAAGGAGGCAGGACGGGTGGGTGCCGCAAAGCGCTAACGGTTGACTTCCCAGGCCTGCTTGGTTCCCCAGACCAGAAAGAGAAGGACGGCGGCCCAGGCACAGACGATGGGGTCCAAGCCTCCGCTCGAACTCAGGGTGTGACCGAAGGAGCGAAGAACCAGGAACAAAGCAATCAACCCCAAGCCTCTCAGGGCCGGCTTGGCCACGCTCTTGGTCCTTTCTACGTCGAGGCCAAGGGGTGCCGCCAGGAAACAGAAAATAAAGAAGACCCAGGGTTCTGTGACACGTGCTTGAAACTGAGCTTTCAGCCCGACGGCGCTTGCCCCATCGCGTTCCAAACTGGCGATGCGTTTTTGAAGGTCTCGCAGAGAAAAGAAGATCTGATTGGGGTCAAAGGGCATGAGGTTGCCGGGGTCGATTCCGTCGACCCAAAGCTGATCCGCGGTTTCGTAAAGCGTGGCGGCCTTGGGCTGTTCGGGATCGAAGTTGTAGATCTGTACGTCGTGCAGTTCCCAGCGCTGATCGTCATGAATGTTTGCCGAGCTTGCGTTGATGGCGCGAAGGAGCAGCCCTTTCTCGCCGCGTTCGTACAGGCGCACATCTTTCAAGACCCCACGATCCAACTCGGCATCGTGGATTCGGTAGAGGGTAGGTCCGCTGCGAAACCAAGCGGCGTCCCCTCCAAAGGTCGCCAGTTCGCCGTCTTGCTCCAAGGCCATGAGGCTACGGGAGGCTCCTACGCTGGCGGTTTCATAGGCGATGAAGCTCAAGATACTGAGTGGGAGGGCTGCCACCAACACGGGCGTGATCACCCGCAAGGGCGAGATCCCGATGGCTTTCATGGCGAGCACTTCATTGTTGCGGGCGGCCAGGGCGAGGGACATGAAGGCGCCTGTGAATCCCGCCATGGGGAAGGTGAGACGGAAATACTCTGCCGGTATGCGCAGTGCGATGATGCTCATGGCGGTGCCAAAGCTTCCCGACACTTCCAGTTGTTCGTTTAATTGGAGCAAGGTTTCAGCGATGAGAACCACGGCATTGAGCACGAGGAGTGCGCCGAAAAAGCCCAAGAGAAAACGAACCAGGAGATAACGAGAGAGGATTGTCACGCTCGAACACTAGCAATGGGTTTGTCGATATGCGAAGCCCCCAGGCCTTGATTGCAGTTTTTGTCAGCGTGCTGGAAATGCCAGGGACTTGCTCGCGACGCCGCAGCGGACCCGCTAGATTCAGCCTCTAATGTCTCAACCAACTATTTTGTATCGCTACATCGCGCGAGAAATCATCAGCTTTAGCTTCGTAGCCTTGTTGATGATTACGGTGGTTCTCGTGGCCGGCAAGATTGGAAGGGAATTGGCACCCTTGATTGCCATGGGTGTTTCCTTGCGCGATGTCGGCGCGATGGCCTTGCTCGCACTTCCCATGGTGCTCAGCTATGCCATCCCCATCGCGTTTGCCTTTGGACTCCTGGCGGCCTACGGGCGTCTTTCCGGAGATCTGGAAATCGCTGCTATGCGTGCAAGCGGCCTTCACATCGGTCACTTGTTAGTACCCGCTTTGGCAACCGGTCTGGTGTTGACCCTCGCCATCGGAAAATTCTCCTTGGATTTAGAAGCGCCGGCGCGGGCGGAAGCACGGGTACGATTGAGGGCCATCGCCGTGCAGACCCCCGAGATTGTGCCAGGTCAATTTCATACTTTTAAGTCTCGCGTCTTGATGGCTGATTCCAAAGACGAGGATGGCACTTTGCACGATGTGTTTATCTCGGACTACACCGACCCCACTCGGCCCTTTGAAGTGTTTGCGGATCGTGGAAACATTTTGGTGAACAAGGAGGCGGCGGAAATCCAGTTGGAGTTATCGGTAGGTGCCATCCACCTCTTCGATAAAATGGCTACGAGTGAAGATCGGAGGATCAGTTTTGAGACAATGCGTTATGGATTCCGGTTTAACAATAAGCCTGAGGTGAAGGGTCTGCCCTGGCGGCCTCATGACATGAGCACTGAACTTCTGCGTGAAATCATGGCCATCCCGCCTGAGGCCGCTGTGCCCAAACACCTGAGATACATCAAGGTCAACAAACGCTACCGCTACGCCATGGAGTATCACAGGCGTTACGCGACCGCCGTGTTGCCGATTCTCTTCCCCCTGCTTTGTGTGCCCTTGGGTCTACGTCGCCATCGCCATTCCAATTCTTCAGGCGCGTTGATCTGCCTGGGTATTATTTTTTGCTACTACACGGTGTATGGATTCGGGGCCTCGTTGGGGGAGAAGCAAGAGTTGGCCCCTTGGCTGTCGAGTTGGTTGGCGAGCGCTTTGCTCATTTTGGTTTCAATCCCCTTGCTGGTGCGCGCCAATCGCAGTGGGTTGTAGGCCGCTGCCGAGCCATCGTTTGAGATGAATCATCCACGAACGACAATTTTATGGAAGGGATTCAATGGCCGTCCTCACCCGTGACGTCATCATGCAGGAAATCGAGTCAGGGCGTTTGCTGATTGAACCCTTTGATCCGGATTGTGTGGGTCCGGCTTCCATCGACCTGAGCCTGGGTGACACCATTCGCATTATTCGAGCGAGTGATACACCTATCCCCATTCACGACGATGTGGACTACCGCGATCACACCGACCCGCTGAGCTTGGACGAACCTTACTTCCTCAAGCCGGGGGCGATGATTCACGGGATTACGCGAGAGAAGGTGAGCCTGCCGCCCGATGTCTGCGGTTTTCTCGAAGGGCGCAGTCGCTTTGCTCGCTTGGGGCTTACGATCCACGTCAGTTCTTCTTTCCTGCAGCCCGGGGTTTCCAATCGAACGGTGTTGGAACTCAGCAACCTTTCGGGGCATCCCTTGGAGATTCACGCCGGGGTGCGTTTGTGCCAACTGGTGCTGGTGCGGACGGAGGGCGAAGCCATCTACGAGGGGCGTTTTTTCGATCAGGAGGAAGTCTAGTTGAGAGCTGTCGTGCAGCGCGTGTGCTCGGCACAGGTTCTTGTCGACGGGGAAACCATCGGATCCATGCAGCAGGGGTTGCTGGCCCTGGTGGGGGTGGGCCCCGACGATGGAGCGGCCGAACCCCAAGAGCTGGCGCGCAAAATGGCGCATCTGCGCGTATTTCCTGACGACGCGGGGGTGATGAATCGGTCTTTGCTCGATGTAGGGGGCAGCTTGGGCATCGTCTCCCAATTCACTTTGTTTGGGGATTTGCGCAAGGGCAGGCGGCCCTATTACGGCGGAGCGGCGGCCCCCGAACGAGCCGAGGCCCTCATCGGGATGTTGGTTGAGGAAGCCCGGGGACTGGGTCTAGAGGTCATGACCGGGCAATTTGGGGCCTCCATGCAGATCTCCCTGACCAATGACGGCCCGGTAACCTTACTAATCGATACAGAAAAGAAGTTTTAATGTTACGATTTGGTTATCATAGGGGTCATATTGTCAGGCCATTTGCGAACGGCGAACGGCCAATGACTTCGAAGAGGGGAAGGGAGACAGGGCAATGCGTTTAAAATCAATGAGTACACTTATTTTGGCATTGGCGTTATTCATGGCACCCGCCACGAGTAGCCATGCTGGCGAAGGAATGGATACCGCAAAAGAATTGGGCGCAGGCATTGGCTTGGGCGTTGCAAATGTGGGCTATTTCTGCGGCAAGCTTGTCTACGCAGTGGTTGGCACCGCAGTGACCCCCGTGGCCTGGGCCGTGAGTGGAGGGGATAACCAAGTGGCCCGCCGCACGTTTTATCCTTCCGTGCGCGGTGATTACTTGTTGAGCATGGACAATCTCACAGGTAAGGAACCCTTTGACTTTATCGGGCGTATGCCCGGCGAAGACCGACCCGGGCATGTGGGTTCCCGCGGGCCCATCGAAGAGGGCTTCTAGACACCGAATCCAAAACGTCGCAGGCGGCATCAGAACAGGCAAAGCTCTGAGCTGAGCACTAGAATTGTGCCTTCAGAACGTTAGGCGTAGCGGAGAAACTAAGAAGAATGGAAGAGGCGAGTACGGTAGCGCTATTTGGTATGTCCCTGGTGGCTGGCGTACTTTCTTTCCTATCACCCTGCGTCATGCCCTTGATGCCGGCCTATCTGTCCCTGATCTCGGGAGTCTCCATGGAGGAGATCCGAGACGGCAAGGAAGGCTCAGAGATACGCCGCCGAGTCATGTTCTCTTGCCTGAGTTTTGTCTTGGGCTTCTCCACTGTGTTTATCTTGTTGGGCGCCTCGGCGACCTTCATCGGCCAATTCCTGCGTGTTTGGCGTGTCACCTTGGGGCCGGTTTCCTTTGGCATCGCTGAAATCGCGGGCCTGGTCATCGTGGTCATGGGCTTGCACGTGGCCGGGGTGCTCAAGATCAATTTCTTGTACCGCGACGAGCGCATTAACGTTGACGTGCCGCGGCATAGCTGGATTCGAACCTACGTGGTGGGGGCGGCTTTTGCTTTTGGTTGGTCGCCCTGCGTCGGTCCCATCCTGGGCACCGTGCTCACCATCGCAGCCAGTCGCGAGACCATGCTCATGGGCATGGCACTATTGGCGGTTTATTCTCTGGGGCTGGCCATCCCCTTTCTGCTTACGGGCTGGAGTGTTGAAGCCTTCTTCCGCGCCTTCCAGACCATGAAGAAACATTTTCGAGCCATTGAGATCGGGTCAGGGGTCCTGCTGGTTGTCGTGGGTCTGCTGATCATGTCGGGCCAATTTACGCGCTTGAATAGCTACTTTGGCTTCTTGAACGATCTCATCTACACCATCGAGGGCTGGTTCCTTTAGAAAGAACATCAACTAGCATGCGACAAGTCTTTAAAGATACAGCGTTAATTACGGCGATTCTTTTCGCCACGGCCTGTGGTCCCTTGGATCTGGAAAGCGCCGAGGATGCCCACCCGCTCATCGGCACGATAGCTCCGGAGTTTTCCCTGCCCGTTCTGGATGGGGGTGAACTCAGTCTTGAAAGTTTGCGCGGCAAGACCGTGGTATTGGATTTCTGGGCGACCTGGTGCGCGCCCTGCGTCTTCCAGATCCCTATTTTAAATGCCCTTGCCTCGGAATATGCGGATCGGGGCGTGGTGGTCTTGGGTGTGGCTGTGGACGTCGAAGGGCGTGAGGCGGTAGCGCCTTTTGCCGCGCAAGAGGGCATCCAGTACCCCATTTTGCTGGGCGATGAGGAGCTGGCCAAGCTCTTTGGAGCTCCCGGATTCCCCTATTCGCTCGTCATCGACCCACAGGGCCAGATTGTGGCCAGGCACATGGGGATTACGGACAAAGCTGCGTATCGAAAGCACTTGCCTGAATAATCTGTGTATCAGCCCTCAAGGTATTGATCTGAATGGACGAAATTTCCTTGTAGAGGCCCCGGTTTATGCGACAGGCGGCCTGTCTTATGCAGCAGGGGGATAATCCGCTGGAGTCCAGAGAGACAACCGAGGAAAGCATCCGGCAGACCCACGAGCGAACCGTTCAGGCGGGCGAGATCGTTTTCGATGTGGGTGACCCGGGCGAATCCCTTTTCGTCGTAGAAGAGGGCGTTGTGGAATTGACGCGTCCAGGGCTCGATTCCATGCGTGTCGTCATGCGCGTTCAACCGGGTGAGTTTTTCGGCGAGCTTTCTGTGGTGTTGGGTGGGCCTCGCACGGTTCGTGCCTCGGCACTCACCGATGTGTCCATGCTGGAACTGGATGCCGACACCTTGGAAGTCATGTGCATGAAACGCCCCGAAATTGCCATCCGAATGTTGAGGCGCCTTTCGGGACGCGTGCTCGAACTCGAAGATGTCGTGGCGGACCTGGGCAAGGACAAGCTGCTGCGTCCTTTGGTTGACTTGCTCATGGAACAAGCCATTCCCCGTCCCAAAGGTCAGGGCGGAATGCAGGTGCTTACGACCTTGCGTTTATTGGCCAACGATACCCATCTGAATTTGCGCGATGTTCATCAAGGCTTATTGGAACTCTTTGAACGCAACCTGGTGGTGTTATTGGGGGAGAATTTGATGATCCCCGACGTGGACGCCCTCGGTACTTGCCTCGATCAATTGCCGCGCTCCTCCGCCTCTCTGGATTGATCCCAGCACTTCGCACCTGACAACAGCCCTTTCGACCTTGGCGTCCGTCTCTCAATTAGTGATTGCGCGTTGACCCCAGCCTGCGCGATCTGTAGCGTCCAGATCATCGACCCAAACGTTCGAAGAGATCCACCTTCATTTTTAGGTGTGATCTGGTCCGGGGTAGCTGCAGAGGTTCAATGAAGGTGGGAGTGTCGTTGCGTTCCTTTGGCCAAAAGTGGATTCCAAAAAGTGTCCCTTGGCACCTGGCTGGTCGCTTCTGCGGTCTTCTCGTGTTCAGTCTATGGTTGTGTTTGCCCGTGGCCTATGCGGAGGAACAGGCGGAGGAACAGCCTCCTGTCGACCTGAGCGCCGATGAAATCGAGTACGATCGCGGCAAAGGGTTGTACGTCGCGGATGGAAACGTTGTGGTGCATCAAGGCAACCGAACCCTCGTCGCCGATTGGTTGGCCTACAATAATCTTACGCGCCGCGGCGTAGCCAGCGGCGAAGTCGTCATCACCGAAGGCCAGGATCAGCTGAGATCCAATTTTGTGGAATTCAATATTGATACCCTGCAGGGTGTTTCTTTTAACGCTTCCTTAGATGCCCAATCAAACGAATTCAAACTCTCGGGTGAAGAGATCGAGCGCACGGGAGAGGACACCTACCGTTTCAAAAAGGGCACCTTCAGCACCTGTGATTGTCCCGAGGAGGAAGAAAAGGATCCCTGGGAGATCCAGGCCGATGAGGCCGACTTGGAAATCAACGGTTACGGGACACTGAAGAACGGTCACTTTGATGTTCTGGATGTGCCGGTGATTTGGCTGCCTTGGATGATCTACCCCCTGAAGACAGAGCGGCAGTCGGGTTTCTTATTTCCTGAACTGGGAACCAGCTCGCTGTCGGGAGGGGATTTCGCCCTGCCATTTTTCTGGGCTGCGCGTGACAACCTCAATCTCACTCTGACACCGCGGCATCTATCGGATCGAGGTTGGAAGCCCGAGGTCTTGGGGGAGTACGTGTTTGGTGAGGAATCCTGGGGCGATTTCTTTGCTTCCTCCATTCATGACCAACATGACGATTTCAAAGACAAAGATCTTCCGTATAGCAAGAACCGTTGGGGTGGCTATTGGAATCACGATCAGTTCTTGCCCGCCGATTGGCGTCTGAAAATGGACGTGAATCTGATGTCCGACAACGATTACCTGTTCGACTTCGGCAAGATTGATGGAGCGATTAGCGGTCGTTCCTTGGAGTCGAGAGGGTTTCTGGAGAAACACTTTGGCCGCAGCGAGTTCTTGGGATTGGTGGCAGGTGGCAGCTACACCAATGACTTGCAAGCCCCCGATGATCTAGATCGCGACGACCTTGACTTGCAGCGCTTAGGCGATGTGCATCTCAGTTTATTGTCCCGTCCCTTGCCAGGGCCCTTTTCGAGTTTCCTCAGCGCCATGAACGTGGATTTCACCAACTACCGCCCACGCGAAGACGAGCGCGATGAGTACTCCCCCAGCATCGTCGGCGACGATATTTTTGCCGATGTGGGTATCGATGCACAACTGGGAACGGGAACGGAAGGTGAGGGCAACGGGCTTTTCGATGAAGGGGAGCCGCTGATGGATCGCGGGCAACGGGTTCAACTGTCCCCGCGCGTGAGCCTGCCACTGCGCATCGCCGACAGCGTGGAGTTTTTGGGAGAGGTGGGTTACGTCGAAACCCTGGTGGATTCTCGAGCACAAGGATTTGAACAACGCGGTGTCGCGACGGGGCGCTTGGACTTGCGCACGCGTTTAGAGAAACAGTACACAGCACTCTTTAGTGGGAATCCGATGAAACATCTTTTAGAGCCGCGCCTGGGCTATGCGATTATTTCCAGCAGCGGTGACGAGGATGATCCACTCTTCCTGCCTGGTACCGCTTTGCCCCAGACCCGTTTGCGACGACTGGATTTGCGCAATGTCACTTTGGACTCCGCTGATCGCGTGGATCGCTACAACGGCGCAGTGGCTGGGGTTCGCAATCGCTTCTATCGGGAGGAAGAGGGACAAGCCTCCCGCCTGGTCTTTGACGCCGATTTCAGCGTGGATTACGTGATCAGCGACGACGAGTTCGGGCGTGCCAGTATCGACACGAAATACTATCCCTGGAAACGCATCTGGTTTGGTGCTGAAGGGGATTACGATATTGGGGAATCTGAGATCAAAGAAGGTGTTGTGTCGGCCAACGGCAAGCTGGAACAAGGAAGCAGCCTGGCGGCGGTGTATCGCTACCGACGCGACATCCCCGAGTTCTACGAAGATTACGACAGTGATCGTTTCGATGGGTTTGAAGACGATTTTGAGCGGATCGAGCAATTGGGGCTTGAAAGTCGAGCCGTGCTCGGCAAACGCTGGGCGGCCACCTGGGACATGGACTACAGCTTTGAGTTGAGTCGAAGTATCAACAAACGGGGTGGGCTGGAGTACCTGTCAAAATGTGATTGCTGGAAGCTGCGGGTTGAATATTTCAATCATTACACGCGGGGCAGCGCGTGGCGGCTGACCTATGCCTTGACGGGCCTGGGACGAGATCATGAATTCGATTAATCCCGGCCTGGAATGCTCCTTTGGCTGTCTAGGGGCTTTCAGCTCCTAATCCTCTGCTAAGATGCCCCCAACTTTTGACACCTGAATCAATATTTCATTTGAGATGGGGAAGAGCCTCGTGCTGCATCCTGCGACGCGTGAAGAATTTGAAGAGCTGAGCCTACGAGGGAACCTGATTCCTGTCGTGCGCGAGATCCTTGCCGATCTGGACACCCCGCTCTCCCTTTTCCGCCGTTTGGACGACGGTCAGCACTCCTTTCTGTTTGAATCCGTAGAAGGCGGTGAAAAATGGGCGCGTTACAGCTTCTTGGGCTTTGGCGCGCGCGCGACCTTCCAGGCCACGGGTTCCAAGGTGACTTGGAGCGATGCGCAAGGCACGACGGAGCAAGATCTCGCTGGTGATCCCTTGGAACTCTTGCGCGAGCGCTTGCAGGGGGTAACCCCCGTTTCACTTCCGGGAATCGAGTTGCCTCGTTTTATCGGCGGTGCCGTGGGCATGGTGGGTTGGGATTGGGTGCGCTTTGTCGAAAACATTCCCGATGACAATCCCGATAAACTGGGTTTGCCCGACCTCGCCTTTGTTTTTCCAGAGATGGTGGTGGTGTACGACAACGTGCGTCACAGCGCTTCCGTGGTCCGCCATGTCGAGTTGTCCGATGGTGACGATGTTGCTGCGCGTTACGACGAAGCCGTAAAGGCCATCGACGACTTGGTGCTGCGTCTGCGCGGGCCCTTGGAGGCGGAACCTTCCCACCCGGGTGAGAAGGATGAAGATCCCGAAGATCTTCCCATCCAATACTTCACCACGCGCGAGCATTATCACGCCATGGTGGAGCAGAGCAAAGAATACATTCGGGCGGGCGATATCTTTCAGGTGGTTCCCTCACAGCGCTTTCGTGTCGAGCAAGAGGGGGTGGATCCCTTCACCTTGTATCGCAGTTTGCGCACGGTAAATCCCAGCCCGTATCTCTTCTTCTTACGCACCTCGGGTGCTGTGCTTATCGGTTCCTCGCCGGAGATTCTGGTTCGGTTGGAGGATGAGCAGGTCGAGGTCCGGCCCATTGCGGGAACGCGCCACCGCGGGAAGAACGAAGAAGAAGACCTGGCTTTGGAAGAAGAACTCCTGGCGGATCCCAAGGAGCGTTCGGAGCACCTCATGTTGGTGGACCTGGGGCGTAACGATGTCGGGCGCGTGGCCGAAGTGGGCAGTGTCGAAGTCAATGAGTACGCCGTGATCGAGCGCTACTCCCACGTGATGCACATCGTTTCCAACGTGCGCGGGAAATTGCGTGCAGGGCTCGACTGGCTCGACGTCCTGCGTGCGACTTTCCCGGCCGGCACGTTGTCGGGTGCACCCAAGGTGCGTGCCATGGAAATCATCGACGAACTCGAGACCTTGCGCCGCGGCTATTACGGCGGTTGCATTGGCTACATCGATTACTCGGGCAATATGGATATGGCCATTGCAATTCGCACCATGCTCGTGAAGGATGGCGGGATCTACCTGCAAGCGGGAGGTGGGGTCGTGGCTGATTCGGACCCTGAATTTGAATACCAAGAGACCTTGAGCAAGGCACGGGGACTCATGCGCGCCATTTCCAAGGCGCGGCGGGGGTTGGACACATGAGTGTGGTTTGTCCCGTGGCCGTCGCGAAAAATCCTGAAGCGGGAGTCGGCATTGAGTTGTTGATTCTCGATAATTACGATTCCTTCACTTACAACCTGGTGCAGTACTTAGGTGAGTTGGGTGCCGAAATGTCGGTCGTGCGCAACGATGTGGAGACCCTTGAGCAACTCTTAGCGCGCAAACCGGATGGCTTGGTGATCTCGCCGGGTCCCGGCGTCCCTCAATCTGCCGGGCAGTCACTGGCTTGCGTGAAGGGTTTTGCCGAAGCGGGGATTCCCGTGTTCGGTGTTTGCCTGGGGCATCAATCCATTGGCGAGGCTTTTGGTGGGCGCGTGATTCGTGCCCCTCGCATCATGCACGGAAAGACTTCTCTCATTCGGCATGAAAACACAGGTGTCTTTCGCGATTTGCCCAATCCCTTTGAAGCCACGCGCTATCACTCCCTGATTGTCGATGAGGTCGGCTTCCCCGACGAATTGGAAATTACCGCACGCACGGCTGAGGGCGTAATCATGGGTTTGCGTCATCGCAGCTTGCCCGTTGAGGGAGTGCAGTTTCACCCGGAGTCCATCCTGACCTTTGAAGGCAAAAACCTGCTCAGCAACTTCTTGCAGGTTTGCGGAGAAAGGAGGTCGGTATGAGTTTGCGTGAGGCCATTGCTTGTGCCGTCACGGGCGAGGAAGTGCAGGCTGCGTTGCTGGAGGCCGCCTTCGGTGAAATCATGGATGGCGAAGCGTCGCCGGTCTTGATTACTGCGCTGCTCGTCGCCTTGCGCACCAAGGGCGAAAGCGTCAACGAGATTGTGGCGGCCGCCAAAGCCTTGCGGGCGCGGGCGGATCGAGTGGATGTGAACTTACCCGACTTGGTGGATACCTGTGGCACCGGGGGCGACGGGGCGGACACGTTCAATATCTCGACCACGGCGGCCTTCGTGGTCGCAGGCGCCGGGGTGCCTGTGGCCAAGCACGGCAATCGCGCGGCTTCCAGTCGCTCGGGCAGCATCGACGTGTTGGAAGCGCTGGGGGTTCAGATTGATTTGTCCAGCGCGCAGAGCGCCGGGGTATTGGCAAAAGTGGGCATCGCTCCCTTCTTTGCTCGGCGGGCACATCCGGCCATGCGCCATGTGGCGCCCATTCGCCAAGAGCTGGGCATGCGCACCATCATGAATTGCCTGGGACCGCTGTTAAATCCCACCGGTGCCAAACGACAGCTCTTGGGTGTGTACGATGCGGCGCTGGTGGAACCCCTGGCGCAGGCCCTGGGACAATTGGGTGCTGAGCGGGCCTTGGTGGTTCACGGAGCGGACGGATTAGATGAGATTAGCTTGAGCGGTCCGACGCAGGCGGCCTTCTGGGATGGCAGTACGGTGCAGCGGTTGACCCTGGAGCCCGCTGCGTTTGGCTTTTCCACGGCGCCCGTGTCCTCTCTCGTGGGGGGAGATGCACAGGAAAACGCCGAGATCTTGCGCGCCATTTTGTCGGGACAAGAGCAGGGACCGCGTCGCGATATTGTGTTGCTCAACGCAGGCGCAGCCTTGTGGGTGGCCGGTGCGGCTTCCAATGTTGAAGCCGGGATTGCACTGGCGCGCGAGAGCGTGGATTCGGGGGCGGCTAATGCAAAACTGACGGCCTTGGCCGAGGTGACCTCGGTGTTGGAGCCGGCGTGAGCATTTTAGACGAGATTCTCTCCCACAAGCGGGAAGAGGTGGCTGCCGCCAAAACTCGGGTCTGCGAGCAGAACATGCGCGAGCGCGCGCTGGCGCTGGAAACCTCGGTTCGAGGTTTTCGTTCGGCCCTTTGTACAGGCGAAAGGCCGCGCATTATCGCCGAGGTGAAACGTCGCTCGCCCAGCAAGGGGGAGATTCGGGCCGACTTCCATCCGGTGATCTGCGCGGAAGAATACGTCCGCGGTGGCGCGGCCGCATTGTCCGTCCTCACCGATGAGAAATACTTCGGGGGGCACTTGGATTATCTGCACGAGATCCGAGCCGCCGTAGAAATCCCGTTGCTGCGCAAAGAGTTTATTGTCGATCCATATCAAATCGATGAAGCGCGCGTGGCGGGCGCGGATGCGATTTTGTTGATTGTTGCAGCCTTGTCGCCCGAGGATTTAAGCGCCTTGCGCCAGCATGCCTTGTCCCTGGGACTCGACGTGTTGGTGGAAGTACACGATGAAGCCGAGTTGGACATCGCGCTGAAGGCAGAGGTGGACTTGTTGGGAATCAATAACCGCAATCTCAAAACCTTTGAGACTCGACTGGAAACCAGCGAGCGATTGCTAAGTGGATTGTCGGAGGACCTGGTCGTGGTCTCTGAAAGTGGCATTGGTAGCTACGACGATATTTGTCGCCTCGAAGGGGCGGGCGCCAAGGCCTTTTTGGTAGGAGAGTCCCTCATGCGGCAAGAAAATGTGTGCGAGGCTTTGCGAAGTTTGCGCGGCGAAACATCGTGAACGCGGAAGCGCCAGCGGAAAAAGTCCGGGTCAAGATATGCGGTGTGACGACCCCTGCCGATGCACTGGCTGCGCTGGAAGCCGGTGCGGATCTCATAGGGTTCAATTTCGTTCCTGAATCCAAGCGCTTTATTTCTCTGGACGAGGCCAGAAGCATTCGCGAGGCCTTGGGTTCCACGCAGGTTGAAACGGTGGCTTTGTTTCGGAATGCGGCACAGGATACGGTGGCCAGGACCTTGGACGCCATTGCCTTTGATTGGGTGCAGTTTCATGGCGAGGAAACAGCTGAAAAAATTTCAGGCGTCGACATCCCTGTGATCAAGGCCTTGCGAGGGGCCGATGTGCAGGAAGCGGCACGCTTCCCCGATGCTGTTCTCCTGTTGGATCATCCACAGGAGAGCGGAGGAGGCGGTAAAGATTGGGATTGGAGTGCTGCGCGCGGCCTGATTGAGGCTGGTCGGCAAGTGATTTTGGCGGGAGGGTTGCATCCGGGAAATGTGGAAGCGGCGCTGCGCAGTTTGGGAGGTATTATGCCCTGGGCGGTGGATGTCGCGTCGGGGGTGGAACTGGAGTCGGGCAGAAAAGATCCCGCCAAGATGAAGGCTTTTGTCGAAGCCGTGCGAGCGGGGCAGAGCTAAGAGCAGAGATAAGAGGAATGCAGAGAGGAAAGCAAGTGAGTAAGAATGAAAAAATAGAAGGGCATTTCGGCGACTTCGGTGGTCGCTACGTGCCGGAGACACTCATGGCTGCGCTGGAAGACTTGCGTGAGGCCTATCCGCGTGTTTCTCAAGATCCCAAATTTAAAGATGAGTTAGACCATTTACTCCTGACCTACGTCGGTCGACCGACCCCACTCACCCTGGCGGCCAAGATGACCGAGGAAATGGGTGGCGCCAAAATCTATCTGAAGCGCGAAGACCTGGCGCACACAGGTGCACATAAAATCAACAATACGTTGGGTCAGGTATTGCTTGCACGCCACATGGGAAAAAAGCGAATCATTGCTGAAACCGGCGCGGGTCAACACGGCGTGGCTACGGCTACTGCGTGCGCGCTGCTGGGCCTTGAATGCGTGGTGTACATGGGGGAAGAAGACGTTGCGCGTCAGGCGCTCAATGTGTGGCGCATGGAATTGCTCGGCGCTCGGGTGGTCTCGGTTACTTCGGGTTCGCGCACGCTGAAAGATGCCATCAACGAAGCCTTTCGCGATTGGGTGACCAATGTGGAGGACACCTTTTACTGCATTGGTTCCACCATGGGTCCTCATCCGTATCCCACCATTGTGCGCGACTTTCAGCGCGTTATCGGCTTGGAGACCAAGCAGCAAATCATGGAAGTGGAAGGGCGCTTGCCCGATGTGCTCGTGGCTTGCATTGGCGGCGGCTCCAATGCCATGGGTTTGTTTCATCCCTTTGTCGATGACACCGATGTGCGTTTCATCGGTGTAGAAGCGGCTGGCCACGGTATCCATACGGATAAACATGGGGCGACACTGACCAAGGGTGTGCACGGCGTGTTTCATGGCCAACGTACTTATGTTCTCACCAACGAAGACGGGCAGATTCAAGAAGCACATTCGATTTCAGCCGGATTGGATTATCCGGGTGTGGGGCCCGAGCACGCTTTCTTTAAAGATTCGGGACGCGCGGAGTACGTGGCCATCGATGACGAGGAGGCGCTGGATGCCTTTCAGTACATGTCGCGCATGGAAGGCATTGTGCCCGCCCTGGAGTCGTCTCATGCCGTGGCCTATTTGCGCAAGCTCGTACCGGATTTGCCCAAGGATCAAATTGTCGTGATGAACTTGTCGGGGCGCGGAGACAAAGATGCGCCGCAGGTGCGGGACATGCTGGAAGCGCGTGCCCGTGAGGCGGGTGCAAAATGACTCGTATCGCGCAGCGTTTCGCGGAATTGAAAGAGAAGGGCGAAGCGGCTTTGATCCCCTTTGTCACCGTTGGTGATCCCGACCTGAAAACCAGTGAGATGCTGATTCCAGCGCTGGCCGAAGCGGGAGCGGATCTCATCGAATTGGGTGTTCCCTTTTCGGATCCGGTCGCCGAAGGCCCTGTGATTGAAAAAGCCAGTGAGCGAGCTCTGGCCGCGGGGGTCTCGTTGCAGAAGATCTTGAACTTGGTAAAGGCCGTGCGAAGCCAGGTGGAAATCCCGCTCATCCTCATGGGTTATGCCAATCCCTTCTTGCACATGGGTGCGGAAAAGTTCGCGCGGGAAGCCGAAGCGGCGGGAGTCGATGGCGTCATCATCCCAGACCTTCCACCCGAGGAAGGAGAGTTGTTTTTCAAAGCCTTGGAGGCCAAGGGCATCAGCGCCATCTTGTTGGCCGCACCCACGACACGCGATGACCGCATGGAGATGATCGTTTCTCGCTCAACGGGTTTCGTGTACTACGTGTCCCTGGTTGGCGTGACCGGGGCGCGCGCGGAACTCGTCGAAGGTTTGGAAGAACGAGTGCGCAGCATCCGAGAGAAATCTTCCTTGCCGGTTTGTGTGGGCTTTGGTGTTTCTACCCCAGCGCAAGTGGAAGAGATCGGTCGCTACGCCGACGGTGTCGTCGTGGGCAGCGCCTTGGTTCGCGTGATTGAGCAAGCGGGAGAGGGACAAGCCGTGGTGGATGCGGCCAAGAGCTTTGTCGCAGACCTCAAAGAACCTCTGCGCCGTTCCTGAGCGCATTCACTTCTGACCGGGCCTTAGATTGCAGAGGTTTGGAAACAGTCCTTCGACTTGTTTCCTCGTGTCACTGACGCTCTTGGAATTATCAATGATGAAGTCGGCGAGTTCCCGTTTTTCATCAATGGGCATTTGAGCTGCAATGCGACGTTGCGCTTCGGCTTCGTCGCAAGCGTCCCGAGAGATTTGCCGTTCCACTTGCAGGGGCGCGGGAACCCACACCAATACCGTTGCATCAAAGGGAATCACCGAAGCCGTGCCGGTTCCTGATTTTTGACCTTCAAAGAGTAGGGGGATGTCCAAGACAACCAAGGCTGGCTTGGACTCCAAGGCCAGCATCAAACGTCTGGCCATTTCTGCGCTGACTTTGGGATGAATGATCTGATTGAGTCGGTCCAGCGCCTCTGGGTCCCGGAAGACGATGTCGCCCAGGGCCTTGCGGTCCAGGTTCCCATCCTCCAGCAAGATCTTCTGGCCAAAGGTCTCCACCAGCCCCTTCAGGCCCTCGCTACCCGGGGCTTGGACCTCGCGCACAACCCGGTCGGCGTCGATAATCTTTGCGCCCAGCTCGGCCAGGATTTTTGCCACGGTGCTCTTGCCCGAGCCGATGCCGCCGGACAAGCCAATGATGGGGGAACGGTCTGGAGTCATCTTGGTAAGATCGCGAATTAATTGAAGAAAACAAAGAGGCCCTCAGGAAAACCCTCAGGTTCGTGGGGCCGGGCCGCGGCGGGATCCCCGCGTAACTCCCCGGGGTTTCAATAGAAATTCAGGAAAAGAGTTTGCGCCTCGGCCCGCATTCTGTAGTCTCCGAATGATTTCGCGGGGTTAGCGTTGCTTTGAGGACGCTAAATCCAGGCCTCGCGCCGTGTACTGCCACTAAAAAGTCGTAGCAAAGACCTTGCGAGCGCTGCGCTCGTTCTGGCTGTCACGTGATCAAGGGCTCGATGGGCAAGCGCCAAAACAAGAGCACAACTGAAGATTCACCAGAACTCGAAGCTCTGCGCCGTCGTATCGACGAGGTCGATCGCGCAATTCTTGAGCAGCTCAACCTGCGCGCCACAATCGTAAAAGAAGTAGGTGCGCTCAAAGCCCAACAGGGTGAGGTGGTCTATCGCGCGGGACGCGAACGCGATCTCTTGGCGGGTTTGCTTGATGCCAACGAGGGTCCCTTTCCTCACGAAGCCGTCGCACCGGTTTTTCGCGAAATAATTTCTGCGACCCGTTCCTTGCAAGGTCGCTTACGCGTGGCTTACTTGGGGCCCGAGGGCACATACAGTCACCTGGCCGCACGGCAGCAGTTCGGAAACTGTGTTGATTTCGTGTCGGCGAACGCAATTTCAGAAATCTTTACCTTGGTCGAGCGCGGGGGCGCTGAACTGGGTGTCGTGCCCGTGGAGAACACCACGGAAGGTGCGGTGACGCCGAGTTTTGATGCCATGGTGGATTCGAAAGTGACCCTGTGCGGTGAGATTTTGGTTCCCGTGCAACACCAACTCCTCTCCCAAAGCGGTCGCCTCGAAGACATTCAGCAAGTGGCCTCTCACCCGCAACCCCTGGGCCAGTGTCGCGAGTGGTTGGAGATGCACTTGCCCGCAATTCCTCGCATTGAAACGGCGAGCACGGTGGTGGCCGCGAAGCGCGCGGCATCGGATCCTGGCCTGGCCGCCATCGGCAGTGTCATGGCGGCTGAGGTGCACAACCTCAAAGTGGTTACAGCCAATATCGAAGACCGCGGAGATAACACCACACGCTTTGTGATCGTGGGCAGCCATCTACCCGCGCCCACAGGCAGGGACCTGACTTCCGTCGTGTACACCATTCGTCGCGATGAGTCGGGAGCCTTGCATCGCCTGATCGAGCCCTTTGCGCGGCACGGTGTCACCTTGACGGCCATCCACAGTCGACCGATTCGAGGACAGAGCTGGGAATACCACTTCTTCTTGGATATCGAGGGACACTCCTCGGAAGAGAACGTGGTGACAGCTCTGCGCGAGGCTGCCGCTTGCGCGGATTCCTATCGTATTTTGGGTTCCTTTCCGAGAGCAATGGCCTGTACGCGAGAAGCGACCGAAGGGGATGCGTCGTGAGTGTCGGCAGTAAAAAATTATCCGAGGTGGTAAAGCCTTTTATTGCAGAGCTGAAGCCCTACGAGCCGGGCAAGCCCATTGAAGAAGTGGAGCGCGAACTGGGTATCTCCGGTTCGGTGAAATTGGCCTCCAACGAGAATGCCATTGGCCCTTCACCCAAGGCCGTGGAGGCCTTGCGTCAGTGTGTTGAGGGCGTGCATCGCTACCCCGATGGTGGATCTTTCGCACTCAAGAAGGCCCTGGCGGATAAGTTTGAGATCCGTCCTCAGCAAGTGGTTTTAGGCGCGGGCTCAGATGAGATTTTGGAGTTGCTGGCCAAGTGCTTTTTGGCTGAAGGCGACGAGGTGATCTTTCCCTGGCCGTCCTTTGCCATGTATCCCATTGTGACCAAGGGTGTGGGAGCGATTCCGGTTGCCGTCCCCTTGAATGCAGATTTCGAACATGACCTGGCGGCCATGGCGGCTTCCATCAACGAAGCGACGCGCATGATCTTCTTGTGCAACCCCAATAACCCGACGGGAACGGGCATGGGTCAACACGCTTTGGACGACTTCATGCAGCAGGTACCGGAGGGTATCGTCGTGGCCATTGACGAAGCCTACTTCGAGTACGCACGGCGCAGTGATTTTCCCGATGCCCTGGCTTGGGTTCGCAAACGACCGGGCACCATTGTCATGCGCACCTTTTCAAAAATTTATGGGCTAGCTGGACTGCGCGTGGGCTATGGGCTCACCGATGTTGAGACTGCAGGGTATATCGAGCGCGCGCGTCATCCCTTTAATGTGAATTTGCCCGCACAAGTGGCGGCGCTGGCGGCCTTGTCGGACGAGGCCCACGTGGAAGCCTCGCGCAAAATGAATGCCGAAGGCATCGCCTACTTTGAAAAAGAGTTGTCAGAGATGGGTCTGCGCAGCTGGCCCACCGAGGCGAACTTTCTCTTGATCAAGGTGGGGGTAGCCGATTGCTACGACCAACTCTTGAAACAGGGTGTGATTGTACGGCCCATGGATGGTTTTGGTTTGCCTGGATTTATTCGAGTGACCATTGGTAGTCCCAATGAAAACCAGATTGCCATGACAGCCTTGCGCAAGGTGTTGGAGGCGGCCCGATGAGCTTCCTCTTTGAAAAAATTTCCATCCTGGGTCTCGGCTTGCTGGGTGGATCCGTGGCCATGGCTGTAAAAGAAGCGGGTGTTGCGCGGGAAGTCGTGGCCTGGGGACGAAGAGAGGAAGCTCTGGCCAGAGCGCAGGCACAAGGCGTGGTGGACAGCTTCCACTTGGATCCTCGAGAAGCCGTGCGCGGTGCCGATTTTGTTTTGCTGGCGGTGCCCGTCGACCGCATGGCGAGTTTGTTGGAAGAGGTGGCAGATTCTCTGGCTCAGGGGGTCCTGGTTAGCGACGTGGGGAGCGTGAAGGGGGCATTGAGTGAGTCCTTGCCCCGCCTTCTGCCCGCTGGTGCTCTCTACCTAGGGTCACACCCTATGGCGGGTAGTCATTTGCGCGGAGTTGAACATGCCAGTCCAGATCTTTTCCAGGGCGCGGCTTGCGTGGTGACCGAGGGGGGAGAAAACTCCAGCTCGGAACAAGAGAAACTGGTTTCTTTTTGGCGTGCATTGGGCGGTAATGTGGTCCTGCGCGAGGCCGTGCAGCACGATAAGGAAGCAGCCTGGGTGAGCCATTTGCCCCACGCGGTTTCCTTCGCATTTGCCGATGTGTTGGAGGGTGCACCCAAGCAGAGCATGGCCTTGGCCGGCTCTGGGTTTCGTGATTTTACGCGCATTGCCAAGAGTGACGCCGCCATGTGGAGCGAGATCCTGGTTAGCAACCGTGATGCGCTGGCCGATCCCATCGAACGCGTGCGAGAGTCTTTGAGTGAAATCGCTCAAGAGTTAGCGAGAGGAGATGCGGAGGCATTGTCCAAACGCATCGAGAAAGGACATTTGGCTTTTAACCTTTTGAATTCAACAGTGTCTTCAGGAACTGCTGAATCATCGCCCGATCCGGAGGCGTAATTCCGGAAATCTAGGCGACCCAAGGGGTTGCCACCCTAGGAGAAAAAACAGAACTATGACAAATGAAACAACAAGTACAGATGGTGGAGGCGAAAGCTTCGCCGATCTTTTTGGCGGTGACGACCGAAAAGTGAAAGAAGGAGAGGTTGTCAAAGGCACCGTCCTTTTGATCGACAATGATTACATACAGGTCGATATCGGATTTAAATCGGAGGGGATGGTTCAGTCCTGGGAGTTCATGGACGAAGACGGAACCCTCCTCGTAAAAGCCGGTGACGAAGTCGATGTGTTGGTCGAGGACATGGAGGATGAGGACGGCCGCATCATCCTGTCCAAGGAAAAAGCAGACCGCTTGAAGGTCTGGGATGTGATTGCTGAGGCTTTTGAAGCGGAAGAGCCTGTTGAGGGAACCATTATCTCGCGCGTGAAGGGCGGCTTGTCGGTAGACATCGGCGTCAAGGCCTTCTTGCCCGGTTCCCAGGTAGATTTACGTCCCGTTCGCAACTTGGAGCGTTTGCTGGGTCAGAAACTCGACTTCAAGATCATCAAGTTCAACAAGCGCCGCGGTAATATCGTGCTTTCTCGACGCGCCCTGTTGGAGCGCGAGCGCGAAGACATGCGCGTCACGACGCTAGAGACCTTGTCGCAGGATCAAGTCGTCGACGGTGTAATCAAGAACATCACCGACTACGGTGCCTTCATTGACTTGGGCGGCATCGACGGATTGCTCCATGTGACGGACATGTCCTGGGGTCGTGTGAATCACCCCAGCGAGTTGTTCCAGGTGGGTGACGAGATCAAGGTGAAGGTGCTCAAGTTTGATTCTGATTCTGAGCGCGTATCCTTGGGCTTGAAGCAAATCCAGCCCGATCCTTGGGTCGACGCCTCCATGCGCTATCCCATTGGTAAGCGCATCGAAGGCAAGGTGGTTTCACTCACCGATTACGGCGCTTTCATGGAATTGGAGCCTGGCATCGAAGGTTTGGTGCACGTGTCAGAGATGTCTTGGACCAAGCGCATCAAGCATCCCGCCAAGGTTGTGGCTCTGGGCGATGCCTGTGAAGCCGTGGTGTTGGATGTGGATGAGGTGAATCGCAAGATCTCCTTGGGTATGAAGCAGACCGAGCCCAATCCATGGTCGGTCATTGAGCAGAAGTACCCGCTTGGCACTCACGTTTCAGGTGAGATCCGCAACGTTACCAATTTCGGAATCTTCGTCGGCCTCGACGAGGGTATCGATGGTTTGGTTCACGTATCCGACATCAGTTGGACCGAGCAGATCAAGCACCCCAGTGAGAAGTACAATAAGGGAGATGTGGTTGAGGGTGTCGTGCTCAACATTGACCGCGAGAATGAGAAGTTCTCCCTGGGCATCAAGCAATTGTCGGCTAATCCCTGGGAAGACCTCTTGAAGACCTACGCTGTGGGTACTGAAATCACCGGTGAGGTCACCAACGTGACAGACTTCGGTGCCTTCGTTCGATTGCAAGATGGAATCGAAGGGTTGGTGTACAGCTCGGAGCTTTCGACGGAAAGAGTGGAAAATCCTGCAGATGTCGTGAAGGTCGGTGAGAAGGTTACGGCCATCGTGACCAAGGTGGATCCTGTGGAGCAGAAGATCTCGCTTTCGATTCGTGCCGTGACGGACAAGGAAGGCCGTGCAGCAATGAAGGCGGCGGCGGAGCAGGAATCTCGAAGTCAAACCGCAACCTTGGGTGATCTGCTAGCAGAGAAACTCGCGAGTGCGAGCAAGGACGAAGAGTAGGTAGATGTGGTTAGCCCCTTCTTCGTCGAGTCGAGGGAGAAGGGGCGCCGCTTGTTACAACAAACGAAAATCTTTTCTAGCAATGCCAATGATAGTTTCAGAAGGGGGGCCTGGTCGAATGGGTGATGAATTGGAACAAGAAACTGAAGACGGCGCATCCAAGGCAATAACCAAGAGTGGACTGATTGAGAAAGTGGCTGGGCGAACTCCTCACATCTCAAAGAAGGACACTGAAGTTGTAGTCAATACGATTTTCGATTCCATGACAGAGGCGCTGAAAGAGGGCCGACGTATCGAAATTCGTGGCTTCGGTAGCTTTCAGGTGAAGATCCGCGAAGCACGGGAAGGCCGAAATCCCAAAACGGGAGAAGAGGTGCACATCCCAGACAAGCGAACTCCCTTCTTTAAAGTGGGCAAGGAATTGAAGGAGATGGTGGATAGCAGTTTTGCTGCTGAAGCCAGCGAGGGAAGTGGCGAGTAAGTCGAGTTCGCTGTAGCGCAAGAGCAGTAAAAAGTTGGAAGTTGAAGAAGTGCAGGTGGAACTGGATGGCCAGTTCCACCGCGGACCTATTGGGTTGGATAACCCGTTGAATGAGGAGGGGTGATGAAGGCTGTTCGGTGGCTTTTTGTAATCGCTCTCTTTGGAGGCATGTTCGCAGCAGCCTGGCAGTTCGCGACTCAGAACGCCTCTCATGTGAATGTGTATTACATCCTGGGAACCGTGAACGACGTTTCTCTCGGGAAAGCGCTCGCGTTGGCCTTTTTGTCGGGGGTCGGCGTGATGACTGTCGCAGTGGCCTATTTCTATCTGAAATTGAGGCTCCAGCTTCGCAGTTACCGGAAGGCAACAAAGCGCTTGGAAAATGAAATTCATCAATTAAGGAATCTTCCCATCGAGGGTGAACCCACCATGAGTGCTGGAGATGCCGCGATCTCCGACGGCGAATCCGCTATGTACGCGGAGAAAACGGGCTAAGTCGTGAATTGGCTGCGCAGGATCTTTGGAAGAGGTACAGCTTTTGATCACGATGCAGATGTCGTTCTGCGTCGCGCCTTGCTCGCTGTGTTGGATCGCGATTTCGAGGCGGCAGAAAAATTGCTCGAGCAAGCCGTCAAACTCGATTCCGAAAGCGTCGAAAGCTATCTGGCGCTGGCCCGCCTTTATCGCACCCGTGGCGAAGTGGGACGGGGTATTCGCATCCATCAGAATCTCCTATTGCGTTCGGAACTCGACCCGGCCCACCGGCTTGATGCCTTGCTCGGTTTGGCAGATGACTTTCGCAAAGGTGGCTTTCTGCAGCGGGCCATTGATGAGTACCGAGAGGCGCTGAAGATCGACCCCAAGAATGTGGAGGCCATGCAGCGCTTGATCCCGTTGTTGGTGGGTGCGCGCGAAGTGTCCGCCGCCTTGTCGCTGGAGCGCCGACTGTCTCGCCTGCAGGGAGAAAAAGGTCGCGCCTCGCGTGCCACAATCTTGGTGCAGTTGGCGAATGTTGCGCGTGAGGAGGGACGTGTCGCCGACGCGCGACGTGCGGTAAAGCGTGCCTTGCAAGTGGATCCTGAATCTGTGAGCGGCTGGATTGCGCAGGGTGACATCGATGCCCATCGCGGTAAAAAGAAAGCGGCGATCGGGTCTTGGGAAAAGGTGCCCCGCATTGATTTGCGAAAAGGGGAGCAGGTTTACGATCGTCTGAAAGTGACATGGAGTGAGTTGAATCGCTTGGAAGGATACGAGACTTACTTGCGTAGCTTGCTTGAAGAGTTTCCGGGCGACGAGGGAGCGAACCTGGCGCTTGTGGAACTTCTGCATTTTCGGGGCGACTTGGATGGCGCCATCCAGGAACTGCGTGGGTTCTTGAAGGGGCATGCCAGGAATCTACAAGCACACGGAGTGTACGGACGCTTGTTGATTGAAGCGGGGCGAACAGAAGAAATCCCAGAGGAATACGAGAAGTTGGTCACTCTATTAGACAAGCGGGGATTGTTGCATTCACGGGAGAGCTCGGCGTGAGCCAGGAGGCAGCTTCGGGGAAGTCGGCCTTGGCCACCCCTATGATGCGGCAGTATCTGGAAATTAAAGCAGCGCATCCTGATGCGGTGCTGTTTTATCGCATGGGTGACTTCTATGAAATGTTCTTGGACGACGCGACGCGCGTCGCGCCACTGCTGGACATCACGCTAACCGCCCGACACAAAGACAAAGTAGATGCGATTCCCATGTGTGGTGTGCCCGTGCATGCGGCCGAGCAACACATGAATACCTTGGTGGGTCTCGGTTTTAAAGTTGCGGTGTGCGAGCAGGTAGAAGATCCGAAAGCCACCGCCAAAACCAAACTGGTGAAACGAGCTGTCGTTGAGGTGTTAACGCCGGGATTGCGCGGGGATCCGGAGGGGATCGAAGCCAAGCGCGAAGTGGCCGTGGCGGCCCTTGTGACCGAAAGCCTGGGCCGAGGTGTGGGCTTGGCGGCCCTTGATGCTAGCACCGGTGATTTCCGGTCGACAAGTCTGGACGGTCAACCCGGGGTGAAAGTTCCTTTGTTGTTGTTGGAAGAACTGGAGCGCATTGAACCCCTGGAGATATTGGTTCCGCGCGTTGATTGGGAGGAACTGGAACCGCTCCTGGCGGAACGCTTGCCGCGCTCGGTTTTGACCCAGGTGCCAACGGAATCTTGCTTGGCGGCAGGTGTGGCGAGTCCACCGGCGGGCTTTGATCCTCGGGCCGAAGATTCGGCCTCCATGGCAGCGGCTGGCGTGCTGGCCTACTTACGAGAAAACCAGCCATTCTCTTTGCGCCAGAGCTTGAGATTGCGTTCCTACACCCTGTCCGATGCCATGATCCTCGACGCCTCTACGCGCGCTCATCTTGAGTTGTTTGAAAACTCAGAAGATCGCGGTCGCAGTGGCACACTCATCCAGCGCATTGACGAATGTGTGACACCGCTGGGGTCGCGTCGTCTGGCGCGTTGGTTGGCCTATCCGCTGTTGGACCCCAGCGAGATCTGTGACCGCCTCGATGCGCTGGAATTTTTTGCCAGCAATGATCGCGGCCGCGCCAAGGTCCGCGATGCCTTGAAAGAGGTACGCGATTTGGAGCGCCTGTTGGCCAAGGCCGGTCGCCCTTCGGCAACCCCGCGCGAACTCGGTGCCTTGCGCACTTCGCTCTTGGCTCTTCCCTTGGTGGTGGACGTTTTGCAGGAGGTGCTTTTGGAAGGGGCGGAGGGGAAGGGCTTGCCCGCCTTGCCGAGACCTCAGCCCATACCCGAAGCAGCTCAACTCCTGGTGGATGCCTTGGTGGACGATCCGCCAGCCATTCCCAAAGGCTCGCGCGGTGCCAATGAGACGGGTTACATCCGACAAGGGTTCCGACCGGAATTGGATGAGATCCACCAGGGAGCCGCCAAAGGTCGCGAGTGGATCGCAGGTTTGGAAAATGAGGAACGCCAACGCACGGGCATTTCCACCTTGAAGGTTCGCTTCCATCCTGTGCACGGTTACTCCATCGAGGTGACCAAAGCGCAATTGGATCGCGTTCCCGAGAATTACGTGCGTAAGCAAACCCTGGCCAACGTGGAACGTTACACCACACCGGAACTGAGTGATGTGGCGCAATCGGTGTTGGGAGCCCGCGATCGAGCGGCGTCGCTGGAACGCGAAATTTTCGAGGATCTGCGTCAAGCGATTTTAGATTTCTCCCAGGAGATTCGTGAGGCAGCCGACGCGGTGGCCAATCTCGATGCCTTTGCGGCGTTGGCCGAGGTGGCGCGTCGCGATGAATGGGTGCGACCTGATGTAGACGACAGCAAGGTCTTGGATATCGAAGCGGGACGACATCCGGTGGTTGAGGCCATGCTCTTGCAACGGGGTGAGGAGGAGTTTGTTGCCAATCAGGCTTTCCTCGACCCTGACTCCACGCAGTTGCTCATTCTGACAGGCCCGAATATGTCGGGTAAGAGCACCTATTTACGACAGGTGGCCTTGATCGCACTCCTGGCCCAAATTGGAAGCTATGTCCCGGCGACGCGCGCGCGGGTAGGGGTGGTGGACCGACTCTTTACGCGGGTAGGGGCTTCAGATCGATTGGCGCGGGGTGAATCCACCTTCATGGTGGAGATGCGCGAGACGGCGGCGATCTTGTCTCAGGCATCGGATCGCAGCCTCGTCATTTTGGACGAGATCGGTCGAGGCACGAGCACCTTCGACGGGCTCTCCATTGCTTGGGCCGTGGCCGAGTATCTTCACGACACACCGGGGGCCAGGGCGCGAACCCTCTTTGCAACGCATTACCATGAGCTTTCAGATTTGGAACGCACCAAGGTGCATGTGAAAAATGGACACTTCGATGCGCGCGAGGTGGGTGAGGACGTGGTGTTCTTGCGCCGCTTGGTCGATGGGGGTGCTAACAGTTCTTATGGCATCCAAGTTGCGCGGCTGGCAGGTTTGCCCGAAACCGTGTTGTTGCGCGCCAAAGAAATCCTCCACAACTTGGAAGCGGGTGAATTTGAGAGCGACGGCAGCCCCCAATTGGCGCGTAGCGCGAAGGCGAAAGGGTTGGGCAAAGAAGTGCGCCCGCAGCTCTCCCTGTTCGCTCCATCGGGTCCCAGCAAAACGCCTGTCGAGGCGGAAGTATTGGCTGCTATTAAAGATAGCGACTTGGATCGCCTCGCCCCCATCGATGCCCTCTTGACCTTACGGCGTTGGGTTGAGAAGCTTCAGGGGGGGAGCAAGTCGTGAGGGATTGTCGCCAAAACCTTTTGGTCTTCTGTCTGGTTGTCATTCTGCCGGTTTGCATGGGCGTGACTCGTCCTGCGGGATTGAATGATGTGACCGAGGTGCGCCATTGGTCCTACGATGATTTCACGCGCGTCGTCGTGGAGCTTACGGCCGCGGCCGAGCCCGAATTGCATCGCCTGGCCGCCAACCCCGCTGCCAAACGTCCCGAAAGGCTCTATCTAGACATCCCAGGTATTTGGGTTGGACGAAAATACAGTGAACCCATCCTCGTCGGCGACGGATTGCTGCAAGACGTGCGCTTGGGTCAAAACACCTTGCAGGTAACTCGCGTCGTCATCGATTTGCAACGCTACGGTCACCACAAAGTCATGGTGCTCGAAAATCCCCATCGGATAGTCGTCGATGTGTTCGGAAGCAAGAAGCGCAGTTCCCGTTCTGGCAGGCCAGTTTTTAATGGAAAGGGACCGCGTTTGGCCGTGGGGCTGCGTTCTGTGAATACCGTCATTATCGATCCGGGGCACGGAGGTCGGGATCCCGGGGCGATTGGTGTGGGACGCGTTCGCGAAAAGGACATCACGCTGCGCCTGGGCAAGAAACTGCAGACCCAATTAGTCAAGCGCGGGTTTAATGTGAAGCTGACCCGTAGTACCGACAAGACGGTGAGTTTGGAGGAACGAACAGCTTTTGCTGAGGGCGCGAAAGGGGACATCTTTATCTCCCTACACGCGAACGCGGCGCGCAAGAAAAGTTTGCAGGGCATTGAAACCTATTACCTCGATGCCTCCTATCGTCCCAATGCTGCGCGTCTTGTCGCTAGAGAGAATGGGATCACCACAAAAAATGCGGACGCATTGCAACGCACACTGGGTAGAATGCGGGTCAGTGAAGCCTCGATCCATTCCTCGCGCCTGGCGCACGACGTACACGGCGAGTTGATCTCCGGCATCCTGCCTCACTACCCTGGCGTTCAAGATCTAGGCGTGAAGAAAGGACCCTTTTACGTGTTGTTCCTCTCAAACATGCCCTCCATTCTTGTAGAAACTGGATTTGTCACACACCGGGGTGAGTCGAAGCGCTTGATGAAGGAATCCTATCTCGACTTGATGGCGATTCAGATCGCAGACGGTCTGGAAGACTATCGCAAGGGGATCCTTTCGGTGGCTTCCACAGGAGTCCAAGCGCAATGAACATCGGCCCGGACCTCGATCTTTTCTTCGGCGATTTTCGCTGGCATGGGGATACTGTAGAGAACCCTGACGAGCGAGAAATCAGCGCCGCCATCCGCGATTATTTGCAAGAGATGCGCACCCAACTCTTCGCTTGGCATGCCGAGGGGGCTTCGGGCAAAGAAATCAACGAAGCCAATTCGGATTGCGTGGATCGACTGATTCGCCGCTTTTTTCAAATGGCCGAAGAGGAATACTACGCCGGTGGCTCAACCTTTCGCCACCGCCTGGCAGTCGTGGCCGTGGGCGGTTATGGGCGCCGCGAACTGTGCATCCATTCGGATATCGATCTCTTGTTCCTGTACGAGGGGGAGATCGATGATTACGTCAAGAAATTAGCCGAGCGCTTACAGGTACGACTTTGGGATGGGAAACTGGAAGTTGGATGTGCGCTGCGTTCCATCGAAGAAACGGTGGAAATTGGCATGGAGGATATGACGGCCCGTACCGCCATCCTGAATGCCCGGTTTATCGCTGGGGACGCCGACCTCTTTCATAAGTTCTTGGACAAAGTGCGAAGTTGTTTTCGCGCCAATGACCCTGCCTTTATCGAGGCTTTGCATCAGTCCATGAAAAAGCGGCACCAAAAGTATGGTGAGTCCTTGTTCCGTCTACAGCCCAATGTGAAAGAGGGTGTGGGTGGCCTGCGTGATTATCACCTGGCGCAATGGGTGGTCCTGTCACGCCATTCTTCGGTCTCTCTGCGTGGATTGATCGACTTGCTCGATTACGGATTGTTGTCAGAATCCGAGTTGGATGGTTTTCGAAAGGCTTTGCGTTTTATATGGCGCGTGCGCGCTACGCTGCACTTTTTGTGCAAAAGAAAAAATGATCAATTGAACTTTGATCTTCAAGAGCGCTTGGCTGACGAGTTGGGTTATGGGACGCCTTCGGAAGAGGTGGGGTTTCGTCCTGTCGAGCGATTCATGCAGGACTATTACCGTCATGCGCGCGTGATCCAAAACTGTTCCATGGCGATTATCGATCAATGCATGCCGCGCAAACCCAAGTCCGAACAAGATCGTCGTGAGATGGAAGAAGGTTTGATGCTCGTCAACGGTGAGTTGGAGATTCCGCACGAAAGCCTGCTGCGCGATGATCCAATGCGTTTCATGCGAATCTTTGAGATCGCTGCCCGCGAAAATGTCCCCATCTCGCAAAAAGCACAGCGTGTCTTGCGAGAGAGTCTGCAGTTTCTCCCGGACTCTTTGTCTTCGGACCCCATAGCTACGGCGTCCTTTCTGACGATGTTAAGCAATCAGACGGGTGTTACAAACACCTTGTTCACCATGAATGAGACAGGTGTTTTGGGTCGATTCTTGCCCGAGTGGGAGCACATTGTCTGCCTTTGGCAGCACGTGATCTACCACACCTACACGGTGGACATTCACACGATCTTCCTGGTCAGCGAATTGGAGCGCTTGTACCGCGGCGCCAGCGAATGGGTGCGCCCCGAGTACTCCGATTTGATGCACCAGGTAGAAGACCCCGTGGTGCTCTACCTGGGTTGTCTGTTCCACGATATCGGCAAAGGTTTAGGAGGCAGTCACGCCGAGCGCAGTTCGCAAATGGCCGCTTTGGCTTGTCGCCGCTTAGGCCTGAGCGAGGATCGGGTCGAGCGAGTTTGCTTCCTCGCACGTCATCATTTGCAGATGTCTCATATCGCTCAGCGCCGAGATCTCTCCGACCCCAAAGCCATTGAATTCTTCACCCTACTCGTCGGTGATTACACCAACCTGCGGAACCTCTATTTGCTCACCTTTGCAGATTTTCGTGCGTCATCAGCCAATGCTTGGACGGATTGGACGGCTGGCTTGCTGCGCGAACTTTTCGTGCGCACAACGGAGATCTTGGAAACAGGTGAGTTGGACAGCGGAGTGACGGCTCGTAAGATGGAGGCGCGTGCCGAACGCTTGCGCGATTCCGCACGTGCTCAACTGGCCGGGATGGGCGTCGACGAAAAACTCATCGAGAGCTTTTGCGCTCGCATGACTCAACGTTATTTCCTCACTCATACATCCTGGCAGATCGCGCGGCATGCCATGGTGATGTTGGCCTTCCGCGAGGATGACTTCATTAGTTGTGGAATTCGCGATATGCGCGGCGGCTTCACCGAGCTCATTATATGCGCCAAGGACAGCTATGGTTTGTATTCCAAGATTGCCGGGTGTCTCACCTATAGTGGCATCAATATTTTGGGCTCCCATATCCACACCAGTCGAGACGGGATGGGCCTTGAGGTGTATCGCGTTGAGACACCCGAGGGCAGCTCAACGGAAAAGCGGCAAACTTGGTACGACGTGCAAGAAGTGATGCGGAATGTGCTCAGCGGAGAAATGGATCTGACACAGATCAAGCGCCGCGAGAGGTTGCCCTATACCAGTGGCGACAGCAAAGCACGACCTCACTATCAAAAGGCATCTGTGCGTGTTTCCAATACAGAATCGGACTTCTTTACCATCATTGATATCGCCACTTATGATCGCCTGGGCTTGCTCTACGAGTTGACCAGCAAAATTTTTGAATTGGAATTGGAAATTCAAATCTCCAAGGCGTCGACTCGTTTGGATCAGGTGGCTGACACCTTCTACTTGAAGACCCGTGAGGGTGGCAAGGTGAAGGATGAGGTCCTGCTTGCGCGCTTGCGCACCGAATTGCTGAAGGTGGCGGAGGAGGAGGAGGATGACGCTGCGTCGAAGCGTTAACGCTTCTGATCAAGACTCGGATGCGTTGTCTTCCCAAGTCGACGCCTTCCTCACCTATAGCGCCGTTGAGCGCGGCTTGTCGCGCCACACCCTGGAAGCCTACGGTCACGACCTTGCGCGTCTGTGCGAGTTTTTGAGTGGGCGGAGTGCTGCTTCCCTGGCGGGGCTTCGACGCGAGAACATCGTGGACTTCCTGGCAGAACTCGAAGGGCAGGGCTTGTCGGCTCGAAGTCGAAGTCGGGCGCTGGTGTCCATCCGCCGCCTCGTCAAATACTTGAACGATGAAGGTTGCCTGGAGCAGGAGCCCGTAAAAGAGATCCTGTCACCGCGGCTCGAGAAAAAATTGCCACGCACCCTGTCCCTGCAGGAGGTGCTGGCGCTGATTGAGGCCACTGATTCCGATACCGCTTTGGGACTGCGTGATCGCGCCATGCTTGAAGTGTTGTACGGGGCTGGCTTGCGGGTGAGTGAATTGACCGGGCTGGAGCTGACTTCCCTGGATGCCCGGGCCGGGCTGATTCGTGTCTTGGGCAAGGGAAATAAGGAGCGCCTCGTGCCTCTGTCCGAGGTTGCTTTTGAGTGCGTCGATGATTATTTACGCAATGCACGCCCTCAACTTCTGGGCAAAAAACGCAGTGAGGCCCTGTTCCTGTCCCGGCGAGGTGGAGAGATGACGCGGCAGAATTTCTTCACCCGGCTGCGCCAACTGGCTGTTCAGGCGGGAATTTCGCCTGCTCGCGTGTCCCCTCATATCCTGCGCCACGCTTTTGCTACGGATTTACTGGAGGGAGGGGCTGATTTGCGCGCCGTCCAGGCCATGCTCGGCCATGCGGACCTCTCAACCACTGAAATTTACACTCACGTCACTCGAGGCCGTTTGAGGGACACGGTGGAAAAACACCATCCGAGGGGGTCGGGAAAATCGGGCTGATTTAAAATAGGGCAAGCTCTCGTTGCCGATCGGCTAAAAATCGTTCATAATCTGGCTAGATTCGTCGCGTTTTGGGGGCAGACAATCTGCAGAGGGTCAGGGCGGTTCCAGGCGGGAATATTGTCAATTCAAAACAGAACGTTCTAGTAACTCGGACTAGCAAGGCAACCTTAGGCAATCTAAGTTAGATCTGAACTCGGGCCAAGCAAGACTCACGGTCGGTCGATAGAAGATAGAAAGAGGAGAGTAAGTGTATGGATCAAGCTAGCTCCCTTGCTGTCGACACATCTGATGAAGTCTCTCAGTCAGGTTTCCCTGGCATCACGGGTAGTTACGACGTAAAGCTAGAAATCTTCGAAGGTCCTTTGGATCTCCTCCTCCACCTGATTCGCGCCAACGAACTCGACGTAACCGACGTGTCCATCTCCGCAGTCGGTGAGCAGTACCTCTCTTACCTCGATCTGATGCGCGATGTGAATATCGACATCGCTGGGGACTACCTGGTCATGGCTGCCACGTTGGCCCTGATCAAGTCGCGAATGCTGTTGCCTCCCGATCCCAGTGCGGATGAAGACGAGGGTCCGGATCCGGCGGCGCTGTTGCTTGAAAGACTGTTGGAGTACAAGCGCTACAAGGAAGTGGCCGAGCGTCTGTCGGAACGAGATCAGCTAAACCGGGAAGTTTTTGTTGTACAGGGGCCCGCTCCCGAGACTGCGCCCGAAGCCGATCGAGAGATCGAAGTCGGCGTGTACGAACTGCTAAAGGCTTACAAAGAACTTCTGGATCGTGGCTTCCACTCCGGAGCCGCACATACCTTCGAACGCGAGCCCATCACGGTGCACGAGCGCATGACCGTGGTCATGGAAATGCTGTCGGCCCGTGAGAGCGTTGAATTTTTTGAGATCTTTGAAATCAACGGTCTACAACCGACGCGTGAATTGTTGGTGGCGACCTTTATCGCCATCTTGGAACTGACCAAGATTGCAGCCACACACATCTTTCAGAGTTTTAATGAGGACGGTACCCCGGAAGGACCCATTCGATTGCGGGCCCGAGAGAATACGGATGGCCACGACTGGTCTGAACGTATAGCGGAGATCATGTGAGCGAAGAAGAAAACGCCGAGAACCCCAGCGCGGAAGTGTTGGATGAGGTTGTTGAATCTCCCCAGGTGTCAGAAGGCGAAGGCCTTGCTGTCGAGGTCGAGCAAACCGAGGAGGTTGAGCAGCAGGCCGGAGAAGAAGTGGTCCGCCTTTCCAACGACGAAGATTCACTCAGCGCGGAAGAACTCTGCGAGCGTCGGCAGATTCTCGAAGCGTTGATCCTGACGGCGGAAGAGCCCATCTCGGCTAAGAGGCTCTGCAAGATTTTACCTGAGAGCAGTGTCGCATTGGTGAACCAGCTGGTGGGTGAACTCAATGTCTCTTACAGCGAACGCTCGGCAGCCTTTGAAATTGCTCGGGTCGCGGGCGGGTATCAGTTGCGAACCCTTTCGGCCATGGCTCCCTATCTAACCAAGCTCAAGGAATCGCGTCCATTGCGCTTGTCTCGTGCGGCCTTGGAAACCTTGGCCATCGTGGCTTATCGACAGCCGGTCACGCGGGCTGAGATCGAGCAGATTCGCGGTGTCGATGCCGGGGCGGTATTGCGGACCATGATGGATCGAAAACTCGTTCGCATCGCAGGGCATCGCGACGTTCCGGGCCGCCCCATCATTTATGCTACGACCAAGCGCTTCCTGGAAATCTTCAGCATGCATAACCTGAAGGACTTGCCCTCCTTGCGCGATTTGAAAGAAATCGCCGGGGAACAGGAGGAACTCGAACTCGAACCTCAGACGCTAGACGAGGTGTTGGCCGGGGTGACTTTGGGCGGTGAAGATGAGACGGAGTTTAAAACGGAAGGTGAAGTGGCGGTCGACGAGCAACCGGATTTGGATCTGCTCGGGCAGCCCACCATTGATGGCAACCCTTCGGGCTCGCTTCACTGATTAACGCTTTCACTCTGCCCCTCGCACAAACCTTGTCGATGCATCGATCTGCATAGAC
>PIVT01000278.1 GCA_003353845.1 Pseudomonadota bacterium | reverse complement strand
GGGCGACGGATTTGGTGGCCTCGTATAAGCAAGACAACGTGATAGCGGGCTCCCAAGGATCTTTCACCATATACTTAAACATATAGTAACCAGCGGCTTTCGCCTGCTCCGCCGACCCAAGCATGTACATGGCGGTATTGCCCCCGGTGACGGCGGTGAATGCGCGATTGAAGGCCGTCATGAAGGTATCGTCATTTGTGGGTCTATGAGGTTCCCAAACTATGACTCGTTCGTCGGGCTCCACAAGAGGTTCGTCGATGTAAGGGGTCGCAGGGTCACGTTTTTCACGGGGGGCAATAGTCTCCGCCTCAGTCACATTGAACCGCGTAATTCCTTCGTTATCGACCTTCAATCGACCTTCGCCATCCCCAACCACACGAAGTTCGGATGGTCCAGTAGCTTCAGGATGTAGAGCTTGGGGCATGCACAAGCGGCAACCGTATCGCCCGTTTGGCGGCTTTCTACAGGTGAAAGTATGCCGATCATGACGATTCGAATAAGCTGACACTCGACCCCATCGAACATCGAACGGTGACGAGTCGAGCGGCGTGGTGGCATCGGCGAGGTAGTCGGCGGGTGGGTTACGTGGCAGCGCGGTAGACGGTACGTAAGGGTCCAACGGTAAGGGAGAATCGTGCAGTGCTAGCCGAGGTGCAGCCCTGTCAGCGGGGTCAGTCCGGGCGCGGCGCTCATGAACTTCGGAATGCGCCCACGTTGGTAAATGTGCTTGCACGATAGAGTCAAGTACTTTCCCCGCTCTAGAGGCGAGCTCGGGGTCCTCGGCGATTTTTTCCAAAATAATACCAGCGATAGCGCAACCAAACAAACAACCGTGTAAGTGTAGAGATCCCCGCTGTTGGGCTTCGATGACCGCCAGAAACGCCGCAAGCTTGCCTCCAAAAACGCATGACTCACGGGATCCTAGCGGTTGTGTTCTCTTCGTGTCTCCATCGAGATGCAACCCCAAGAGACCTTCGATTGCGGCCTTCATCAGAATTCTAAAGCTCTCGGCGGCGGCGGCGGGGTGTTTGGCTAACAAGGCGGCGCGTTGTGCCGGCGTAGTCTCGAAAACAAATCCGATGCCTTCCTCATCGGACGGCCTCATGGGATCCTCCAAAGATGGCTTGCAGAGGCGGATAGTGAGCATATTGTCCATGTCTGGAGGGGAGATCGTAATGAAGAAGCTGGGGTTGGAATACAAGTAGGACATGGCCATCATCTTGGAGATGTTCTGCGCTCGCTCGCCAGGCCCATATGGGACAGTCCCGCCACTCAGTCGGAGGATGGGAGTAATTTCGGCCAAAAGCTTTTTGGCCATATCACTTTCGGGGTCCTTGGCCGCTTCTTCTAGTCCCTTTCGGAAATCGGGGCGACGAATTATTTCCATAAATCGATCGATGGAATCGTCATCCGACTTGACCTTAGCTGCGACCTGTCGGCACGCCGCGTGGCGTTGAGCTTGATTGAACAAGGTGAGAATGACATCCGCATTATCGAAGCGAGTGTCGTGCTGTAATAACATATGCCGAGTATGGCGCGAGTTGAATGACGCCTTCGGCAAACCATGTTGGGGAGTGAAGAATAACCATGGAAATGCCCCGTAGAACATAAAATCGTTATTGGTGAATTCGTTCACAGGTTTGCCGTCAAAAGTGATCGGCACTTCGTGCGGTGTCGTAGGACGAGCGACGTTATCGGCGTCGGGAGGCGCAGGGCGGTTGTCATGCGACCCGTCGTCGGAGGGGTGGGAGGGTTCGCCATAGTCGACATCTGCGTCGGGTGAAATCCCCTGAACCGCTTTCAAAACAGCCAAGACAGGCTGGTTTTCGTCCACTGGCCGGGAGACCAATAACACATTCCCGATTCCACCGGCTTCCTCAACCTCGGCTCCTTGAGAACCTTGCTCATCGTCAGCGTGAGGTCTAACGTGTGCGACATCCGATCCC
>PIVT01000041.1 GCA_003353845.1 Pseudomonadota bacterium | reverse complement strand
GAAGTTTACAGTGCGCTCATGCAGCGCCGACAGCAGGAGTCCTAATCATGGTTGGGCCGATGTACGTTTCTCCCGAACAGTGGATGCAGGATAAGGCTGAGTTTGCGCGCAAAGGGATCGCACGAGGGCGCTCCATCGTCGCCATGGAATACAACAATGGAATCGTACTCATGGCAGAAAATGCCTCTGCCAGTCTCAATAAGCTTGGCGAGTTGTACGATCGCATTGGCTTTGCCGGTGTCGGCAAGTTCAGCGAGTTTGAGCAAATGCGCAAAGCTGGCGTTCGGTACTGCGATGTGACGGGCTTTGCCTATAGCCGTGACGATGTGCGAGCTCGGGCCCTGGCCAATTCCTTCTCTCAGTCCATTGGTGACGTGTTCACACGCGAACCCAAGCCCTTTGAAGTGGAGATCATTGTCGCTGAAGTGGGAGATGATCGTTTCGATGACCGTGCGGAAAATTCCATTTACCGTGTTCAGTTCGACGGGGCCATTACGGATGAAAAAGGCTTCTGCAGTATTGGTGGTGATCACGAGGATATGCAGAAATACCTGAAGCAAGAGTATCGCGACGGGCTATCCTACGAAGAGGTACTGAAACTCGGTCGCAAGGCGTTAGAGCATATTCCCGACGGGGAAGCGCGTTCGATCCCGATAGACAATCTGGAAGTGGGTGTTCTGGATCGTACGCGGGAGGGACGCAAGTTTAGGCGCCTGACAACCGAAGAGTTACAAGAGGCCCTTAATTCCTAGGGTCCACGGGTTTTCGGAGATCCTGGGGCTGTGCAAAAACGCATTTTTGGCATTGAGACAGAGTTTGGGATCATCTTCTCTCCCGAGGGAAGAAAGACTCTGCCCGTCGAAAAGGCGATTCGCTTCCTCTTCGAAAAGCTCATTACAACCGAGCACTTCCTGAATGTTTTCCTCGAGAATGGCGCACGTTTCTACCAGGATACGGGCTGCCATCCCGAGTATGCGACGCCGGAATGCATCTCCCCTCGACAGCTCATTGTGTATGACAAGGCGGGAGAGCGCATCCTCGAAGAGCTCCAGGGCTATGCTGAGGAGAAGATCGAAGAAGAACGCATCCCCGGCAAAATCTCCATCTTCAAGAACAACACCGACTTCGTAGGTAATAGCTACGGTTGCCATGAGAACTACTTAGTCGACCGCGATGTCGATTTCTATTATCTGGCCGAACAACTCATTCCATTCTTGGTGACGCGCCAGATCTATGCAGGGGCGGGCAAGGTTTCCCAAGCGCAAGATGGCGTGCACTACTGTGTCAGCCAGCGCGCCCAGCACATCTACCAGAAGATTTCAGGTACGACGACCAATGATCGATCCATCATCAATACGCGCGATGAACCCCATGCCGATCGCGAGAAGTATCGACGCCTGCATGTCATCGTGGGCGACTCCAATATGTCGGAGTACACCAATTTCCTGAAGGTCGCGACCTGCACGGTCGTGCTGCAGATGATCGAAGACAACTTCATCAACAAGGACTTCACCCTGCGCAATCCGGTGAAGGCCATCAAGGACATCAGCTTCGATACCACCTGCAAGCGCAAGATTCGCCTGGATAATGGGAAGGAATATTCCCCCATTGAGATTCAGCGTGAGTACTGCGAAATGGCCATGAAGTACATCAACGAGTACCCCGTGAGCGATGAGCTCAAAGACGGCGTTGAGAAATGGCAGCATGTTTTGGAGTGCCTCGACACCGACCCCGACAAACTCGACCGAAAGATCGACTGGGTGATCAAGCGCAAGTTACTACAGACCATCGCCGACAAGCGCGGTGTGAGCTTTGACGATCCGAGCATCTTCATGGCGGATTTGCAGTATCACGACGTGAAGCAGGATCGAGGCCTTTTCTATCTCATGGAGCGCAAGGGGATGGTGGACCGCTTGCTCACCGATGAGGAAATTGACATTGCCAAGACCTTGGCTCCGCCGGATACCCGCGCCAAGATGCGGGGCGCTTTCATCAAGTTGGCCCGGGAACACAATATTCAGTACGACCTGGACTGGTCTAATATCCGCTTGGGGAACCTGCTCAATGTGCGGGTTATATGCAACAACCCCTTCGAGACCGACACCGAGAAGGTCGCCGAGCTGGTTCGAACCATCCAAAAAACCAATCTGCGCAAGGCAAACCTCTCAAAACTGGTCATTCAGTCCTGATTCGGGCTTTTTTCGCCCTGGGTCCACCCCCAATCTAGCCCCAGTCCAGCCCGCTTTTTCCAACTCTCTTCCAGTCGCAGTTAGAACCGAAGAAAATCCGAAAACTCTAGGTTTTTGCCCGATTGCACCTAAGCTCCCGGCGCGAGCTTCCGATAGGTCTTAGTAGAGGGCAGTGCCCTTACCATCTTAGCCTCTGAGGGATCTTCACATGGTACTAGCGAAATTATCCAGTTTGTTTTCGAGTGCGATTGCTATCGACCTCGGCACTGCCAACACATTGGTGTACATGGAAGGCAAGGGCATGGTCTGCTCTGAGCCCAGCGTCGTGGCGGTGGCCAAGGACGTCAATGGTCGTGGCGACCGAATTCTTGCAGTGGGTCACGAAGCCAAGAACATGGTGGGACGCACCCCTGATTCGATTCAAGCCATTCGCCCCATCAAGGATGGCGTGATCGCCGACTTTGAAGTGACGGAAGCCATGCTTCGTTACTTCATCCGCAAAGCCCATGACCGTTCGACATTTTTCCGACCTCGCATCGTGGTCTGCGTGCCCCCCTGCATCACCAGCGTTGAAAAACGCGCCGTGCGGGAAGCGACGTTGTCAGCAGGTGCCCGTGAGGTCTTCCTGATTGAGGAGCCCATGGCGGCTGCCATCGGTGCAGGACTGGATGTAACGTCGCCCACAGGCAGCATGGTGGTGGACATCGGGGGAGGAACCACGGATGTCGCTGTGATTTCCCTTTCCGGCATCGTGGCCTCACGTTCCATTCGTTGCGGCGGCGACAAGATGGACGAAGCCATTATCAACTACGTCCGACGCAAGTTCAATTTGTTGATCGGGGATCGAACGGCTGAGCGCATCAAGATGAATGTGGCAAGCGTCTCACCCCACATGAAGAGCCAGACCATGGAGATCAAGGGGCGCGACCTGGTCGCCGGTATCCCCCGTGTGATTTCCACTTGCAGCGAGGAATTGCGAGAGGCTTTGATCGAGCCCGTTCAGGACATCGTCGATTGCGTGCATATGACCTTGGAGTGCACACCGCCTGAATTAGCAGCCGACATTGTGGACCGCGGCATCATGCTTGTCGGCGGAGGCTCACTCTTGCGCGGTTTGGATCAGGTTTTGCGTGATGAGACCAAGCTCCCGATTTTGCGCAGCGAAGATCCCTTTACGGCCGTGGTGGTGGGTGCAGGTACCGCCTTGGATAAAATCGAACTCTTGCGTGACGTTGCGCTGAGGTAGTCAGTCGACGGCAGTTCTCAAATGGAATAGCAAGAATGAAGCGGCGCTGAAAAGGCGCCGCTTTTTTTGTGACTGAGAACAATCTGCCGATCAGTTCTTTTTGTGTCGGCCCCAGCGTTGATAGCGATTGACTGCGTTGACATGCTCTTTATAGGTCTCGGAAAATTGATGACGACCTTCATTCATGGAAACAAAGTAGAGATAGGATGAGTCCGCAGGGTGTAATGCGGCGCGCAGGGCATCGGCGCCTGGATTGGCAATAGGGCCGGGGGGTAGGCCATAGATCTTATACGTGTTGTAAGGGTTGGTTTTGTCCTGCAGATGGGCCCGCGTCAGGTTCCCATTGAAGTCCGTGATGCCGTAGATCACGGTGGGGTCTGTTTCCAAGCGCATTCCCAAATTCAGCCGATTGATAAATACCGACGCAATCAAAGGTCTTTCCTCGGCGGCCCCGGTTTCTTTTTCAACAATGGAAGCCAGCGTAACCAGATCGCGTTTGCTGAATTCAGAGGGTCCTTCCTCTCGCAGAATTTGTTCCCAGTTTTTATTGAACTCATTCACGAAAATGCGTGCGATGCGTTCGGGCGGCAACCCGCGCGGCAGGCGATAGGTCTCGGGGAAGAGATAGCCCTCCAAGGAAGGCCCCTCGATCTCCAAGAGTTCAGCATTTTTGGGATCCAGTACGAAGGCGAGAAAAGCTTCGCTCTCGCTGAGTTCAGCGGCTTCCAGCCGCGCCGCGATTTCTCGAGCGGTGAGGCCTTCGGGAAAAGAGATCTCATAGGTTTTCATGATGCCGCTCGTGAGAATTTCTAAAATCTCGGAGGTATCCGAAGTGGGAGAGAGATCGTATTCGCCCGCGCGGATTTTTCCATCCAGTCCGCGCACTCGACTCAAGAGGCGAAGGGCGCGGGCGTTGCGAATGATGCCCTCCTCTTTTAACTGTTGGGCGACACTGCGCATGCTCGAACCCGGGGCGACGGTAAAGACCACTGAATCGGCATCGGGTGAAACCGCTTTGCTGGCGTTATTCCAGCTCGAGAGCCCGACTAGAAAAGCGATGATGCAAAGGGCGATCATGCCGATACCCAAGCGAATAAAAAGACTCCGTGTCATGCGTCGACCTTTGGCAAGAGAGCAGCATTTTTTTGCTTCTCAAGATAGACGCGCAGAATAATGGACGCAGCCACGGCATCAACCTTCTGCCGCCTTTTGCTTCCCGATGTTCCACCGGCTCGCAACACACGCTGGGCTTCGGCCGTGGTGAGACGCTCATCCATCATGTCGACAGGAATCGAGAGATCTTCGGCCAGTCGGCCGGCAAACCTCTTGGCGGCCTCCGCTTCCGGGCCTGCTTGGCCGCTCATGTGCAGAGGCAGGCCCACGACAATGGCTTGGACCTCCCGCTCGTTGACGAGCTTCTTGATGGCGCGCAAATCCTGGGCGAGCGCCTTGCGATGCAGCGTCTCAAGTGGAAAAGCAAAATCCCCTTGCACGTCTGAAATCGCCAAACCAATTCGTTTGCTTCCGAAGTCAATGCCCAGCACAATCATAGTGATGGGGTACGGTACTCCAGTCGCATACAGCTGAAAAGGAAAGGATCCGAGGCGCGTGCCTGGTTTCGGGGGCCTGGTGGCCAAGAGGGGAGCTAGCGTTGAGTAGCCGAAAGAATCGGATTGCCAGAAGGCGGGAAATCCTGGGTGATGCCTTGCAGGATGATGCAGAGCAAGTGCGCGCCGCCGCCACCCGTGGCCTGGCCGTGTTGGAGGCAGAATCGGATCGCGAGCACCTCGTAGAGCGCTTACAAAGCGAAACCATGTCCGAGCGGCTGCAAGCGGTACACGGCTTGGCGGCGCTTCCTCACGCTTTAGGCACCCAGGCCCTGGTTCAGGGGTTGCGTGATCCCGTGGAGGATGTGCGGGCCGCAGCCGCGCGTGGGCTGGGTGAGCTGCTGGATGCCCGGGCCATCGCTTCCCTGGTGGCGGCTTTGGACGATGAGAGCGACAACGTCAAGTTGGCGGTGTTAGGTGCCCTGGCAGGATATTCCGATCATAGATTGGCTCCTCAGCTGCTGACGCGCTTGGAAGGGGTTCAGTCCAAAGAGCTTCTGGTCGCTTTTCTGCGCGCCTTGGGTGCGACGAGAGATGAGGGGGTGGAAGGGGCCTTGCTCAAGTACTGCGCTCATCCACAAGAGTCGGTTCGAGCGGAGGCCTTGGAAGCGCTGGCACAACTGGAATAGGGGATTCGTCGAAACTGTTAATCAATCCAGTCCCAAGATTTTTCCGATATCGATCCCTTTGACCAGCGGATCCACGGAGCCGACGATGTTGCGACTTAATTCGTCGGAGAGATCACAATCGATGGGTTCGGGGAGTAGGTTCCCATCGATGTTGGTCACCAAGCGGATTTTGGGAGAGGTCGCATCCATATTGTTCAGTGCCGAGACGACGGCCAACTCATTGGTCGAAAGCCGCACCAGTTCACCCACAGGATAGGCACCCATCATTTCCACGAAGCTATTTAGAATCTCGGGCGCATAGGCCTTGCCTGAGAGTCGCCGCATAATGCGGATGGCTTCGCTGGGGTGGCGGGACTTTTGATAAGGGCGTGTGGTGGTCAGGGCATCGTAGCAATCGGCAATGGCGACGTAGACACCCTGAGGATGGATCTCGGCATCAGTGGGCAACTGTGGGTAGCCCCCGCCGTCGAAGCGCAAGTGATGATGTAAGACGATATCGTGCGTATCGCCGTCGATGCCCGGCATTTCTGCGATGATTTCGGCACCGAGTTCGGGGTGGCGTTGCATGAGTTTGATTTCGTCTTCGGTGAGCGCGCCGGGCTTTTTGATCACGTCTTCGGCGACGCGCACTTTCCCCAAATCGTGCAGCAGTCCGGCGAGCCCGACCTTTTGGATCATGTTGGGAGGTAGCCCATTGGCGTGTGCAAACGCGAGCGAGAAGATGGCCACGTTAATGGAGTGTTGATAGGTGTAGTAATCGTAGGACTTGAGTTGGGTGAGACCCAGCAAGCCATTGCCATCGGTAAGAATGATATCTCGCATATTGTCGATGATGGCTGATGCGTGATCGGTGGAAGGAATCTGGCCGAGCCGCACTTCGGTCATTAAATCAATCATGACAGTGAGCGACTCTTCGTAGGTGCGTTGTGCCTTGGCGCGTGGGTCTTCGGCTCCTTCGATGGCTTCACGGAATGCGATATGGGTGAACTTTTCTGCGCGCGCTGTCTTGCGCACGGCTTCCAGCGCAAAAGCACCGAGACCCGTGAGGATGGTAATCATCTGTTGCAGTTCGTCGAGTGTGACCCCCGGTGTGAAAGTGATGGAGTCCAGACACTGGTCTTCCAAGGCATCGAAGATGGCAGAAAAGTTTTTATTGGCCTCGTAGAAGGGCATCTCGTCGATGATGAGCACATCGTCAATCAAGCCAATGGCAACCTTTTCGCGCTCTTCCATGATTTCATTGATGCCGGTTAATAATGCGAGCAAAGGGGTGTCGAGAGTGGGATGTCCCACCGGATAGAGCGTAGCGTTCCGTAGTGCTGCGGCGAATTGGTGCAGGATCGCCGCGAGCGCATCTTTCCCTTTGCTCATGGGTTCCTCGCAGCAAGTTGCTCAAGTGCGTCTTCTGCAGCCTTGCGAACATTTCCGTTGCCACGTCGGGATGCCTCTTCCAACGCTTGTTGGGCGCCGCCACTCGAAATCTTGGCCAGGGCAGCCACGGCTCCGAGTTGAATCTGGATGAGACGCTTGCGTCGGAAAAAGGCCCGGCGATACAAAATCTCTGTCAGATCCGAAGACGCCTCCGCTCGCCCTATTTTTCCGATGGCGCGAATGAGATCGAGAACGGTTTCCGCAGGCGCCGTGTCGATGACATTGTGAAGCCGCGCGCGCAGCGGCCCCAGCGCCTCGGGCGATCCCCAGAGCCCTAAGCCAAAGGCGGAGATGCTCGCGATCTTGGGCTGCGGACTCGTGAGTCCCTCGGCGAGAGCGGCGAGTGCTCCCCTTCCTCCGATGCGTACCAGCGCATGCACGGCTTCCTTGCATATATCATCGCGTTGACGCTGGAGCAATTGACACAGGGCAGGCACAGCCGAAGTCGCACTGAGTAGTCCTGCTGCGCGCGCTGCAATACGAACATGCGCTGGAGAACCTTGTTCGAGAACCTCTTGGAGAACTGGAACAATGGGCTGGCCCAACCCGACCAGGAACTCTTGAATCTTCTCGCAGCGAGTCGGACTTTGCTCCTGCTCAATGGTGGCGATGAGTGCTCTGGCGCAGTGCTCGCGCAGTTCGAGCAGGATGCCAGCGGTATCGCTTTGTGCGCCGTCCGATTTGGAAAAGGAGTACTGAATGAGTTCGTTGATGATCGGTTCGGGGCATAGCGTTATCAGGGATTGCCTGGCAAGGCTGCGCTGGGCGGCCGATCGGGATCCGGCTTCGTTAATGTGACGCTGAAAAGTGTATAAGCTCTTGAAGCGGTCACGACTGATGTAGCTGCTGTCGGCGTCGACAAAAAGAACGAGTAATCGCTGCGTGAGTTTCTCGTAGGGCTCATCATCGCGACAAGCATCCAAAAACCCGAGCAACTCCTCTGCAGCACTATCGGATGCTCTCTCGATGGGGCAGTCGATGGTGTCTTCATCGGGAATCAGCTCGGCGGTGTCGTGTCCCTCGCGTAGGTCGGTCACCACGGGACTGTGTTCGAGCTCCTGACCCACTGCGCCGTCCTCTGCCTGCGGGCCTTCTGCCAGACCTTCTTCCGGACCTTCTTCCAAGTGTTGATGCAGGTTGATTTCGTCGAGCGTGAGTCCCAGGACTCGATTCTCAATCAGCCATTGGGCGGCTCCCCCTTCCTCCAAGAGAACATCGGCCTCGACCTGTAGTAAATCCATCAGTGCTTGGAACGATTCGCTGGCGCGATCGGGTTCGGCTCGCATGTGCCGAATTCCGCGAATAGCAAGTTCGCGTGCGAGGTCATCGAGGGTCCCCTTGCCAAAGCTGAGCTTGGATCCCGTCAGGCGAAAGCTGCCCCGTTGAATGTCCAGCTCCAAGGGCCCGAAATTTTCCAGGTTGGACTGCCAGCTGCGCAGACTGCGCTCAAGGGTCTCTTTTAGTCGAGGGTGTCCGTCGGGGTAGAATTGATACCCTTTCAGAGCACGACTCAATTCCATCAACAGACTTGTAATGTCCGCTGGTGTCCGAGCACCTGCCATGAACTCGCCCTCCATGAGCGCGCACCGATCCAAAGATCACTGTTTTCGAGGCTCATTTTCGGTGCATCGATAAGCCCATCACAGCGTTCTTACAGGCTTCTTTCATCGTCACCTCGAGCCGTCGGCTTGATGCGAAAGCCCATCGGGTACGCAGTTGGCAATCGGGCCAAATCTGGGTCGTTGACGCCACCTCGCCTCCGGGACTAGGGTTGGACAGATGGTAAATTGGCTCTTGGGGATCTTGCGTATTGAATGACCAACCGGCTCACACCTCTCCGATGAAAGATCGTCTGATTTTGGCCCTGGCCACGGCTGGCGGGGCTGGATATGCGCCTAAAGCACCAGGCACCGTCGGATCTTTGGTCGGTTGCGCCATATTTTTGCTGTACATTCGCCTGAACTTCGCTAGCCTGCTCCTATTCCTGGCAGGAGTACTCCTCCTGTCAGTCTTGGGGGTCTGGGTGTCTGACAAAGCAGGTCAACTATTTGAGTGCACCGATGACGGTCGAATCGTCATCGACGAGGTGGCCGGGCAGCTGCTTACGCTGTCACCACTTCTTTTGTTTGATCGAGTCTCCATCGATCCCCTCGCGGGTTGGGGAGTTCCAGCATTTTTTTTCTGGGTTGTGACCGGATTCGTCCTATTCAGGCTGTTTGATATATGGAAACCGGGTTTCGTCGGATGGGCGGAACGAAGTTTTCCAGGAGGAGCAGGCGTGATGATGGATGATCTAGTGGCCGGGGTTTTTGGAGCTCTGATTTTAGAACTCCTCCTTTGGTCTGCCCAGATTGCGGAACTGCCCTTTGCACTCGCGAGGCCACTTGTGTGACAGATCGGACTGCACCGACGAACACGAAGAGCATTAAGGCTGAGATCCTCACCATCGGCGATGAAGTGATTCGCGGTGAAATAGTCGATTCCAACAAGGCGCGCATGGCTCAGCGCCTGTTGCAGTGCAATATCGAAGTGCACTGCCAAACCTCCGTTGCCGATGATGCCGCTCGTATGAGCGAGCTGTTTCAAATCGCAGCCGCACGCAGTGACCTGGTGTTGATCACAGGGGGGCTGGGTCCGACCAGCGATGATCTCACCACACAGGTGATGGCCGATACTTTTAAAAGCCCCCTCTTCTTGCACGAGCCCACACTCGAAGCCATCCGACTCTTTTTTAAACAGCGCACAGGCAGTCAGCGTCCTATGCCTGAGAGCAATGCCAAGCAGGCCTACTTTCCGCAGCACGCGGCCATTTTACCCAACCCGTTGGGTACGGCGCCCGGTTTTATGCTTGCGGCACAGCAGGCGGTTGGCACAGAAATCGAAAGCGCCGCGGAGAGCAGCGGTCACATAGCGTTCCTATTCTGCATGCCGGGTGTCCCGCGTGAGCTTGATCTTATGATGGATGAGCAGGTGATGCCCTGGATTCAAAAGCAATGGCCCAACCGACCGGTGACGTGTGAACGGCGCTTGCGCACCTTCGGTATTGGTGAATCCGCACTGGAAGATGCCTTGAACAAAGTCGATGTGTTGACACGCATCGAACAGGACAGGCAGCTGCGCTTTGGCTATCGAACATGTTTCCCCGATAATTTTCTTCGGGTCATCGCACAGGCGCCAAGCGCTGCGCAGGCCGAAGAAAAGTTGGATGAAGTCAGCGCGTGGATTCGCGAAGCCCTGGGTCCCAAGGTGTATGGTGAAGGAGAGATGGCGCTGGAAGAAGTGTTGAGTGACCAACTGCGCGCCGGAGGACAAACACTGGCACTGGCCGAGTCTTGTACAGGGGGCTTGGTGGCGCAGCTGCTCACCAATCTGCCGGGTTCCTCAGAGATTTTTAACGGGGGCGTCGTGGCCTACGCCAACGCTGCCAAAACAGATCTACTCGGTGTTTCCAGTGAACTCCTGGCAGAGCAAGGTGCGGTCTCTGAAGCGGTGGCTGCGGCCATGGCCCAAGGTGCTCGGAAGCGCTTTGGGACAGACTTCGGGTTGGCAAGTACAGGAATCTCAGGGCCCGATGGAGGCACACCTCAGAAGCCCGTGGGCACGGTCTACTTAGCTTGGGCGTGGGAAGGTGAAACGCGTGTGGAGCACTTTCAGCTGAAGTTTAAGCGCGACATGCACCGTCGTTTATGTGCTCAAATTTTATTTGACGGCTTGCGCCGACACCTCATGGGTCTCGACGTCGTCAGTTCCAATTTTACGGGCAGAAAATTGAAAGTATCGGAAAATCGATAGAATCGAAAAGGGAGAGTAAGCATGGCAAAAAGAGCATCGACTGGAGCAACGGTGGGGGCCGCTAGAGGGGCTGCTAGAGGGGGAGCGGGTGCGACGGGTCCAGATGCAAAGAACAAGGCGATGGATTTGGCGATTTCCACGATTGAGAAACAATTTGGAAAAGGCGCCATTACACGTATGACCGATGATGGGATCGACTGCGAAATGCCAAAGATTCCCACAGGCTCACCGAGTCTCGACATCGCCTTGGGAATCGGTGGTTATCCCAAGGGTCGCGTCATGGAGATTTACGGACCGGAGTCCAGCGGAAAGACGACGCTCACCCTACACGCCATAGCCGAGTTACAACGCCAGGGAGGAGTCGCAGCCTTTATTGATGCGGAACACGCCTTGGATGTGAACTATGCGCGGAAGCTCGGTGTCAAGATTGAGGATCTCTTGGTGTCCCAACCGGACACAGGTGAGCAGGCCTTGGAAATCACCGATGTGTTGTTGCGCTCCGGTGCCATTGACCTTGTGGTGATCGACTCAGTGGCGGCCTTGGTGCCCCGCGCTGAAATCGAAGGTGAGATGGGTGATTCCCACGTGGGCTTGCAGGCGCGTCTCATGAGTCAGGCCCTACGAAAATTGACGGGGACCGTGTCTAAGTCAGGCGCATCCGTGATCTTCATCAACCAGATCCGTCTCAAAATTGGCGTGATGTTCGGCAACCCCGAGACCACCAGTGGCGGAAACGCACTGAAGTTCTACGCCTCGGTGCGACTGGACATTCGCCGCATCGGTGCCATCAAAGATGGAGATGTGGTGGTCGGCAATCGAACACGGGTCAAAGTGGTGAAGAACAAAGTGGCTCCTCCCTTCCGCCAAGCGGAGTTCGACATCATTTACAACGAGGGCATCTCACGAGAAGGTGACATTCTCGACCTCGCTGTCGACGAGGAGATCGTGGAAAAGAGTGGCTCCTGGTATTCCTATGATGGCGAGCGCATTGGCCAGGGACGGGAGCGGGCGAGGACTTTTCTCAAGGAAAACCCGGATACCTATTCGCGCATTAGCGAAGCGGTCTACTTGGCAAAGGGAATCAAGCAACCCGTTCCAGCAGAGGCCATTAGCGCCGAACCCAAGCCTTCTGAAGAGTAAGTTCAAAATAAGGCGGAGGCTTCAGCCTTGATCGCCTCCATCCCGGTGCGCACACTTCCCCCGTGCGTGCCGGGATACCACGCCCCCTTCGATTTCAGCCCTTGTTTAGTCCCCGCGGGACGTCTCCCCGTTGCCAGGAAGCTCCAAAGCCGGCTTTCCGGCAAAACCTTCTGCAAGAACCTGCGAACAACATGCAATGGAAAACTCAAGCGCGACCCGAAACAGGACGACAAGTCACGGGAGCGTACTCTGCGCGTACAACAACCTTGAACTAGCTACGCGGAAACGGAACAGCATGGAATTAAACGACATTTTGAAAGTGGCCCTCAAGGGCGGAGCTTCGGACATTCATCTCAAAACGGGGTTGCCACCCATGTTCCGAGTCGACGGCGCCCTGGTTCCATTGAAAAATGGGGAACGTCTTTCACCGGAGTGGCTGGAAAAGGTCGCCTCGACCATCATGAATCCACTCCAACGCGAGCGATATGAAAACGCCAGAGAGTGCGACCTTGCTTACGGTATTCCGGGTTTGGGTCGTTTTCGTGTGAATTGTTTCCAGCAGCGCGGCACCGTGGGCATCGTCTTCCGTGTAATTCCTTTCAGCGTGAAGACCCTGGATCAACTCTATCTTCCGAAAGTTGTTGAGAAAATCTCCATGGAGCATCGCGGTTTGGTGTTGGTAACCGGCACCACAGGTTCCGGTAAGTCCACCACCTTGGCGGCCATGATCGAGCATATCAATATCAACCGAACGGCTCATGTGGTGACCATTGAGGACCCCATCGAGTTTCTCATGCGCGACAAGCGTTCCATCGTGAACCAACGAGAAGTCGGCGCTGATACTCAAAGCTTTTCCACCGCTTTGCGCGCAGCCCTGCGCCAGGATCCAGACGTGATTCTGGTGGGTGAGATGCGCGATTTTGAAACCATCGAAACCGCTATTACTGCGGCTGAAACGGGGCATCTGGTCGTCAGCACCCTCCATACTATGGACGCAGCTGAAACCATCAACCGTATTATTTCGGTCTTCCCCCCTTACCAGCAGCGCCAGGTACGTATGCAGCTGGCGAGTATTTTGAAGGCCGTGTTGTCCCAACGCCTGATTCCCAGGGCCGATGGGAAAGGTCGTGTACCTGCTCTTGAAGTATTGGTTTCCACCGCACGCGTTCGGGAATGTATCGCCGATAAGGAACGCGCCAAGGAACTCCCCGACGCCATCTCCAAAGGCCATGTGACCTACGGGATGCAGACCTTCGACCAATCACTAATGGGCTTGGTTCGCCAGGACCTCATTACCTATGACGATGCGATGAAGAACGCCACCAATGCAGACGACTTTGCCTTGCGCTTCAAGGGCATTGCCTCCACGTCAGACAGCGATTGGGACAACTTCGATACGGGCGATGGGGAAAACTCCGACGAAGAGAACAAGCCCGATCCAGATGACGTCAAATTGGAAATCGAGCGCTTTTAAGCCCCCGATTCCCAACCTTCGCGCGCCCCGAAAATCCACACGCTCTGCCGACTCCCGAGGATCTCGGGTATAGTCCCTCCCTATCTGAAAGGGAGTGAGCTGGATGTCCGCGAGGCCTACAACAGGAGCAGAAATCAGAGAGGCGTTTCTGCGCTTTTTTGAGTCGAAGAAGCACCAAATTGAGAAAAGCGCCTCATTGGTACCCGACGCAGATCCCACACTTCTCTTTGTCAATGCGGGCATGGTCCCCTTCAAGGGTGTTTTTCTCGGTGAGGAAACACGTGAGGTGCCCCGGGCAACCTCCTCCCAAAAATGCATGCGCGTCTCTGGCAAGCACAACGATTTAGAAAACGTCGGTCGCACGCCCCGCCATCACACCTTCTTCGAGATGCTGGGGAATTTTTCATTTGGCGACTACTTCAAGAAGGATGCCATCGCCTACGCATGGGAGTTCCTCGTCGACGTCATGGGTCTCGACCCCGCGAATCTGGCAGTGTCGGTTTACCTCGACGATGATGAAGCGGCGGAGATTTGGAAAAACAAAATCGGTATTTCCGACGCGAAATTATATCGCTTGGGGGAATCTGAGAATTTTTGGTCCATGGGTGACACCGGTCCGTGTGGCCCGTGTTCTGAAATCCACATGGATTTCGGCAAGGGCGCCAAAGGCCCTTGTGACAATGACGCATGTGATCCCTCCTGCGATTGCGGACGATGGTTGGAGATATGGAACCTCGTGTTCATGCAGTACAACCGAGATGCCAGCGGGGAAATGACCCCCCTGCCCAAACCCTCCATCGATACAGGCGCCGGGTTGGAGCGTCTAGCTGCTGTGCGTCAGGGTGTGGCGCGCAATTACGACACCGATTTATTTACCGGCATCATCGGTTGTATAGAAAGCCTCACAAGGCAAAAAATCGGGGAGAACGAAGAGCACGACGTCTCCATGCGTGTCATTGCAGACCATGTTCGAGCACTCACCTTCCTGATTGGTGATGGCATCCTGCCCTCCAACGAAGGTCGTGGGTATGTACTGCGTCGTATTTTGCGCCGTGCTGCACGGCACGGGGTGCTCCTCGGCAAGGAAGACCCTTTCCTGTTTGAGGTTTCGGGCGCAGTCATCGATGAAATGGGAGGGGCCTTTCCTGAATTGCTGGAGCGCCGCAGTTACATTGCGGGTCGCATCAAGCGAGAAGAAGAGCGTTTCCTGCAGACACTTTCGAATGGCCTTGGGATTCTTGAAGAAGAAGTCGCTCGATTGCAAAAAACCGCTGCTAGAGAATTGCCGGGTTCGGTGGTGTTTAAGTTGTACGACACCTACGGCTTCCCCGTGGATTTGACGGCTGACATCTTGCGGGATCGCGATCTCGTCATCGATCAGGCCGGTTTTGATACAGAGATGAATAAGCAACGCGAACGCGCGCGCGCTGCCTGGAAAGGAAGCGGCGACGAAAAGATTCAGCAGATCTACAGCGAACTCGCGAGCCAACACGAGACTGAAAAATTGGATGACAACTATCGAGAGCTAGTCGCCACTACGCAGATCACTACGCTGGTTCGTGAAGGGCTGGAAGTGGAGAGTGTCTGCGAAGGGGACGAGGTTGAAGTCGTGGTGCCCATCACTCCTTTCTATGCGGAATCCGGTGGTCAGATCGGAGATCGCGGCACGATTCGATCCTTGGACGGCGCGGAAGTACAGGTCGAGCTGACCCAACGTCCCATGGCAAATCTTGTAGTACACCGAGGCCGCGTGGTGAAAGGCGAGTTGAGGCGCAACGCTACTGTCGAATTGCATGTCGACGAGAGCTTGCGCGCAGATACAGCTCGCAATCACTCGGGTACCCATCTCTTGCACGCCGCCTTGCGCCAGGTATTGGGGCCACAAGCCATGCAAAAGGGATCCTTGGTGACGCCGTCGCGCTTGCGCTTCGACTTTACGCACGATGCGCCCTTAAGTGAGGATGAACTGGGGAAGATCGAATCCCTGGCCAATGAATGGATTGCGGGCACCTCGGCCTCCTCCATTCGAAGCATGCCTTACAAGCAAGCCATTGAGGCAGGCGCCATGGCTTTGTTCTCCGAAAAATATGGTGATGAGGTCAGGGTGGTTTCTTTTGGGGACTACTCAACGGAACTATGTGGTGGATGCCATGTGGAAAATGTGACTGATATCGGCCTGATTAAGATCGTCTCGGAAACAGGTATCGCCGCTGGCGTGAGGCGCTTGGAAGCGCTGACCGGTCGCGGAGCATTGGCGCATTTGCGGCATCGAGAAGAACTGCTTGAAAAAGCGGCTCGCAAAGTCGGCGTGCGCAGCGAAGAGATCCTTCAGCGCCTGGATAAGATCTTGGAAGAGAAGCAGACGCTTGAGGCCGAACTCAAGAAATTGAGAAAGAGCCAACAAGGTGCGGCGAGTCAAGATCTGGCGGCGACTGCACAGCAAATCAATTCGGTGTCGGTGGTGGCGAGCCAGGTCGAGGATGTGGATGCCAAGGCCCTGCGCCCCATGGTGGATGACTTGCGCAATAAATTGGGTTCCGGTGTGGTTTTGCTCGCAGCCGTAGCCGGCGCGCGCGTTTCACTGGCCTTGGGTGTGACACCCGATCTGACGGATCGTTTTAAAGCGGGTGATTTGATTCGACAGGTGGCCGAGATCGTGGGTGGCAAAGGTGGCGGTAGGCCCGACTTTGCACAAGCTGGCGGAAACGATGCGTCGAAATTAGAAGCCGCCTTTGCAGCGTTGCGCTCGTCTATCGAAGCGGGGTAATCCCCATGAGAGGTTCATCTGACAATCCCTTCTCCTACGTGACCTCGCCCTATTCTCTGGGTCGGCGTCTCACGCGAGAAGTGAAGGTGGGTGATCTTGGCATCGGCGGGGGAAACCCCATTCGCATTCAATCCATGACCAACACCGATCCCCTGGACGTGTCTGCCAGTGTGAATCAGATCCAGAATCTGGCCCGGGCGGGTTGTGAGATCGTTCGACTCACCGTTCCCTCGTTGCGCGAAGCTGAAGTCTTGCCGGAGATTCGAAAGGCGCTCTCGGAGCGTGGCGTAACGGTTCCTTTGGTGGCCGATATTCATTTCACCCCCAATGCCGCTATGGTCGCCGCCCAGCACGTGGAAAAAGTGCGGGTGAATCCGGGCAATTATGCGGACAAGAAGAAGTTCCACGTGTTGGAATACTCGGATGCTCAATATGCCGAGGAAATCGAACGTGTCGCAGAACGTTTCCGTCCGCTGGTGTTGCGCTGCAAGAAATTGGGCCGCGCCATGCGCATAGGCACCAATCACGGTTCGCTCTCGGATCGCGTCCTGAATCGTTTTGGCGACACTCCCACCGGTATGGTGGAAAGCGCTTTGGAATTTCTCGATGTGTGCGAAGCCGAAAAATTCCATGATGTCGTCTTCAGCATGAAAGCCAGTAACACACAGGTGGCTATTCAAGCCTATCGCCTGTTGGCCGCGCGCTTAGAGGCGCGTGCGCCCGGTGAGCCGAGTTATCCCTTCCACTTGGGAGTGACCGAAGCGGGGGATGGAGAAGATGGGCGCATCAAGAGCGCCATTGGTATCGGTGCCTTATTGGAAGACGGGATTGGCGAGACCATTCGGGTTTCTCTCACGGAGGATCCCGTTGCTGAAGTTCCTGTCGCACGCGCCATTGCTCAACGCGCCGAAGCTTGTTGGGAAACCGCGAAAGAACCGGCAAGTAGAGAACCGATCTTTCAAGTGCCTTATTGCCGAGACCCCTACACGCACGAGCGTCGGAACACTCCCTTGGTGAATGTGGCTGGCATGACCTGGGGTGCTGACGCGCCCGTAAGAGTGGAACTGGACCTGGGTGAGATTTCGAAACTTTCGTGTAGCGCCGAAGCCTTTGCTGTGGACCTGGCGAAACTGCGCGATGTCCAATGTGAGGGAGTGATCGTCTCCGCGAGGACGTCTTCGGAATGCGCTCAGGTTGAAGACTTTGCTGCGGCCTTGAGTGAGGCCGGTGTTGAGGCCCCCGTGTCTTTGTGCTGGTTGGGAGACGCGCTTAGCGAATCCTTGTCGATCACAGGTCGACTCCTGCTGCCCTGTACGAAAGACACCTCGGCCGAGATGCTGCAGCATGCCTTTGCCTTGGCGCATGCCGGGCCATTCGCTTTGCAACTTTGTCTGTCGGGTGACTTGGCGGACTTCCCATCCCTTGCGACAAGCGCCCTGGCTCATCGCGAGCCAGGAACAGCCTTGCTTCTTTCCGTGGAATCCAGTGCGCCAGTGCAGGCCATGCGCAGGGTTACGGCTGCGCTGGAAAGCGACCAGGCCCGAGACGTGTTGCTCGTGTTAACGCACAAAGCGCAAAAAGAACGTGCGCCGGAGCAGGAAATATTGGCAGCTTCTACCGAGTTGGGTTCCCTGCTCTGCGACGGTCTGGGCGACGGTTTGCTACTGGCTGGTTTTGATGGAGTCGCCAGCAGTGTGGAGTTGGGTTATCGAATTTTACAGGGCGCGCGCTTGCGCACCTCGTGGACTGAATTTATCTCCTGCCCTTCTTGTGGGCGGACCCTTTTTGATTTGGAAGAAACCACGGCGCGCATCAAGTCGAAGACGGACCATTTGAAGGGGCTCAAGATTGCCATCATGGGTTGTATCGTGAATGGCCCGGGCGAGATGGCCGACGCAGATTTCGGTTATGTCGGCGCGGGTATCGATAAGATCAATCTCTATGTGGGACACGAAATTGTGGAACGCAATGTTCCGCAGGAGGAAGCCGACGAACGTCTGGTGGAACTCATTCGTAAAGAAGGACGCTGGGTCGACCCCAGCTAAGGCTGCTTTTGGTTTGGCGGAGGGGCGGCGACGTCGATGACGCCTTCCAGGCGGGGTTGGACAATGACTTGGGCCTTCTTGTAATAGTCCAAGGTGCGAGATTTTTCTAACAGCTTCGACTCGTTTCCCAAAGTGGCCAGGCTAATGGCCACGCCCAAAGCCACCACGAGTCCGCCTTCGGCCAGTCCCAGCGCGGCTCCGCCCAGGCGGTCTACCGTTCCCAAGCCAGCGGCTCGGACACCGCGTTGTAGCAATCGCCCCAAGAGCGTGGTGCCCAGCATGCAGACAATGACCAAGAGACCCCCGGCGAGCCAAGAGGAAAGTACCCCGGGCAGTTCGAAGGGAACGGTTTCGAGTAGAATCTCGCGAGCGGGTTGCAGAAGGAAACGCACCGCCAGGGTGGCTGTGGCAATGGCTGCGATGGAGAATACCTCGCGAGTCAATCCGATGAAGAGACCGCGCAGGCATGCCAGGGCGAGCAGACTCACTGCGATGATGTCAACGGGCTCCATAATCAGCGCCACCCTCCCTTGTCCATGCGGTAATGCTCCCCCTTTGCATGCTACAACATGCCGCTGCCATCATCGAATGAACACCGCGCAGCCAGGGGGAAATGTTCTCACAGGATTTTAGGGGGAGTCGGGGGAAACCACCTCGCCACTTTCGCTATATCCGTATTCAGTGCGCAATTGCTCAAAAACACGAGCGGCATCGTCGTCGCGATTGAGTTCGGCGTAACTAATGCCCAAGCGCTGGAGTACGAGAGGGTCGAAGCCCAAGCCGGGGTACTCCTCAAGCATGATTTGGAAGCGCCGGGCCGCGGCTTGATACTCCTCTTTCTCAAAGTAGAAGTTAGCGATAATAAAGGCGTTTTCGGCCAAACGGATATTTAGCTCACGGGATTGCTCCCGAGCCTGCTGGGCGTAGGGGTCGTCGGGAAAGGAGTCGATCAAGTCCCCGTAGGCTTCAACGGCTAAGCGGGTAACGCGTTGATCGCGGTCCGGGACGTCGACCTGGTTGGCGTAACACATGCCCGTGCGAAACATGGCATAGGGAACGTTTTCATTCTCCGGGTGGAGATCGCCGAAATCACGGTAATAGGAGAGCGCTTCCTCCCACTTTTCCTGGTTGTAATAGGTATTGGCGATTTCCAGCTCCGCTTTGACCGAATATTCGCTGTAGGGGTAGTTGTCGACAATCTCTTGAAAGGCATCGATGGCCTTTTGGTGATTGGTATGAGGAAAGATGCCCAGCAAACGTCGCGGCTTGAGGGCCTCCATACCGCGCTCGTACAGTTCGTCTGCGGGAGGGATCTCTAAATCGAAATCGGGCTGTTTGGGTGAGCATCCCAGGGCCAAGGCAGCCAAAAGGCATGTGCATACGAGGGTCTTCAGCGCGAGTTGCCCCGGGCCTGGCCCGGAGGGTGTGGACATATTTTGCGGTGTGGGTCGAATCATCGACGGAGCCTGCCAATCTGCTAGTTTTCGCCGCTCACTAAGTGAGGGAGAGAGTCTGATGGCGCACGATAGTAGCGAACACCTTCAATTTGATTCACGGCTTGCCAATCGCAAAGATTGGACGGGCCGAAAAGAGTGGGACCAAAACCTCGCCAACCTGCCGGATTTGAGCGATAAGGCCGAATTGTTGGATGATAGTAGCGAAGAAGAATCCGTCGAGGAGAAAGCGGAGGAAGCAGTGGCAAGCTTCGAGACGCAGGAAACGGTGGAAACCGGGCAAAGCACTGAAAGCGTTGAAACTGTGACGGAGTCACCACTGCCACCCCTGGGCGAGCCGACCAACGAGTTCTAGCCGCAGAAGGAGCGTAGCGCCGGTTCGAAGGAAGGGGCCGCTGTGATCAAGGCTTGGCTGGAAAAAGTTCTAGAAGCCCCAGGTCAAGCTGAATCGGCCTACACCAACGCCGCCCCAGGAGCCTCTTCACCCGCCAGTGCCTTGGACCGAAAGCTTCAACAAACCCTCCCTTTCCTCTTTCGCCTCCCTTTATCGCCCAATCAACTGACCCTGGCAGGTACGGCCATGAGTGTGATGGCGGCCCTTGCCTTGTCCCAGGGCTGGTTTGGCCTAGCCGCGTTGGGCTTGGCCTTGGGCGCACTGGGCGATGTATTGGATGGAGCCGTGGCGCGTACCCGAGGTATCGAGACTCCTTTTGGTGCTTTTCTCGACTCCACCCTGGATCGCCTGGCCGACATGGCCCTGTTCTTGGGATTAATTGTTTATTATGCGGGTCAGGCAAGATTGGGTGCGGTTTGGCTCGCCGGTGGAGCCCTCGTGGCAAGTGTCCTGGTTTCCTATGCCCGGGCGCGGGCAGAAAGTCTGTTGCCTTCACTCTCAGGCGGGTTCTTGGAGCGAGGTGATCGTATCCTCTTGTTGGAAGTCGGGTTCGTCACCCAGGCATTGTTTCCAACGGGCTCTGCCATGATGCTTGTACTTTGGACTATCCTATTGGGCAGTGTCGTGACGGTGGGCCAGCGCGTTCAACGGGTGCGGCAGCGGCTTGAATCGAACTAGAATTGAAGATGAACTGCAACGAACCCAGGAGGGGTGGACATGACCGCTTCCACAGAGCCGAAAGCAGAAGAAGGCACGAAAACGGCTGATCAGCCCGATCGCGAATTGCCTCGGATCGATTTTTCGACCTTTGTCGTCTCCTTATCCACTTCAGCCTTGTACAGCCTGGGCTTGGCCGCCAATCCGGAAACAGGCCAAGTGGAAGCGCCCGACTTGGAAATGGCGCGACAGACCATTGATACGCTGGAGCTATTGCAAGTAAAGACCCGCGGCAACCTCGATGTCGAGGAAGCCAAACTCTTGGAGAACTTGCTGTACGATTTGCATTTGCGCTTCGTCGAGAGCCGAAAGTGAAAACCTCGCCCCCCTCAAACCTCTCCATTGCAGCGCTTTGTTTCACACTGTTTGTGTGGAGCCTTCCGTGGGCGCAAAGGGCCTTGGCGGATCCCACTTCGGACAAGCCTCCCAGCCAGACGATTACGGCAAACACTTTTGTGGCCTTGGCGGAACAGATAACGCCTGCCGTGGTGCAAATTCAACCTGCCCCGGGCAGGGTTTCGTACGGGGACTTGTTAGACGGGCTCGAGTCCATGGAAAGCGGGGGGTCGGGGTTTTTTATCGACGCCCAAGGGACCTTGCTCACGAGCCACCACGTATTGGAAGGGCAGCGCGTCGTGGATATTCGCCTGTCCGATGGGCGAACGCTGCCCGCTCGAGTATTGGGGAGTGATGCGAACATGGATATCGCTCTCTTGCGCGCGGAGTCGCAAGAGCCACTGCCGTTCCTGCCCCTGGGTCGAGCCGATCTACTGCGGGTCGGTCAGCAGGTGGCGGCCATGGGCAGTCCTTACGGGTTGGAAGGATCGCTGTCTCTGGGCGTAATCAGCGGATTAGAGCGCGACTTGGGTGTAGGGGATTTTGACAATTTCATTCAGACCGATGCCCTGGTGAACCCGGGAAACAGCGGTGGCCCCTTGGTGAATTTGGAGGGTGAGGTCATCGGCATGAACAGCGCCATTGTGGCGACGGCCCACAAGATCGGGTTTGCCATCCCCATCGATTTAATTCAGGGGGTCCTTCCCGATTTGGAAGGCCAAGGTCGAATCGTTCGCGGTTGGGTGGGTGTGCAGGTGCAGCGCCTGACCCCCGAATTGGCAGACAGCCTGGGAATTGAGGTGAGTCAGGGAGTCTTGGTAACGGGAACCTTTCCGGGCAGCCCGGCAGAGCAAGCTCAGTTGCTGGTGGAAGATGTGATCTTGGCGAGCAACGGGGAAACCGTAAGTGCGCCACGAGATCTCGTTCGGCAGATTGCGCGGATACCGGTGGGTGGGAAGATTACGCTGACCCTCTATCGTAAAAACAAAGTGCGCGATCTTTCGGTTTGGGTCGGTGAGCGCAAGTCAGATGTTCACGCCGCGCAGCCCATGGGGCAAAACTGGCCCTTGGGACTTGAGCTGACGCAGGCCGACCCGGGTGCCTTGCATGAATTCAATTTGAGCGGAGATACGGGTTTATTGGTGATCGCCGTAGAACCCGGCAGCGTGGCGTCGGATGCTGGCCTGCGCGTGGGTGATCTGCTCATCCAAGGGGAGTCCAGCTCGGGCGAGCGCATCCCCCTGGAGCGCTTGGTCGATTTTGCCCAGGTGGTTCGCGTCGTGGAGGCGAAAGGGAGCGCTTTTTTGTTGTTTCGCCGCGGCCCCCACAGCCGCTTTGCTGTGTTAAAAGGGCAGCCGTGACCCCTTCCCTCCCTGAAAAACAAGCCGCTTCCGAGCAATGCCTGGTCCTGACGGCCCCGGCCAAGGTGAATTTCGGCTTACGTGTCGTGGGCTTGCGCGCCGACGGGTACCACTCGCTGGAGAGTCTCTTCCTGCCTTTGGATTTCACTGACGAAATCAGCTTAGAGCAACTGCCCCAGGAGTCCGGTGCCGGGCGCAAAGTTGAATTTCAGTTGGTGGGAGGCGGGGAAGAGGTGCCCTCCGGGCCGGCGAACCTGGTGGCCCGGGCTGCTCAACTGTTTTTGGAACAGGGCAATTTGGAAGCCTCCCTGCGTATTCGCTTGCACAAGCGACTCCCGTCAGGAGCCGGGCTGGGCGGGGGGTCTAGCGATGCAGCGACGGTCCTGCGGGCCCTGGAGCAAAGGTTCCCCGGGATCCACTCCAGCCAAAGCCTGTTGGACCTGGCAATTACATTGGGAGCGGACGTCCCTTTTTTCCTCAGTCCACAGCCCGCATGGGTCTCGGGCATCGGGGAACAGATCCAAGAACTCGCCGAAATCCCCTCCTTTGCCCTGTTATTGGCCAATCCGGGGACACCCCTCTCCACGCCTCAGGTTTTTAAGCGTTTCGATGAGCGCGATAGCGCGTTGACGCCGTGGGAGTCAGGTTCTACGATGCGGTCGGTTTTTGAGTTTCGAGAGCGTCCTCGAGGAGAGGATCTCCAGCGACTCTTACAGAACGATTTGGAACCCGCAGCGCTGGACCTTTGCCCGGAACTCGCGAAACTTCGTTTGGTCTTATCGGCGGCGGGGGCGATGGCCGTATCGATGTCCGGCAGTGGGGCGACCCTGTACGGTGTGTTTGAGGATGTGACGGCGGCGGAACGCGCCCGCAAGAGCGATGAACTCAGTGCAGTGTGCGCGGCACCAGGATGGAGCCAAGTGGTGTGCACGTTGCCGTCTCGTTCGTAGGGGTCGAAGTCGAGTCGGGTTTTCCTGAGGAACGGGTAAAGTCGTTTGTCGGGGTCGTGTTGGGTCGTCGTCTAGGGGTAGGACAAGGGACTTTGAATCCCTGAACGAAGGTTCGATTCCTTCCGACCCAACCAACTCGATCTGCTTTGGAAAGCATCGGACACATGGATGGGAACTCCGCCACGAGTCACGATGAAGACAGACACAAAAATGCGATACGAAACATCAACTGCGAAAGCAAATGAACGACCGAGGGCGACTATGCAGCATCTCAAGCTATTTACGGGAAATGCCAACCCAGAGTTAGCGCAGGCGATCGCCAATCATCTGGGGATTTGTCTCGGAGAACTGGAGGTGAAGACCTTCAGTGACGGAGAGGTTTCCGTTGAAATCAAAGAGAACGTGCGCGGCATGGACTGCTTTGTCGTGCAACCCACCTCGCCTCCGGCCACCAACACGCACATCATGGAATTGTTGATTATGATCGACGCCTTGCGCCGCTCCTCGGCCAAGCGCATCACAGCGGTGATTCCTTATTATGGGTACGCTCGCCAAGACCGAAAAGTGCGACCCCGCATGCCCATTTCCGCCAAGCTCATGGCCGACTTGATTGTGACCGCGGGCGCCGATCGCGTGCTGTGCATCGATCTACATGCCGGGCAGATCCAAGGCTTCTTTAACTGTCCCGTGGACAACATCTACGCCACCCCCGTGCTACTCGAAGGAATTCGCCAGCGCTGTAATGGCGAACTCTGCATTATTTCACCCGACGCGGGTGGTGTAGAGCGTGCCCGCGCTTACGCGAAACGCCTGGATTCACGACTGGCCATTATCGATAAGCGGCGCGAAGAGGCCAACGTGTCCGAAGTCATGCACATCATCGGTGATGTCGAGGGGGCTACCTGTATCATCGTCGATGATATGGTGGATACAGCCGGAACCTTGACGGAGGCAGCCAAAGCCCTCATCGATCAAGGTGCTTCCGCGGTCTACGCAGTCATTACACATCCGGTGCTTTCGGGACCGGCGATTAAACGCATCGAAGAGTCTCCGCTGAAAGAGTTGGTCACCACCGACACGATTCCGCGCAGCCTCGAAGGGCGCTCTTGTACCAAAATTCATGTCGTCTCTGTGGCCGCCCTGTTGGGCGAGGCAATTCGGCGCATCAATAACGAAGAGAGTGTTAGTTCCCTCTTCGTATAGTGAAGGAGAAAACCGATGGCTGATGTAGCCCTCATGGCAGAAACACGTAACGATTCCGGCAAGGGCGTTGCGCGCAAACTTCGCGCGGGCGGACGTATTCCCGCGATCATTTATGGCAAAGCTGACAAGACGGAGACCATTTCCTTGAATGGGAAGGAACTCATGGATTCGCTGACGGAATCGTCTGCAGGGCTCAATACCATCTTCAGCCTCAAGATCGGAAAGAGCGCGAAGACGGTCATGCTCAAAGAGTTGCAGCGTGATCCCGTCAAGGGGGCGCCCCTGCACGCGGATTTCTATGTCATCGATGCCACGCAGTCCATCAGCGTGTCGGTTCACCTGGAACTTGAGGGGGAGCCTGAGGGAGTTCGTCTCGAGGGTGGTTTGCTGGAGCAACTCGTGCACACGTTGACCGTGGATTGTCTGCCCGATGCTGTCCCCGACAAACTCGTTGCCGACGTTTCGGGAATGAATGTGGGCGACATGCTTCACATCAGCGACATTGTTCTTCCTGAAGGTGTGACTGTGAATGCAAGCTCAGATCAGGGCATTGCGACGGTTCACATCAAGCGTGTCGAGGAAGAGCCAATTGAGGAAGAGGTCGAGGGTGTTGAAGGTGCCGAGGGCGAAGAAGCTGACGCCGAGGGCGAAGAAGCTGCTTCCTCAGACGACTAGCCTCTCTAGGGACGGGAAGACTTTGTGAAGCTCGTTGTTGGCCTGGGCAATCCCGATGGGAAGTACGCGGGCACGAGACACAATATCGGCTTCGATGTCGTGGCTCGTCTCGCGCAGCGCAATGGTTTGGTGCTCGATCAGAAAAAGTTTGATGGGCTCTTTGGCCGCGGCCGCGTAGGGCCGCAAGATGTCGGGATTCTTCAACCCCTTACCTACATGAACTTGTCGGGCAAGGCGGTAGCGAAAGCGCTGAAGTTTCTTCCCGTGGACGACATAACCACGGGCTTGTTGGTAGTGATGGATGATGTCGACTTGCCGTCAGGCCGCTTGCGTTTGCGGGCGGGTGGGGGAGCCGGCGGGCAACGTGGGTTGGCCAATATTGTTCAGTGCCTGGGTCGCAAAGACTTTATTCGACTTCGCTTTGGCATCGGAAGGCCTCCGGAGTACATGGACACGGCGGATTATGTGTTGCAGCGTTTTTCTCGTGAGGAGAGCGCCGATTTGCCCGGTCAAATCGACGATGCGGCTCGAGCCATTGAATACGCATTGGATGAGGGAATCGACAGCGCTATGAACTGGGTGAATCGCCGAGCAGAATAAGCAAGATAAAGTGGAGAACAGCAAAGTAGAATCGGGAGATCTTACTTTTCAAGGAGAGAACGAATGACGAAGCAGGATGCGGATTGCGGTAGAACCCAAGCCTTTGAATTAAAAGTCGGACTGGCCGAGATGATCAAGGGCGGTGTGATCATGGACGTCGTAAACCCCGAACAAGCTCGGGTTGCCGAAGACGCGGGTGCCGCAGCCGTCATGGCCTTAGAGCGTGTCCCCTCTGATATTCGCCGCGACGGTGGTGTCGCGCGCATGTGTTCCATCGAAATCATCGAAGGCATTCGTGCAGCGGTATCCATTCCGGTCATGGCCAAAGTTCGTGTAGGCCACTTTTTGGAAGCTGAAGTGCTGCAAGCCTTGGGCGTTGACTTCATCGATGAGAGTGAAGTGCTGACACCGGCCGACGAAGAGCATCATATTGATAAGAACTCTTTTAATGTCCCCTTTGTATGTGGTTGTCGAAATTTGGGCGAAGCCCTGCGTCGTATCTCGGAAGGTGCGGCCATGATTCGGACCAAGGGAGAAGCGGGCAGTGGAAACATTGTGGAAGCCGTGAGGCACTTGCGCCAGATCAATGGTGATATGCGAAGGCTCAAGGGAATGCGTGGCGACGAACTCAACACTGCGGCCAAGGAGCTTCAGGCTCCCATTGAATTGGTTCAGTACGTGGCGGAACACGGCAAACTGCCCGTGCCGAACTTCGCAGCGGGTGGTGTTGCGACACCGCCCGACGCTGCCTTGTGTATGGCCTTGGGTGCCGAGGCTGTTTTTGTGGGCTCTGGAATCTTCAAGAGTGCAGACCCCGAAAAACGTGCCCGCGCCATTGTTCAGGCCACCACACATTGGCAAGACCCCAAGAAATTGCTCGACTGCTGTCGTGAGCTGGGTGAAGCCATGGAAGGCATCGAGATGTCGACCCTGCCTGAAAACGAGCGTTTCTCCAACCGAGGCTAAGGAATGTCGGTTCCACGCGTAGGTATTCTCGCCTTGCAAGGTGATGTGGAAGCGCACGCACGTGCGTTGCGTAACGCGGGCGCGCAGTCTTTCTTCATTCGCTGCCTGGAAGATCTGGAACAGGGAGCGGACGCTTTGCTTCTGCCCGGCGGTGAGAGTACGACCATCTCCAAGGGCTTGGAGCGCGAAGGGCTAATGGATCCTTTGCGCGACCTGGTGCGTTCAGGTGTACCCATTCTGGGAACCTGTGCCGGTGCGATTTTATTATCGCGCGAAGTGAAAAACCATCCCGTGCCCACCCTGGGTTTGTTGGATGCGCTGGCGGTGCGTAACGCCTACGGCACTCAACTCGATTCCTTCATCGCTCAGGTGGATCCCGGCGCCCAGCCAGAATTTGTAGATTTCCGAGCCGTGTTTATTCGCGCGCCTCAGTTGGATTGCCTGGGTCCCGAAGTTGAAGTGCTGGCCCAGGTGCAAGGGCGACCTGTGCTCGTGCGTCAGGGAGTGGTTTGGGCGGCTACCTTCCATCCGGAACTGACTGCCGATTTGCGGATACATGAAACTTTTTTGAACAAACTCTGCAGTTAGATCCCTTGATTTTCAGCGTGGCTGGTTAGGGAAAGCCTCGAAGCTTGTTTGGCCGGTCCTTTGCCCGGGAAGATCTGATAGGGTAGTACCCACCATGGTGTCGACCCCACTCAGTCCCCAAGTCTCGCACTGGCCAGACCCTCCCCAAGAATGGATCGAGGCGGGGAATCCCTTTGAAGGGAGCGAAGTCTCCACGACCGTCATGGCCACCTGGATCAATGCAGCGCGTCGGGAAGAAATCCCTTTGGAAGAATTGTTCCGAGGAGTGGATAGGGAGATCGATGAGCTGCTGGATCCCAAGGCTCGTGTCTCGTGGGAAGAGCTGAACATCACGCTCGGAAATGTGATGCACCTATGGACCATCGAAGAGATTGATTCCAATCAGCTCGAAACCCTTAACATAGTTTGGCCGCGGCCCATGCTCAGGGCTGCCAGGTTGCTCTATTCGCCGGTAGATCTCTTTCTCTGGGCAGGCAATCCTAAAAATAGTGTGCAGGCCCAATTGGTGAGCTGCATGACTTATGAGTGCAAGGCAATCGGGCCCCACCAGGTTGAAATGTGGACTGACTTCAAGCCGGGCAAGGTGCCTTCGCAGGCTTATGCGCGGCTTGCCATGAATTATTTCTGCGGAATTCCCACTTTGTTTGGTTGGGAACCTGCTCGCGTCGAGATTCAACACGTCGGCAATCGTCTGCACGCGATGTTTTACATTCACGAACAGATTGGATGGCTGAGGCGTTTGTGGCGGCTTACGACCTCAGGCGTCACGGCCTTGGATGTTGCGCGAGAATTGCAAGAGGCGCATAGCCAGGAAGCCATGCGCTATGAGCAACTTCAACTGGAGATGGTGGAGCGCAAGACCACCGCCAGCGAACTTGAAGCAAAAAACGCAGAGATGGAGCGATTCGTTTATACCGTCTCCCACGACTTGAAATCTCCTCTGGTGACGATTCACGGTTTCTTGGGATTGTTGGAAAAAGACCTTCGGAACAAACGTATTGATCGCGTGCATTCCGATGTTGAGCGAATTCGCTCAGCGGTGGATCAAATGGCGGGTTTGCTCCAAGGTTTGCTTGAGTTGTCGCGTGTAGGTCGCGTCGTGGGTGAACGAGAGGAGTTTTCCTTAGACGAGGCCGCAAAAGAAGCGCTAGAGATTATTGGAGAGCGCCCGGAAGAATGCGGAGGCCGCATCGATATCGCCGACAATATGCCTCGCGTATTTGCCGACCGACTTCGAATCGTAGAGATATTCCAGAACTTGATTGAGAACGGGATTAATTATTCTCGAGAGAATGTGCCACCGCAGATTGCAATCTCGGCAAAGACGCAAGGGGGCTTTGTCGAGTGCGTGGTGGCGGACAACGGCATCGGGATCGATCCTCGTTACCACGAAGAAGTGTTCGAGTTGTTTACGCGACTGGACACCGAGAGACATGGCACAGGTGTGGGGCTGTCCATCGTGAAGCGCGTCATCGAATTTCACGGGGGTCGCATTTGGGTGGAGTCTGCGGGTGCCGAAGCCGGTAGCCAGTTCCACTTTTCCTTGCCCGATCCTCCCAACGGCCTCAGTGCACCCAGGCAAAAGCGGCGCAGCTCGAACCGTGGTTTTGAGACGGGTGATGTTGGCGATCTCTCCGAGTGGTCGTTGGAGCCCGATCCCCTGGTGGGCTCCGAAGTGTCTTGTCGTGCCATTGCGGGTTGGATGGATGCCTGTCGAACACAAGACAAAGACCTGGCATTGTTGTTTCAAGGTGTGCAGCGCGAGACGGATCACTGGCTCGATCCCGAGCAGCGAATTTCTTGGAACGAATACAAGATTGTTTCGGAAAACGCGGCTCTTCTTTGGTCCGAGGAAGAAGAGCGCATGATTTTGGAAAACATGCCCCGGATGAACTGGTTGCGTTCTCTCACTCTCGCAGCCCGTGTCCTCTTTATGCCCTCTGACTTCTTTATGTGGATTGGCAGTGAGCGCCAACCGATTCAGCGTCACCTGTTTTCATGTTTTCGATACACCTGCGAGCGCATGGGCCCCGGCCATGTTGTGATGTGGGTTGATTTCAAAAAAGGAATAGAACCCTTCCCCGAATTTGAATTCGGAGCGGTGACTATTTTCTCGGTCTTGCCCACGGTATTGGGTTGGAAGCGTGCGGACATTCACGTAGAGCGCGTCGAACCTCGTTTGCGTATTGATGTACAGATTGAGGAAGACATCGGGTGGTTTCATCGATTGCGTCGCTTGTTCTTCTGGCCGGGTACGGCACGCGAGGTTGCGCAGGAGTTGCAAGAATCCTACAGCCGAGAAGAGCTGCGTTATGCCAATCTGGTGCGCGAGTCGGAAGAACGTAAGCGCGCCTTGGAGGCACTGGAGGCGAGCAATAAAGAACTGGAACGTTTTGTCTATGCCTCGTCACACGATTTGAAAGCGCCCTTGGTTACCATGAGCGGTTTTCTCGGTCTCATGGAGCAAGGTCTGGAGAGCGCCGAACCTGAAGAGGTCATGGCGGATGTCGTACAAATTCAATCTGCCGCCGAGCAACTCGGGTACTTGCTCGGAGACTTGCTGGAGTTCTCTAGAATTGGTCGCATGGTGACGCCCATGGAGCACTTTAATCTTGGTGATGCAGCGTCGATGGCTTTGCGTCCTTTGCAGGATTCATTGGAGAAGGCGGGTGGCCAGGTGGAGTGCCCGGAAGACCTGGCTGCAATTTTCGGTGAGCGACTGCGCATTGTCGAAATTTTCAGCCGCTTGTTTGAAAACGCGCTGGACTTTGCCTCTCCCCATCGGCCGGTGGAGATTCGAGTGATCGCCCTGGATCACAAAGATGAAGTAGAATGCATCGTCCACGACAACGGCATAGGAATCGACAAGCAATACTTCACGGCCATCTTTGGTCTTTTCAATCGCTTGGATGCCAACAGTACAGGGACGGGCATGGGCCTGGCCCTGGTCAAGCGCATCGTGGAATTCCATGGGGGTCGCGTTTGGGTGCTGTCCGCGGGCGAGGATCGAGGCAGCAGCTTCCATTTCACCCTGTCGAAGAAACTTTTTGACGAATCGTGATCGTTCTGTGGAGGACCTGAGCGAGGCTCAGCAGGCCGAGTTGCGGGCTGACTTATTGAGTTTACGCGAGGAGTTACAGCGTGGGCTCTCCCTTTCCAGCCAAGGGGCCCAGCCGGTGGATTTGGATGAGCCCATTGGCCGTCTCTCGCGCATGGATGCGATGCAGCAGCAAAGCATGCTCAAGGCCAATCGAAGTGCCGCCCAACTGCGGCTTCAGCAGGTGGAAGGGGCTGTGATGCGCCAGCGGGAGGGGGAGTATGGGGAATGCCAGAACTGTGGGGAAAACATAGGGTTTCCCCGGCTCAAAGCCCGCCCGGAGGCCCCCTTTTGCCTGGCCTGCCAGGGGCTAAGGGAAAAAAGAGGCTAAGGGCCTCTTTTTCCGAGAGGCTAAGGGCCTCTTTTTCCGAGAGGCTAAGGGCCTCTTTTTCCGAGAGGCTAAGGGCCTCTTTTTCCAGGAGGCTAAGGGCCTCTTTTTCCGAGAGGCTAAAATTCCACTTCTCTGGGAAATCTGACCTTTGAACGGATCTAGGCCCTCGCAAGGCTGGCTTCTGCAAAGGAATGCCCTATATTTCGCCGCCTGTTCGCAGGGTCGGATACGCTGACCCTGTTTCTGGTAACCACCTCAGTCCATCGTGGGGCATTCCGGCAACCAAAAAAGCCGGCACTGCTCAGGGCTCGGGCCATAGAAGGCCTGTCCGCGAGGAGGAATTTGTGCGCGAATACGAGACTACTATCATCGTCCAACCGGAGATCTCCGAGGAAGGGCGCGAAGAGCTTTTAACCAAGCTCGACGGCGCTTTGGGCAAACACGGCAGCAAACGACTTTTTATCGAGGATCTAGGTAAGCGACGCTTGGCCTATGAGATCCAAGATTTTCAGAAGGGTCATTACCTCACGCTGCATTATCTGAATCCAGGCTCCATCGTCAAAGACTTTGAGCGCTCACTGCAGCTTGAGAACTCCATCCTTCGCTATCTCACAGTGTTGTTGGAGCCTCGGGTCGCCGATGTGGAAGCACGTGAAGCTGAAGGCGCCGAGCTAGAGAAGCAGCGTTACGAGCGCGCTGCAGAGCGGGCGACACAACGGGCCGAAGAGGAAGTTGCGGCACGCGAAGAAGCTGCGCGCAAGGCGGCGGAAGAAAAGGCTGCAGCGGAAGCAGCGGCAGAGGCAGCTGCAGCGGCACCTGTTGAGGAAGAAGGGACTGAGGAAGGCGCTGAGGCGACTGCCGAAAGCGCTCCCGCGGAGGAAACTGCTCCCGCGGAGGAAACTGCTCCCGCGGAGGAAACGGCTCCTGCGGAGGAAACTGCTCCCGCCGAAAAGAGTGGCGAGGAAGCCAAGGGCGAAGAAGCCAAAGCGACCGACGTTGAGAGCGGCGATCAGGAGGATGCGAAATGAGCGAAGAAGTAAGCGAAGAGAAAGCCGCCCCGCGTCCTGAACGAGCTGAGCGTCCTGAACGACCGGAGCGACCCGAACGACCTGAACGACCTGAACGACCTGCCGGCGGTGGCCGACCGGATGGAGATCGCGGTGGCTACGGCCGACGCGAAGAACGAGCTCCCTTAACGGTGAAGGGGCGCTTGCGGGCCAAGGCGCGCAAGAAAGCTCGCAAGGCAAAGAAGAAGGGTTTTGGACGCAAGAAAGTTTGTCGCTTCTGTGCGGATGCCACGGTGCCTGTCGATTACAAGGACGCAAAGGTACTGCGTGTATTTATTGCGGAGTCGGGCAAGTTGATTCCGGCACGTGTTTCCGGTAATTGCGCAAAGCACCAACGGCAGGTTTGTATTGGAGTCAAGCGCGCGCGACAACTGGCACTGATGCCTTACACGCCGCCGGCGTCTTAAGAAGAGGGTAGGTTCATGGCGAATGTACAATTGATTCTGCGAGAAGACGTCAGCACGTTGGGCGAGGCCGGCGACCTGGTTTCGGTCAAGGCGGGCTATGCACGGAATTTTCTGATTCCCAAAGGCATGGCGAACCTCGCGACCAAGGGAAATGTCAACGAAATCGAGCACCACAAACGCGTGGTCGCTGAACGTGTTTCCAAGTTGCGCAAGGATGGCATCAATGAGCGCGACCAGCTGCAAGCGGTGGAGCTAACGATCGAAATGCAGGCCGGGGAAGAGGGCAAACTTTTCGGTTCGGTGAAGTCTGCCAATATTGCTGAGCTATTGAGCGAGAAGGGCTTCAGCGTCGACCGGCGCAAGATTGAACTTGAGCAACCCATCAAAGAACTCGGTGAGCACAAAGTTAAGATCCAGCTGTACCGAGATGTGGTAGCCTTGGTTCAGGTGAACGTGGTGGCTTCTAGCTAGAGTCTTGGATGGATGCGCGAGCATGCAGCTGAGATTGAAACGGAGACTTGGATGGAGAGCCGGGGGGAAGCAGTGTCGCAATCCGCTGGCCAGCGGCGCATCCCGCCCCACGACATCGAAGCCGAGAAAGCCGTTCTCTCGGGCCTGCTCCTCGACAACCACGCCATTCACACCGTCTATACTGAGATCAAGCCGGAAGATTTCTATCATCCTGCACACGAGGCCTTGTATCGGGCCATGGTCTTACTCAAAGACGAGAACATTCCCGTAGATCTACACACGCTTTCCGATCACTTAAAAACGAAAAATCTGCTGGAAAGCATCGGTGGCACCGTCGCTTTGATGGAAATCGCTGATTACGAGGCGACCGCCGCCAACGTCGTTTACCACGCGCGCATCATTCGTGATAAGGCCGTCAAGCGGCGCCTGATTAACGTGGCCACGGAGATTGTAGAGAGCGGTTACGATGGGGATGATGTTGGATCCCGGCTCTTGGATTCCGCGGAATCCAAAATCTTTGATATCGGCCGCAGAGATGGGCGTTCCGCCTTTGCCAGTCTCCAAAGTGAAATGCCGGGGACCTTCGATTACATCGATTTGGTCATGGCGCGCAATGGTGAGATCAGCGGGCTGAGCACGGGATTTCGCGATATCGATCAAATTACCGGTGGCTTGCAGCCCGGTGAAATGATCGTGCTGGCCGCACGTCCCAGTATGGGGAAGACCGCCCTTGCGCTGACCATTGCCCAGAACGCATCTAAAAAGAGCGGTGCGAAATGCGCGGTTTTTTCCTTGGAAATGACGACCCAATCCTTGGTCGTGCGCTTGCTGATGGCCGAGGCCGGCGTCGATCAATCGGCCCTGCGCAAAGGCTATCTCTCCCATTCGGATTATCGACGACTGGTGGATGCCGCCAATATTTTGGAAGAGGCGCCCATTTATATCGACGATACGGGCGGCATTACCATTCTGGAGATCAAAGCCAAGTGCCGACGCCTGGCTGCGGAGATCGGCGGTTTGGATCTCGTGGTGGTGGATTACTTGCAGTTGGTTGCCGGTGATGGCAAGGACAGCCGCAAAGATCTTGAGGTGGGGGATATCAGCCGCGGACTCAAGCTGCTTTCCAAGGAATTGAATTGCCCCGTGTTGGCATTGGCGCAGCTCAATCGAGGTCCCGAGCAACGCGATCCCGACAAGCGTCGACCCATGATGGGCGATCTGCGTGAATCCGGGGCCATCGAGCAAGACGCGGACGTCATTGCCTTTATTTACCGCGATGAGTACTACAACCCGAAGACCACCGAAGAACCCGGCATTGCGGAGATTATTTTTTCCAAGCAGCGCAACGGCCCGACGGGAACGGTCAAACTCAAATTTGAGGCGCGCCACGCCCGCTTCGCCGACGCCAATCCGGTGACTTATCGCGACGATGACGACGTCGCGCCCTCCTTCGACCCCGGAGAATTCGTCGGACCCGGTGACGCTTCTTTTGGCCATGATGGCGAACAAGACCCCATTTAGATGACAACGCTTGAAAAGCCCAACGCGCTCATTCCTGGAAGCACCATCGCCATCGTCGCACCGGCGGGGCCAGTGCTTGGAGAGCAAGCGCAGGAGGGCCTGTGCGCGGGGATAGCGGCCTTGGAGCGAGCGGGTTTCCAGACGGCGCAGCGCCAGGATCTTTTTGCACAAGAAGGCTTTCTGGCGGGTGACGATGCGCGGCGCGCGGCAGAAATCATGGAATATGTCGCCAGGCCGGACGTCGGTGCCATC
>PIVT01000277.1 GCA_003353845.1 Pseudomonadota bacterium | reverse complement strand
TTCGAGGACGGTCACGCCTTTCGCCCGCGTCGACTTCGAAATATAGCCAATCGCCGCGGGGTGACTCTTCACGTAATCGATGACTTCCTGATCTGTGTTCAGCGTTACAGGTGGATTCAGATCACCCTGGAAGGCCTGGTTGTACCAATAGCCTTCGAATTCAGAGACAGACTTATTTAAAATGTCTCGAAGGAAGCGTTCGTGGATTGCGGAGTCTCGAGGGAGGACCAACGGTTCGGCTTTGGCCCCGCCGGTCCAAAGCACCATCTGCAGATAAAAGTCCGAGATCTCCTGCCGCGAGAGCATCGTATAGTTGATCTCCTCGTTTACAATGACTTGGAAATCATCCGCAGTTTCGGCGCGCAGCTCACCAAGACTCACCAAGACAGTGATGGAGGCGATGAATATTAGAACGCTTTTGCTCAGGTTGTGGACTATATGTCGCATCGAAGTTTCCCCTTTGCCCAATGGCTCAGAAGTCGAAAACTGCGCACGCAAGGAACTCGTCGTCATCGATCTCTACAGGAATATCAACCGCGCATGAGAGACTTATCGGCAAGTGATTCCGTTACATGAAGGAGTTGCGAGGGATTTCTATAGAAAACTGTTGTCATTTCAGGGCAATTCCTAGGAAAAAGTTTGTTTACATTGATAAAAAACGTTTCAAATCGGCGAGACTTCCGAAAGGATCTTCTTTCCTAACATAAGTAAGTAGAACAAGCGGCCTTCCGTATCTGGTAAGGGCATCATGTCAACTGAGTCTCAATTCATCCGCTTGAAATCCGCCCTCCCCGCTCTATTCTCTTGGCTTGGGGTTGGTTTCTCGACCCTCTGGCACTGGTCGGAACCTTCTTCTGATCCGTCGATTGCAGGAGAAGTAGATCACTTCCCGGTTAAAGCGATCTTCGGGCTCGAGTGCGCCGATACCCGCCAACTCGATATACAGTGCTTTGATATTCCCAAATTCACTCGGATCGAAGAACACGCTGCCCTGCTGCATGCATGGCTCCAATGTAGCCAAACGTCATGGCAGGACCGAGCGTGGCTCCTGGACCGGGATACGCATTCCCCATTACGGAAGCAGATGTATTACCCGCTGCATACAGTCCTTCGATGACGGCCCCATTCTTGTCTAGCACCTGTGCGTTTTCATTGGTGACAAGCCCGCCTTTCGTACCGATGTCGCCGGGAAAGATCTTCAAAGCAAAAAATGGAGGTTTTTCAATGGGGGCCAGACAGGGGTTCGGCTTTACTGAGGGATCACTGTAGAAGCGGTCATAAGCACTGTCACCTTTCTTGAAATCTAGATCTTTCGCGCTTCGGGAAAATTCATTGAACCTTTTGACTGTGTCTACTAAGGCTGATGGATCGATACCCGCCTTTTCAGCTAGCTCCGCAATCGTATCGGCCTTTGTGACATATCCTGTTTCCAAATGCTTTGACGGCAAGATCCCGGGTATATGGCCGGCCAGGAAATATCGATTATGAAAACGTTTGTCCAGAATCCAATAGGCGGGTATGGAAACGCATCCTTCAGCGTCTTCCTCATACATCGCATGGACAACATCCAAATAGGGTGCAGCTTCATTCGTGAAACGCCGGCCTGCAGCGTTCACCATAATGGCGCCGGGATACGATCGCTCCAAGACAAGTGGGAAGGTTGCCTTGCCTGGCGGCAGGACGGTGGGCATACCCCAGATATCTTCCATCAAGTCTACGGCTGCTCCCGCATTGATTCCCATCTCGATGACTTCCCCGGTATTGCCTGGAGAGGCCACCGACCATCTCGTATTGACAGGGTGCTTCTGGTATTTCTCCCTCATGGCCAGATTGTGAGGGAACCCACCAGCGGCGAGAACGACACCCTTTGTGGCTCGAATGCGGATTCTCTTTCCTTCCTTCTCCACTTCGACACCGATCGCAGCGCCATTGTCAAAGACAATCTCTTTCAC
>PIVT01000276.1 GCA_003353845.1 Pseudomonadota bacterium | reverse complement strand
CAGTCCGGCCGAGGGGCACATCCTTCGGAGAGAGGTCGTCCAGCTTCTGAGTGGAGCGGAATCAAGTATTTGCGTCGCATGGAGCTTCCGCCCCCACCCTAACCCTGGACTGTTGAAAACCGTTAAGCTGCTGCGGTTAGTTTAGTTGCGCCTTGATTGGTGTGTTTTGATTCTTTGTATGTCGCGGAGCGTTTGGCGGTCAAGGTGTGGCCCAGGTTTTCGCGGACCCATTGCTTGACGTCGTTGACGGATACGGTTGACAGGGCGTGTTCAGCGGACTCTTTGGTTGCCTTGTTCAAGAGTGCCCCGAAAGCGGGCAGCAGACTGGTAAAGCCTCCTTTGGAATGCTGACGCTCCAACTGCTTGTAGAGTCCAAAGCTCGATTCGAGAATCTCGGTGCTCATTGGCAAGCGTTCTTTACGCTTCAAGTGGCGTTCCGCATCGGCAACGAAATTGATGAGCCGATCCGCTAGTTGTCTACTGGTGGCGTGGGTCAGGCCGGGATTGACTGCCACGCGAAGCTGCTTGGCGGCCCCGCGGAAGAGGCCTTGTTCGTTGATCAGTTTGACGCCCTGTTCGAGAACCGCTTGGCACTCACGCCACACAGTCAGATCCTCGGTAAACGATCGGAGCCAACCGAGTCCTTCCTCCAGCCACTCGACCGACACGAATTTGCGTGTCTTTGCTTCCGGATGTTCGAGCAACCAGAGCATGTTTGTCGCCCACTGCAGAACAGCTGCCAGATTCATGAACCGAGCCTTGCTTTTGGGAGTCGGCGGCGTCAGATGTGCCAGGCACGACTGCTGGATGACCGAACGCGTCCTTCCCAACCGTGTGTGGAATTCGGCAAATCGTTTGTCCTTACCAACCAGCGCTTTGAAGAAGCAAGCTGCCTTATGCTTGAAGTCTTGAAGCACAATCGTGTCAGAACGCTGGTTTTTCAGGCATTTGGCACCATCTCGCAGTTCCACGGCTCCGTCACTCAGGACGGCGCGGGGAGGACCATATTGCTCGGCCAATTCGGTATAAACGGCTGCCATGTCTTCTCGTTTCCACATCGTGCCCGGTCGCACTGTCAACAACCGAACATCCTTATGCTTCAGCGCCGTTCCTGACGGAGGCAGCTGCGAGGCTCGGACGCCCAGCACGACCAGCACTTTCTCGCGACCAATCTGATTGGAATGATCCGCCATCCAAATCCAATCCTTAGCTTGTTCGAGGGGTTCCTTCAGGGTGGCCACTCCAACACGCTGCAACCAAATGCGGATCGTCGTGAAATGGGGCACCGCTTGCTCTACTCCCAACCAATCAAAAACAATCTCCAAGGACCGCTGAGATCCTCGCAGGCCAACCGTTCGCGCCAAATTGACCGCTAAGCTCACCATTCGAGGACCATAGCCGTGTGTCCCGATGGGCGGATCATCCGGCAAAAAGGGAGTTCCTGCTTGGTCTCGGATTCGCTCCTCGTCTTCCAAGCATTCCACTTGCTGTTGCAGTTCGCGTATTTCTTCCCCTTGTTGCTCAAGTTCCCTCTCCCGCTGAGTCAGAAGACGCTGCGCTTGGTCCAACTTCTGCTTCAGTTCTCGACACTTGTTCGCCTTCTTCTCCCGACTACGCAGGAGAAACTGGACCACAACCCGCAAAGGGGACTTGAAATCCGACCACTTAGTCGTCCATGATGTACTCACTGTTGCGCTCCTTCGCTTTGGAATCCGTTTCCAAATTCACACACGAAGGTGCGCAACAGTTTTTATAAAACAACGCAACCCCAATCCGCCCAAAATCCGGGGGTTTTCAACAGTCCACCCTGACCCTCCCCCTCGCTTCGCTGGGGAGGGGATTGTTGGCTCGGGGGCTTGACACTCGACCACCAAAACTCGTCAATAAGAGGGATTCAAGGGACATCCCCTGCCCGAGCCCCGCCATGACCACCCACCTGAACTCCTCCCCGAT
>PIVT01000275.1 GCA_003353845.1 Pseudomonadota bacterium | reverse complement strand
CTTGGATTTTTTCAACCACCAGCTCCCCAAGCCCACAAACTTCGGGACGCCCTTGGCGTCCCGCCCGACCTTGATGGGGATATGCATGAACCTATTTCTGAAATCCTCGAACGATTGCAGGGTGAGCCGGTGCCGGTTCAACGTTTCGTCTAGAACTTCCTCCATGATTCGACACTTTCCGCCGATGTTCTCAATCACGGCAAACCGGCTGTTGAGCCGTTCCAAATGCGGATCGATCACGAATTCCTTGGCGCGCTCGATCTGGCGAATCGCGTACTTATGAGCGTTCGTCCTCATGCTCAAGACGCTCTCGGAGATAAGCCAGCCCGGATCGGTAATGAGGGAAAAGATTACCTCGTCAGGCACCCCAGATCGGGCCAGCCCACAGCAAGCGTCGAACAGCCAGGCCGACCTGGAGTTGTCCCCGGTCTTGGGTTCGTCATGCAGACAGCCCTGGGCTACAATGACCTTGATCCGATCGGGAACTGCCCAGACGTCCAGCTCGGCCAGGTCCTCGATCCTCTCCCCACTGCTGGAGATGTCAAGCGCACCTCCGCTGAAGCCGGTGTTTACCGAGTCCTGCACCGATACCGCTTTGGTGAAGGCGTCGATCGGGTACGCGGTGTTGCTAAAGGAGACGACCTTCGCAGTCTGGGCAACCCGGCCTTTCTCAATCTTCTTGGCGTCCGGCAGGTTGACCGTGCCTGGCAGCCTCATGATGCGGTCGATATTGTGACACTGATCCCCGTCGAATAACTGTTCGAGCCGCAGGTTGTAGAGCTTGGCGTCCTCGGCCTTGGGCAATTGCCCGTCGATCGGCAGCGGTGTTTCCAGACGCCAAAAGGCCTGGTAGCCGCCCCCGCTGAAAATCACACAGCTGGGCTCTGGCACACCTTCCGGCAGCTTCTTCCCAAATAGCTTTTTAATACGGTTTTGCTCAGCCTGGATTGGCTCCCCGGCTCGGGGATCAACGTCAACGTGTAACCAATCCAGTGTTTTTATATCCTCCCTCTCTGCCTTTTTGTCCATGTCTTGTAACGTCGGGTTGACATTAAAGTATATGTTGCGTTCCCCGTTCCATACCGCCAACCATGTAGCAAGTTCTTCTTTATCCCTAAATGCTTTTGTCTCTATCCCCTTCCTATCTACTTGTATCGCCGTCAATACCCAAGGACCGCCCGGTGTGAATTTCTTCAGGAAACTAAGGGCGGCCTCGCCGTCCGGTCTTGTCGCCACTATTCATCACCCTCCCAATATTTCAAGAGGTCGTCGCAGGGTACGATTCCATTCTCCATTCTGCTTATCTTTTTTTTGCTGCACCCTATCTCTTTTGCAACTTCCGTATGGTTTTTCCCCGCCCTGCGCCGATACAGCAAACATTGCTCATGTGGCTGCAATGGAAAGACATGTGGAGATTTACAGATGCCTGTGTCTAATTCCTTTTCTCTGTAGTTTTCCATAGTTACGCCGAACCGATACCCCGCTTCTCCTTGCGTTTGCCCAAGCCTGAGCCTATCGATAAGTGCTGTTTCTCCATGCGTCAGTTCCATTCACCTCTCCTGTTTCCAATACTTAACTAGAGCCCCATCTGGGGCCAGGCCCCGTTCCATTTTGTTCAGCCAGTGACGGCTGCACCCGATTCTCCTAGCGACTTCCGCTTGAATTATTCCAGTCCGTAATCTCTTGAGCAAACACCATTCGAATGGCTCAAGGTGCATGACGGCCGGGCATGGCAGGGCTACGCCATTCACGATCACGTCACGTTCGATTTGTCCGTAAATGTATCGGGTGGTGTGGCACCGCTTTGCGGCGTGTTCTTGGGTTTCCCCCAGTCTTCGACGATGGACAAGAAGGGATTCCCCTGTTGAAAGCGACAGCTCAGACACTCAATCATCTCCTTTGCATCCAGCCCGGTCGTCCATCGAGCATGTGCTTGTTCATATAATCCCTCCCTGTCG
>PIVT01000274.1 GCA_003353845.1 Pseudomonadota bacterium | reverse complement strand
CCGTGGTCCACAGCGTGTGCCGCCGCATGGAAAGCGGCAAGGGCTGAGGTGTGTGCCCTGAAAAGAAATTATACTGGTGCAGAAATGGACAGCATCACACTAAGACAGAACGGCCGCCTAACCACCATGCTAGAGGAAGCAATCCGATGAGCATCGAAGCATGGTGGTTTGGTTCTCCCGATGACAAGCTTGGGTATGGGGACGGTCGGAAGGCCGAGGTTGGTGTGACGCATTCGGTTGACGGAGAGATTGTTCCTTGTAAGAATGGCCTACACGGATCTATGCAGGCCTTGGACGCTCTTTGTTATGGCTATGGCAAAGGGTCGATAGTGTGGAGGGTCAAGTTACATGGGCGTGTGGTCAAGGAGGATGATAAGCACGCAGCTTCGCACAGGACCTATCTTGGCAGGATCGATGCCTCAAAAGTATTTGACAGGTTCGCCCGGGAATGTGCGCTAAAGACTGTTCATTTATGGGAAGCCCCGGAGGATGTTACCTTGCTTTTGGAGGAAGGTGGAGAAAGGCTTATGCGAAGGGCCTATCTGCATGCCATCCTGGTGGTGGCCGGAGACAATTGTACGACGGCCCATGCCGCTGCATCGACAACCAAGAGCGCGGCAAGCACGAGTCTTCCAGGGGTAAGAGCCCTGGAGGCGGCCTACCACGCAGCCCATGCCCGGGGGGGTACCCTAGACGGAGGAAAATGGGAGAATCTTATCTTTGAAAGGGGCAAGCTGAACCAGCTCCTTGAGGGCATGCTGAATCGAGCGATCAAATAAGTGTTGCCTTTTGCTAACGGTTGAGGCATAGTGACGATGGAGGATGGAATGACGCCGGGAGGGACAGTCGAATTCCAATACGAGCTGGACGATGGTCGAGTGTTGATCGTCGAGGCATCGATTACGGATTACTTTGAGGGCGTGGTGTATGGGCACAATGGTGATCCTGGCTGGCCACCTGAGGGTGGCGAAATCAGGGACATGGCTGCCACGCTGGACGGGAGGCCTTTCGACATCTCGGACAGGCTTTATCGGGACTTGTGCATCTTAGCGGGGGAACACCATGACGGAGTATGACTATAAAGACCGACCAAAGCCGGGGGATAACATCCTCATGCGGCTGGGAGCTTTGGCCGAGCAACAGGTTAAGGCGGAAAACAAGGTGACCGAGAGCGATGATCTTTTGAAGGAGGCCAAGGAGGCTTTGCGGGCGATCAAGGAAGATGCGCTTCCTCAGCTGATGGATGAGGCCGGGGTGGAAGAGGTCACGACTACAGGTGGAATCAAGATTTCGGTCGCGACCGCTATTCGAGCATCCATTCCGAAGTCCAATCCTGGGGAAGCTTTTATGTGGCTCAAGGCGAACGGGCACGGCGGGCTGATTAGCCAAACAGCAGAAGTCAGCTTCGGGGATGATGAAGCGTTCGCAGGGTTTGATTGCGCCATGAAGGAATTGGGCGTGCAGTTTCGAGAGAAGAAGGGCGTTCACCCCTCGACGTTGAAATCGTTCGTTACCGAGATGCTGAGGGAAGGGGTAGACATCCCCCTTGGGCCTTTTGGCATCTTTAGACAGAGATTCGCTAAGGTCGAGAGACCCTAGCGCATAGCGCCGTCTGCTTAAGGCGGATTGAAACATGAACAAGGAGTCAGGAATGACAAAAGCAAAAGGAACTGCGGTTGCATCGGCGAATAGCACGGATGTAGCTGGATTTGATTATGGAGACCGTGCAGGTTCCGGGTATGAAGGTGTGAGCGGAGAAGACCTTTCTGTGCCCTTCCTGAAGATACTGCAGGCGAACAGCCCGGAGACTGATGAAGTGCCAGGCGCCCAAAGCGGGATGCTCTTCAATACGGTCACCAAGAAAATGACGCCAGGTGCCAAAGGCGTCGGGTTCATTCCGTGCCATTGCGAGTTTTCCTATATCGAATGGGTATAGCGCAACAAAGGTGGTGGCTTCAA
>PIVT01000273.1 GCA_003353845.1 Pseudomonadota bacterium | reverse complement strand
AATGGACGGCCTTGGCGATGTGCTAAGTGTCCGAAGTCCTTGATTTCCGGTGTCTTTTGGGGTTAGGTAAGCCAGACTTCGAACCTGAGGGTCGGGGGTTCGAGTCCCTCCCGGCGTGCCATGGATTTCAAGTCTTCAAGCGATCTTTCAAGATCGTCGTCTCACCGCAAATCCCATTAAACCCACGCCCAAGAGCAGTGCCGTGCCCGGCTCGGGAATCATGGCGATCCAAGCCTCGGTAGAACCACTTGGGTTGACACCGAATCCGGTGATTACATTGCCGTCGGCAGAAATATCCCAGGCTTCCATAAGCATCCAGCCGGTGAGGTCAATACCGAGGCTCGTTAGCACCACATCAAGTTCGCGCATTCCGTTCGCAGCGTCCCAGATAAAGGGGTCACCAGTAAAGCTGTCACCTACAACAATCGAACCATCGGCGGAAACAGCGCGAGCGGCGCTGCCCACGAACTCGTCTTGGAGATCTCCAAGACCGACCATCCCTCCATCAATCGTCCAAATATAGGCTTCGAAACCGAAGCCCCCTTGCCCGCTGTCGGAAAAACCCACAATGGTCGAGCCATCCGCGGAGATATCGAGGGCTCCGCTCATGAAACTCCCACCAGCAAGGTCACCAAGACCAACCATGCCGTCCGTGCTGGTCCAACGAAAAGCCTCCCCGCCTAACGCACCTGAGCTGTTACCCACGATAATCGAGCCATCCGCAGAGATGCTGTGGGCGTCGCTACTATAGGATCCACCAGGGAGGTCGCCCAACCCGACCATGCCGTCCGCGCTGGTCCAACGAAAAGCCTCCCAACCTAGCGTGCCGTCGCTTGCACCCACGATAACCGAGCCATCTGCAGAGCTGCTGTGGGCAAAGCTGTTAAAGGATCCACCAGGGAGGTCGCCAAGGCCGACCATCCCTTCTACGCTCGTCCAGCGAAAAGCCTCGCTGCTCACCACATTGACGATGCTGGAATACCCTACAACGGTTGAGCCATCCGAAGAGACTCCTTGAGCTTTGCTATGAAATCCATCCCCTAAGGGGTCGCCGAGTCCCGTTATCCCAACTGTACTCGTCCAGCGAAAGGCCACGTCATCCTGGCTGCCGCTGCTGCTGCTGCCCACAACGGTCGAGCCATCCGCAGAAACGGCCAGCGCTTCGCTTCGAAAAACTCCACCAGTGAGGTCACCGAGTCCCATGAACATCGGGCTTGCGTAGCTTGGCTGGCGAAGCAAGATCAAAACTGCCATCACTAGCAGACACACTTGAAACAAACGCGTGCATTGCTTCATCAGGATCACCTTCCAACGGTACAATTAAAATTTCCACTATCAGTTCCGCAGCCAAACACTAGACAGCAGATATTCAAGTTGTATCGGGAAGTGCGGTGCTTATATTGACCTCTATATGCGGGAAGCTATGCCGGCAGCATGACACGAAGCATTCTTCTCAGGCGCTGACCCGAACCCAACCGGAACTCCATTTGAGGGGCCGTATAGTGCCGTCTGTGGGTTCTAGGGCCGCCCTCCACGCCTCTGAGTGCCGCTCTATGCCACCTCCTGCCACCCTGTAGACGTAACCTATTGTTTTTCAAGGGGTCTATTTCGGGCTTCGAACCTGAGGGTCGGGGGTTCGAGTCCCTCCCGGCGTGCCATGGATTTCAAGTGGTTGGGCAATTCTTCAAGATCATTGCCAACCTCGTCATCCCCTCACCACCAGGAGGGGATCATCCACAAGTGCTTCGCTTTGTGTTCTTTTTTCTTTTTAGAGACCGCTCACTCAGCCTTTGCGGAGTAGCACCTGCCAGCGATCACCGACTTGCTTTTCGAGCAGGACTTTGTGGCCGTCCTTCTCGGCGCTCTTCGGTACGCTCTTGCCCCCCGCTTCGTCGAGGAGCACCGAGAGCACCTGACCTGTCTCCATCTTGCCGAGCAGCATCTTCGTCTTCACGTAGTTGA
>PIVT01000272.1 GCA_003353845.1 Pseudomonadota bacterium | reverse complement strand
TGAACTACGCCACCGCCAAGGGCGGGTTGAAGTTACTCATGGAAAGCATGGCGCAGGAGTTGGCGCCCGAAAAAATTCGCGTCAATGCTATCGCGCCTGGAGCGATCAAGACGCCGATCAATCAGGACGCGTGGGAAACCGAAGAGGCCAAAGAAAAATTACTGAAGCTGATCCCCTACGGGCGAATCGGTGAGGCCGAGGATGTCGCCAAGGCTACCGTTTGGTTGGCCTCGGATGAATCCGACTACGTCGTCGGCACAACGCTGTTTATCGATGGCGGCATGCTGCTCTACCCAGCGTTCCGGGAAGGAGGCTAAACATGGGTGCAGCAAAGCCAAACGCGCCAGACGAGCCGATAAGAACCCAGAAATATCAGCCGATCAAGGACTACGCCCTGATCGGCGATTGCCATGGTGCCGCGCTCGTCGGCACCAACGGCAGCATCGATTGGTGCTGTCTCGGTCGTTTCGATGCCGAGCCTAGCTTGTGGCGCCTGCTCGACATAAACAAGGGTGCGTTTTTCCTGATTCATCCCACCCAAAAAACCGCTGTCGAGCGGGCCTACGTGCCGGACACCAATATGCTGCGCACCGTATTCACCACGCCAAGCGGTCGAGTCGCCGTGACCGATTTCATGCCGGTAGGGCGTGACCCAACGGCCGACGAGGCAGATTATGTCGCCCTCAACGCGCCAGGCTGGTTAGTGCGTGTCGTGGAGGGCCTGGAGGGGCGCAGCGAGCTTCGCGTTGAGTATCGAAGCGCCGTGCAGGCATTTGATCGAGGTTTCAGCCAGGACAGCGAAGCGCCGATACTCTTTTGCGATTCGGCACCGGCTGCTGGAGCTCCGATGCTGGACACGGTGTTGACAGTAGAGGCTGGCGAACGGAGAGCGTTTGTTATCGCCCCGGAATCGGATGCCGCCCGTGCCCCCCTGGCCCAGGTCGACCGGTTGCAGGCGATAACCCGCGCTTTTTGGGAACAATGGTGCAAGCGCTGCTGTTATCAAGGCCCTTACGATGACATGGTGAGGCGCAGTGCGTTGGTTTTAAAAGCCCTGAGCTTCGCGCCGTCCGGAGCGATCGTGGCAGCGCCGACCACCTCGCTACGTGAAGAGGCCGGAGGCGTCAGAAATTGGGATTACCGCTTTTCCTGGTTGCGCGACTCGTCATTCGTACTTCAAGCGTTGGCCGCGCTCGGCTATGGCGGTGAAGCACGAAAGTATTGCGAATATCTGGGGCTGTGCTGCGTGCAAACGCTGCCTGAACTGCAGATCCTGTACGGCATTACCGGCGAGGCGGAACTGGATGAACGCCTGCTCGATCACCTGGAAGGCCATGACGGTGCCTCTCCGGTACGGGTCGGCAACGCCGCTTACACCCAAAAACAGGTCGACATCTATGGCGAACTTGCCGATTGGGCGCTGATCTACCAGGCCCTTGGTGGTCCCGTTGATTCCACACTGGAAACGATTATTCGGGAAATGGCCAACCACGTAGCCGAACACTGGCACGAGTCCGACCAGGGAATCTGGGAAATGCGCGGCGAACCTCGCCCTCACGTTCACCCTTCTTCACTTTATCAGTTATCACACTTGGTAGGGGGGAAGGAAGCAATTGATCATTATCTGCTGTGTACTATATTGTATCTTTGATCCCTCACAATATTATCATGACTACCCACCCTGGGTGCTGAACAAGTCGGGATAGCTTAGTGGTTAGAGCGCCGGCCTGCCAATCGGTAGATCGTTGGTTCGAGCCCGACAGCCTGCGCCCTTGGGCAAGGCATAGGTTTCCACACTGCCTCATCCGTGGACAGGGATGTAAATGTTGGTCCCGTCGGCCGAATCCGCGATTACATTTCGGAGATTTCAGACGTTAAACCACACATTTACATTTTTTTACATTTACATTTTACGTTTACACCCATCCATCAGTCATTTAGACTGACAATTCGACAACAGGCTGGACAAAAACCTCCT
>PIVT01000271.1 GCA_003353845.1 Pseudomonadota bacterium | reverse complement strand
GCTTACTCGTCCTCGTCCAGGTAGTCTCGAATGTAGCGCGCCATTTCCTTGGTGGGCTTCCACCAGCGTTTCACGCCTAAATCGTCCGCCACTTTTCCCGCACCAATGTAACCGGGGCCACCTAACACAAGTCCGCCCGGGAAGGTCGAGGCTCCACAGGTGTAGAGGCCCTCAATGGGCGTGTCCGTGGCCGAGCATTCCAGGTTGGGTCGGAAGCAACCCATCTGCAAGGGACTGTAATTGCCGTGCTTGATGGAACCGCGCCGCATCTGCGGGAAGCGAATCTCAATTTCTCCGGGATCTTCCATGCTGGTGGTGATGATGTTCTCAGGAGTCAGGTTGGGCGCAGCCTTGCGCCACTTGGCCAAGATCGCCGCCTCCACTTCTTCCCGCTGATTCAACCAACCGCCATCGAGATCGTAGGGCGCATGCATTTGGAACATAGAAACGTACTTGCCGGGACGATCACTCAAGGTGGGATCGAAGAGACTCTCGCAAGTGGAATGACCGGCGAAGTTGTTCAGATCGATGCGACCGTCGAGGACATTGCCCCAGTGCTCGAGCAACTGTTCCGTGCTCTCGACTCCCACCACGTTGGCAAAGGCTTTATTGATCCAAGGATCGTCGCAGGCGTACTGCGGCGCTTCGTTGGTGGCAATGTGCAGCGTGTTGAAGCTCCACTTGTCCGGCTCCCAGCCTTCCACATCCGCGGTAAGTTGCTTGGGCAGGTTTTCCTTGCCCACCAGATCCAAGAAGGTGGTTTCGGGATCCAAGGTGGACATCACCACCTTGCTGCGCAAGATGCGGCCTTCGTGAGCCAACTGCACACCGGCGGCGCGGCCGTCCTCGATCAAGATCTTGTCCACGCCAGCCGCTTCGAGAATCAAACCGCCGTGCTTCACCACCTCCTTGGCCAAGGCGCCAGCGAACTTATGCGAACCGCCGTAGCAGTAATTCTTGTTGGACATGCGATTCAAGAGCAGCGGCACCAAGAAGCCCAGCCCCGACTCGTGGGGATCCAGCCCCCACATGCACGACGCGTAGAGCAAGAGGGTTCGGATCTTTTCGTGCTCGAAGGTGTTTTCGATGATTTCCAGCGGCGAGGTTTCCGTCAGCTCCAACAGGCGCTTGCCCAGTTCCGTTTTCTCCATGGCCATGGTGGTTTCAATGGGCGGCATGGGAGGCAAGTAGGTGGCGGGGGCCAGGATGTCTTCCACCATCTTGTTCCAGTCGCGGTACTCCTTGCCAAAGGTAATGGCATCCTTGTGGGAGAACTTGCTGAAGGAATCCTTGGTGTCATTGATCTGGCGCGACATGACTAGCGAGGAGCCATCCTCAAACACCATGCCCGTCTGGGCGTTGGGTTTGATCCAGGTCAGTGCCGGTCCGTCGAGATCAAAGTCTCGGACGGCGGGCATGTAGTCCACCATCATGTGGTAGAGCACGTGGGGATTGGAGGAGTAGCAGGGGTAGAGGTTTTCTTCCGTGGCCAGCCCCCCACCCACTTCGAAGCGACGTTCGCACAGCGCCACACTCAACCCGGCCTTGGCCAGATAGGCTGCCGCAATCAAGCCATTGGGACCGCCGCCGATGATGACGACATCGAACTCGGACTCGTCGGGAAACTCCTCCTGCATGTGGCCGAAGGGGTTGGCTGGATCGTACTTGAATTTGGATTCATATTTAAAATTGGGCACCGTGCTGTCTCCGACAATTATTTAGAGTTCTTTACCTTCGGCCTGGTCAGTTACTTTTTTCGATTTGCAGGAATCTTGCCTTCCCGAGGAATGTAATACGGCGACGCGTACCACCACTCTCCCGGATCGGCGACGCCGTCTTCGATAAGCACATGCATCAAGTTGTAGGGAATGGCCATCAGGCACAGCCCGCCCGGATGACCCGAGGTCTGGTGCGCGTGATACAAACCCTCAATGGGCGAGCTATAACGCGCCAGCTCCGGGATGGGTCGGTTGGTCCAG
>PIVT01000270.1 GCA_003353845.1 Pseudomonadota bacterium | reverse complement strand
GGGTGCCATGCCTTCACAAAAGAACGGTAGCGCTCCATGATATCATCCTTGTTGGGACGGTCCAGCCGGTCGAAAGCCAGCACGCGCAGTGCCTTCTCTTTCTTCCGCTGTACTGACAGCGCGCTATCTTCTTTTCTCGTAAATCCAGCCATTGTTCCCTCTTATAGCTTACGCTCAGATAATTGTCAACGTCCGCGCCTGCGCTTTTTACGTCGTACCTTCTTCTCTCGTTCCTTGAGTGACTCTACCTTTTCCTTGTATGTGGGGAAGCTCGCCATGGCCTCCTCAAACTCTTCCTGCGTGATCGCTTCCTCCCAATGGGCCTGGTCCTTAATCACGAGGAACTGGCGCACCTTGCCTTTCCATAAGAAGCCGTCGAGGTTGTCATAATTCTTCAGCAAATGCACGCCTTCCTGCATTAACCCTGTCATGATCGGGTCGCCCTTCTGTTGGCGCATCCGGCCTTGCGGCGTGTGCATGAGGGCCGCAGTGACTTCAGGCATAAGCAGAGCCAGTTCAGCGGACGTGTAGAACGGACGTATCTGAATGGTAGGCAAGGTTTGTGCCACGTCAGCAGCGAACGAGGAACCTTCCTGCATCATGGCCCAATCAATCGCTGACTTGATCCATAACATAACAACGTTGTGCTCCTCGTCGCGTATCTCCTGACCGACCTTCTCAATGGGAGTGAGGCTGGCAAGATAGGCCGCGCGCTTCTCACGGGTCGCTGGCGCATGACGCGGGGGTGTCCAGCCTTCAAGATCATAGTTCTGGAAGTAATTCAGCAGCTTCGCAGATCCGCCGTCCTTCATCCATGCGCCGATCCTGTCATAGAATGCTTCGCCGTCCGGGTGCTTCTTTGGGACGCCGATCACGATCATACGCCGGTCATCATTGGCGAACGCGCCTGCGCTGCGTTGGTTACTGGTGAAGAGGTAGAACGTGTAGCTGTTAACCTGTCGGTTGGCGCGGTACTTCTCATTGCAGGGCTGGCGCATGTCAGTCACCAGTTGGTTGAGCCTGTCCAGATTGTAAGACAGGTTTGCCGCCTTGGCCTCGTTCATTACACAGATCAGCGTCGTCTCAATCCAGCCGTTGAAGTCCGCGCCCAGCTCATCCGAACTCATCACCTTGTTGTAGGGCGCAACCATTCCAGCGATAATCTCGCAGAACATGGACTTACCAGCACCCTGCGGACCCAGCAGCATAATACCCAGTCCTACCTTCTCGGCAAGGTTCTGGATCTTGTAGCAAATCGTTTTCCAGATCAGGTCAACGTCAATCTCGTCGGTGTCACTCATGAGGTAGTCGTACAGCTCAAAGAAGGGCTCAACGTCACCGTCCTTGGGGTGCAGTCCACGGAAACGATTGTAGGCAACGCCGCCGCCAGTCATCTTGACCGCCTTGTCCTCAGTGTTCGGAACAAATATCGTATCATCATAGCGCCGGGCGTGTGCGTGTTTAAGCCACTCGATAGCGACGTATTGCTTCGTCATCTTGTCGCCCTTGGAGTTGGGCACTTCAAGCATACGTGACGAATACTCACTGCCATTGGTGAAGCCTGACTTTTTCATCCAGATATCTGTGCCAGTGTCGAGCACCAGATCCTCTTTCTTCACATAGGCAACGTCTGCATTCATACGCAATACCTCACGGTCCAGCCTGCGCATTTGCGGGGCCTTGTCGATCAGCTCCCATAGCGCGTCCTCACCCTTGGACACGAGGAAATCGTCAACGCCTTGCTTCGCTCGGCCTGGCAGATCGGGGAGACGCACGAGGAACGTGGAAGCGTTGCGCTTCATGCTCAGTTGCGTCGCCAGTCTACCGTCAGCGGCCTGTATGTTTGAGTTGGCCAGTGCATCGCTGTCATAGTAGATATAGACAGGGCGCTGGGACCACTCGATAGCCTCCATCTCAGGCAACAGCTCACCGTCATGAGTGAAGTTATAGACGCCGCCCAGCCCTATCGTGGGAATGTTGG
>PIVT01000269.1 GCA_003353845.1 Pseudomonadota bacterium | reverse complement strand
GTCGTCGCCGGAGGCTTTGGCTTCCAGTTGCACGCCTTTTTCGCCGTAGCCATTGTCGGGTTCGATCCAGGCCGGGGTGAGGATGGCTTCGCCCGAGGCAATCTTTGTGAGCCAGGTTTGTTTCTGCTCTTCACTGCCGGCTTTCAATAAGACCTGTGCCGAAAGAATGGAACTGACGAAGTGAGGCGAGGGCGCCAAGGCGCGTCCGAACTCTTCGTAGACCACGGCGGCTTCCAAGAAGGTTTGCTCCGATCCACCGTACTGCTCGGGAATGGTGAGACCCAAGAGGTCGAGCTCAGCAAGCTGCTTCCAGAAGGCATCGGGATAACCCTTGGGGTCGTCTTCGCAGGCACGCACGGTTTCCAGCGGGGCAAACTCAGCGCACATCCCTTTGACCATCTCGCGCAACATGTCTTGTTCTTCGGTGAAATCGAGATCCATTGGTGGAATCCTTTCCTTTAAACCTTTTTAAATTCCGGCAGGCGCTGAAAGCTTCAGGGCTTCCAGTCATCGCCTTTCAAGCTCCAGGGGTTGTCGCCTTCTTTTGCAGGCACAGCGATCTTGGCGGTACAGTCGGTAACCAGCTTTTCGCCTACCGTCTGTGGAACGCTCAACGTGATCCAACCCACACCCTTCTCCTCGTCTACTTCGACTTCAGTGACTTCGGCATTAAAGGCCATGGTGTCGCCTGGAAGAACCGAGGCCTTCATCTTGAAGATCAGGCCAGCCGGTCGACCCAGAGGGCCGGTCCAGTCGGTGAGATAACGCTCGTACCATGCGGCTTGGTTTGGAGTGTTCATAAAGATATTGGCCACACCTTGATGCACGGCGAAATCTTTATCGTGGTGCATGGGCCGCCAATCGCGGGCGGCCATGGCACCGAGTACGATGGTTGTGGCACTCACATCCACTACCAGGGCGGGGATCTTGTCCCCTACTTTGATGTCTGCAGCGGTCAGATTCTTGGTTTTCGTCATCTGTCTAATCCCTCCGATAGCCAAAGCAGTCGTAGCTTTCGGTGCCGACCCACTCATTGTCTTGATTGTAGTAGTCCACGGATATTACCCAGAAGCGGCCCAGCCCAAGCTTGAGACGCTTGGGATCGCTGACGGATACCAGGGTTTGCTCCGAGCGAAGGGAGTCGCCCATCTTCACCGGCGCACCGAACTTGATTACGTTCTTGGAGATGATGGCTTCGGGGAGATCCAGCTCTTTCTTCATCATGAAATGAACAGCTAAAGGGAGCTTCTCTTCTTTGCGGCCCGGCGCCCAGTGGTGAGGGCGCGTCCAGACGGAGAGCATGCTGGGAGGTGCAATGACGGCGCCGGCGATTTCCTTGGCAACCTCGGTGTCCCAGTATAAGGGGTTGGCATTTTCCGTCACGGATAGGGTATTGAGCAGATAGCCACGCTCAATGTCATACTCGCCCTGGTCGTCTTCCAGGTTCTTGCCGATCCAGCCCTTCACTTTTTCGGGCAGCTCGGGGAGAGTGTCTTCAGACATGTTTTTCTTCCTTCTCTTAGAAGTTCAGTGTCCTAGAAATTCTGATCCTAGAAGTTCTTAGGCAACCCCAGCTTGCGGCGTGCCAGAATGTTCTTCTGGATTTCCGAAGCTCCGCCACCCAAGGTGTCGATGACCGTGTAGCGATAGGTGATGTCACCGCGACCTTGCAGAGGTGCTTCGTCCGTGTGCACCCGCAACTGACCGCCGGGGCCGACAATGTCCAAGGTCTCGTTGGCGACGCGTTGCGACAACTCCGTGGAATAGAGCTTGTAACCCGAGGCTTCACAGGTGGGCGCGGGCCCACCGCCAGCTTCCGACTTCATGGACTGCGCCACAAAGTTGAGGCCCAACACACGCGCGACTTCCAGCTCCGTCACCAGGTTGGCCACGGTCTTGCGAACCACAAGGTCCTTCTTCAAAGGTGCCCCATCCTTCACGGAGGAGCGGACGTAGTCACACAGCAGTTCCACTCTCGCCTC
>PIVT01000006.1 GCA_003353845.1 Pseudomonadota bacterium | reverse complement strand
CAGTAAAAAACGCCCACCACATTGAGTGGTGGGCGTTTTTTCAGCCTCAAAGAGGCGTCGATTCAGTATGGACCGGCCAAAGTCAATCGAGTAAGCGGTGACTTGATCAGGGGCGGAGGGGGATGTGCCCCGCGCGGAGTTGCCACTGCATGTTTGAGCACGGGGTATATCCCCCGCAGCCCCGGGCACAAACCCAAAGATGCTTACTCGAGCGGCTTATTCCCCGGCCCCATAAACATCCGTATCGCATTCCAATTGTAAGCATCCGCATCCTCAACCTGCACATAACTAGCAATAATCACCGTGTCATGAGGCTTCACCAGATGTGCCGCCGCTCCATTTACACAGATCTCACCCGATCCGGGCTCGCCTTCAATGACATAGGTTGAAATCCGCGCCCCATTGGTGCAGTCATAAATTTCAACTTGCTCATAGGGAAGGATATCTGCCTCGCGCAGCAAATCAGAATCAATGGTGATGCTGCCTTCGTATTCCAAGTTGGCCTCAGTGACCGTGGCTCGGTGTAATTTGGATTTAAGCATGGTTCGAATCATCTATTTGTACTCCTCGTGTTGCTTTTCGTATTTCTAGGGATTCGCGCTGCCCCTGCCGGCAACACACGGTTATCAATCAAACGCACTCGGTCGGGACCCTTGTCTCCGGGAACCGGAAAAAACACCGCCAGGGCCAACAGGACCGGGCCATTGAGTTCATGTAAAATCGGTTCCAGGGTTTCCGGGTCGCGGAACTCGGCGTAATCCACCTGGGCATCTTTCGCCATGGCCAATTCCTTGGCCACGATCTCATCCAACTGAAACACTTCTTTTACGCCAGCGCGCACGGCCAATTCAGCTGCATCCAAGGCGTGCAAGAGCGCCGTCGCTTGGGGTCGGCGTTTCCCGTCGAGCCACTTATTGCGACTGGAGAGCGCGACGCCATCGGACTCGCGCACGGTGGGAACACCGATGATTTCAACATCAAAACACAGATCACGAGTGAGGCGGCGAATAATGGCCAGTTGCTGGAAATCTTTCTCTCCGAAAACCGCGATATGGGGTTTGGCGGCCAGAAAAAGCTTGGGGACAATGGTGCTAACGCCCCGGAAATGCGTTGGTCGAGTGGCACCGCACAGGGGTTGGGACAATTCGCTCACTTCAACCCAGGTCTGGCAACCTTCGGGATAGAACTCTTCCGGGTTGGGAGCAAAAACCAAGTCCACCCCTTCCCAGGTGCACGCACTGCAGTCTTCTTCAAAGGTACGCGGATAGGAGGTCAGGTCTTCATTGGGCCCGAACTGCGTGGGATTGACGAAAATGGAAACCCAAACCACGTCGGCCTTGCGCCGTGCCTCGCGCACGAGTTCCAAATGGCCTTCGTGCAGCGCACCCATGGTGGGCACCAAGGCCACTCGCCGACCCGCAGCGCGCAGCTCATCGGCTCGGTGTTGAAGTTCTTTGGCGTGACGAACCACTTCCATGAAATGACCTCCACTCTACCGGTGCTTACCGGTAGGAGTGCTCCTCACAGGGGAACGTGCCTTGGTTCACTTCTTCGATAAAGGCCTGGGCCGCATCGGCCACCTGAGGCCCGAGGTCGGCAAACTTCTTCACAAAGTGGGGGACCCAGTCGCCTGTAAGTCCCAACATGTCGTGCATTACCAAAACCTGGCCATCGCAATTCGAACCGGCTCCAATGCCGATGGTGGGGATGTGCAAGGAGCAGGTGATCTCGTCGGCCAGTTCTGCGGGCATGCCTTCCAATACCACCGCAAAGGCGCCGGCGTCTTCCACAGCATGTGCATCTTCCAACACACGCTTTTGGCTCTCCACCGTGCGGCCCTGAACGCGGAAACCACCCATGCGGTTCACCGACTGCGGGGTCAGACCGATGTGGCCCATGACGGGGATCTCGGCAGAAGCAATCCGGGCGATGGCCTCTTTCACAGCCACGCCACCTTCGAGCTTGACGGCTTGTGCGCCGCCCTCTTTCACCATGCGCACAGCGTTGCGCACGGCGTCTTCAGACGTGATTTGATAGGAGCCAAAGGGCATATCGGCAATCACCATGGCGCGCTTGGCGGCTCGGGCCACAGCCCGTGTGTGGTAGATCATCTCTTCGACGGTCACGGGAAGCGTCGTCTCCTCGCCCTGAATGACGTTGGCCAGGGAGTCGCCCACCAAGAGCAGGTCGATGCCGGCTTCATCAAAGATGCGCGCAAAGCAAGAGTCGTAAGCCGTGAGCATGGAAAAACGTCGGCTCTGGTGTTTCCAATCTTGTAGAGCCGGGACCGTGGGACGTTGGGGTCGACGGGGGGGATCGCCTGTCTTACCACCTTGTTTACTGCCTGGTTTACCGTTTGCGGGAGCAGGTCGAGTGGACATGATTTGGACCTCCGAACCCCTTTGCGGTTCGTCTGTCCAAAAACAAAAAATCGCACCATGCTGGAGGTCCAGCGGGGCGCGATGAATCTAAATTGACCGATCCACCTACGGAGCCCCCGTCCCGGTCAATTGATCCGGGCGTAAACACTGGGCCTTGCGGCGAAATATTCAGTTTTTGGGCCGTCCGAGCCCGGGGTCTTCTCGCCAATAGAGCACGCACCATACGTTGCCCTTCAGCTGTACGAAAATGTAGGCCGCTACAGAGCAACGTCAAGCGCGCCCGAGCTACGCATTTTGGCGTCACCCTACTAATCAGCGGCGAATGCAGCGCTATGTAGCTAATTTTAAATCGTTTCTTCCATGGGGTGTGCAGATGTCGCGGGGGCGCTTTTTAGCCCTTTTTCTCTTGGGCAGCCGACAGGCGTTCTCCCATCACCCGAGCAATGGCCAAGAGCTGAGTTGGCGTGAGCGCTTCTGCACGAACGCGTGAATCCAAGCCCAAGCCCTCCAAGATCTCCACTACCAATGCCGAGTCACCGCCGTTTTCCCCGACGAAGGCGCGCAGGGAATTGGACAAGGTCTTGCGCCGCTTCCCAAAGGCCGCGCGCAACACGCGCTCGACCCAGAGCACCGACCCATCGTCCAAGAGCGGCTGCTCCAAGGGACGAATGCGAATAAAGCTCGAGACCACCTTGGGCGCGGGATAAAAGCAATTCTCATCCAGATCTCGACCGTGATCGACCTCCACCAATAAATGGTGCAAGACCGTCAGTGAGCCGTAATCGCGCGTGCTGGGTTGCGCCAAGAGCCGATCGGCCAACTCGCGCTGCAACATCACCGACCAATCGACCAAGGCGTGGCGCGCGTCCAAGAGCTGGCGCAACAAGGGCGTGGAAACGGAGTACGGCAGGTTGGCCACCACTTTCACGGGGGAGCCCAATTCTGCCACGGCTTGGAGAAAATCGAACTCACGCGCGTCGGCATGGACCACGTGCACCTTGGCGCCAAACTCAGCAAAGGACTCCGCCGCCTGGTGGGCGCGCACCAAACCCGAATCGATTTCGACGCTGATCACACGACGCGCGACCCGGGCCAAGGCGTGGGTCAAAATTCCCAGACCCGTTCCGATCTCAATCACCGCATCCTGGGGACCCACTCCCGCCCAGCGAACCAAGCTGGCCGCTTCATCCTCGTCCACCAGAAAGTTCTGTCCCAGATCCCGAGATGGACTCAGAGAGTGACTACCTAAAAAGCTCTTTATTTTCGATATGCTCAATATGAACCCTCAGCTTTTACTTCAGCTTTTACTGCCGTCCCTAGGCCCTGTCTGTCGGCTCCATGATCCGCTGCAAGGGCACGCGCGAAAAGGCATTGAGGTTCCACTCTGACTGCTTGCCCTCGCGCAAGAGACGCCCGCCGGCAGCGGCGATCATGACGGCATTGTCCGTACTCAGCGAGAGGGGCGGAAAGACTGCGTGGAATCCCTTTTCCCGGGCCACCCGAGCCATCTCCCGGCGCAGGCAGGCGTTGGCTGAAACGCCACCCACCACCACCAGTTGATCCAAGCCCTGTTCCTGCAAGGCTCGACAACTTTTCACGATCAGGGATTCCACCGCTGCCATCTCAAAGGAGGCGGCGATATCGGCCACCTCAGTGGCACTCAGTGCTCCCCTCCCCTCCACCTCAATGGCCACGGCCGTCTTGAGCCCGCTGTAAGAGAAGTCCAACCCCGGACGTTTGAGCATGGGCCTGGGAAAAGAAACCGCATCCGCTCGACCCGACTCCGCCGCCTTGGCAAGGGAAGGACCACCGGGAAAGGGCAACCCCAGCAGGTTGGCCACTTTGTCGAAGGCTTCCCCCACGGCGTCGTCGCGGGTTTGCCCCAGGAGTTCAATGCTTCCATTGGAATCAAAGCGGTACAAGGCGGTGTGCCCACCCGACACCACCAATCCGATGTAAGGCGGCGACGGAGTCCCCTCCCCCAAGCTGGCCGATGCGATGTGCCCGGCGAGGTGATGTACGCCTACAAAGGGAATGCCAGCACGGTAAGCCAAGGCCTTGCCAAAATTGAGCCCCACCAATAAGGAGCCCACCAAGCCCGGACCGGCTGTCACGGCCACGCCCTCAATTTCATCGAGGCCGACACCGGCTTCCAGCAAGGCGCGTTGGGTTACCTGGGACACGGCGCGCACGTGGTCGCGCGACGCCAGTTCGGGAACCACTCCGCCGTAGGGTTGGTGCACATCCGCTTGTTCGTGAATCACGTTGGCGAGGATCTCGCTCTCACCGCGCAAGACGGCCGCAGCCATCTCGTCGCAAGAGCTTTCGATCCCGAGGATGAGTTGCGGGAAAATCGACACCGGGCCCCTCGAAGGTGTAACGCCTACCGGTTCTGACGCTCCATGCGCTCTTGCTCGCCCTTGCAATCAATGCAGAGCTGAGCCACGGGACGAGCCTCGAGGCGCTTGATGCTGATCGGCTCGCCACAAGTCTCGCATTCGCCGTAGATACCTTCGCCTAATTTGTCCAAGGCCTTGGTGATCTTGTTCAGAAGCCCGCGCTCACGTTCTCGCAAGCGACCGATGAAGGCCAAACCCACTTCGGCTGAAGCGGCGTCGACCTCATCGGGGAAATCATCTGGATCCAGATGAACATCTCCGCTGAGCGCTTTCTCGACGTTGCCCAGCAACTGGTCGCGCTGCTCTTCAAGGATCTTCTTAAACTTTTCTTGATCTCGCTTTCTCAACTGATCTACCTCGCCCTTCTTAAAAATGCGCCTATTAAAACCGCCCAAAACTTTTAATACTTTTACTGCGCCGCCAACAACTCCAGTTGTTTCTTGGCATCGTCGGTCCGGGTTGAATTGGGATACTCCGTGAGCACCCGCTCAAAGGCCTTACTCGCTGCCGCCGTGTAACTCGGCCCCATTCTCAACAGCGCCTCCCCTTGTCGAAACAAAGCATCTGCTGCCTTCTTGCCGTCCGGGTTCCTCCTGACCACATCATCAAAGCGAAGGACCGAACTCTTATAGTCCCCTTGTTTGAAATAACAGTCCGCAATCCAATACGTGGCGTCATCGGCATACGTGGAGGACGGGTGATTCTGCAGAAACTCTCTAAATCGGTCAATGCAGAGTTGCGCATCTCCTTCACTCCATGCCGCATAAGCTTGGCGATAGCTCTGCACCTCTGCCGTAATCTCGACAGAAGACGAATCTTCGGGCGGCGTGACGGAAGCGCCCGCATCACCTTGGGGGGTGGTTGGGGTCGGTTTCGGGGCCTCACCCGCCCCTAAATTCACTCTTCGAGCGGACTCCGCCTCAGCCAGGGCTTCCTCGACGCGACGCTCAGCCACTTCCAAGCGGCCTTGCAAGACAGCCAGTTCGCCACTCATTTCTTCGACCTGCATGGTCAATTCAGCCAGGGCCAAGCCCGATGAGCCCTCCGAGACACCCCCGCCGCTATTCACCTGCTTCTCTAGCGCCCAAACTTCCCCTTCTAGCTTCCGATAATCGGCCATGGTGACACAGCCCGTAAGCGAGAAAAGCAACGCGTACAGCGTCAACCTGCGGCAGCAGTCGCCCCTGCTGAAGGCGAAGGCCAGTGACTTCCTTATCATCCTATTCTCCCATCCTTGCCATTCCCGGTCCTTGCAGACCTTTTCATTTCAGTGCCTCTTCTCTCAATCCCGTGCCAATCCCGTGCCAGCGGAACTTGTTCAACGGACTTTGTACGGCCCCCAGGAGGGCGAGATGCTTTCGCCGTCGCTCTGCGTAATTCGGCGCAGGTTCTCTCCATTCAAATCCACCAGATAAACGTCCATCTGCCCTCGCCGATTGGAACTAAAAGCGATCTTGCGGCTATCGGGGGACCAAGACGGCGCCTCATCACTTCGACGATGTGTAATTAGCGGCACATTCACCTTCCCCGCTGGATCTGTAAGCCAAATGTCAAACTGCCCCTCGACCCGCAACTCGTACACGATCCAACGTCCGTCGGGCGACCAATCCGGTGCGGAATTATAACCACCCGTGAAGGTAAGGCGCCGAGTATTCGACCCGTCGGCGTCCATGATGTACAGCTGCGGCGACCCGGTACGGTCCGAAACAAAGACGATCTGCTCGCCATCGGGCGACCAGGAAGGCGACAAGCTATTCCCGCGAGATCCGGTCAAGCGCTTGATCCCGCGCCCCCTGCCATCGCTGACATAAATGCCCATCTGCGATTTCTCATCGGGCATGACCAAAGCCAGCTTCCTCCCGGTGGGATCCGGAACACCGCGATACACCTTGTCCGTCACATCCAGGTCACCCCCTACCCGGCCCGATACTTTTCGACCCTGTTTCAGCATGAACAAGGCCGGGCGGCGCTGGGTTCGGTACGAGGAGTAATAAATCGTCTGCCCATCGGGAGACCAGGCGGGCAAGGCATTGACGGAACCATTTCGCGTTCCCTGACGCAGTCCGCTGCCGTCCGCCTTCATGACAAAGACTTCGCGATTTCCGTTGCGATCCGAAATAAAGGTAATATCGGTATTGGACACGCCGCGCCGCCCCGTCAGCTCCTCGATCAAATCGTCAACGAAGTGGCGCGCAATCAAGTCCGCCTCCATGCGCCCCGCTTTGTAACGCTTGCCACCACTAGCAAGCTTTTTGCATTGGGCCACATCCCACACTTGCAGCTCGACAACCAGGCGTTGAGACTCTTCGCTCAGCACGCCCTCGACAAACAGATCTGCACCCACGGCGCTCCAATCCGCACAGCGCAGACCGCGGCGGCCTGTAAGAGACTTCGTCGCGACAGAGCCCAAGAAGCCCTTGGGATCAAGGCTCTTGAACAAGCTGGAAAACTCCAAGGCCGATTCAACCGCAGCGCGAAAAGACGCCGACGTGGTTTCGTCCAAGCTGGCGCCGTCAACGGCAAAGCGCTGCAAGGCCACCTTGAGCACGCTGACCTCGGAGCCCTGCACTCTCACAGGTGCCGATCTCCCTGCCAGCACCGGAGCAGGAGCGGCAGCGAAGAAGAAAATCCCCAGTCCGGCGACCAGTATCAAATTAACCTTATGCACTAAAACTCCTTTGGCGTGAACTCGAACTGATACACCCCTGCGCCCGGGGGCGGCGGTAGGGGACTGGCTTTCAGCATGGCCCGCAAGACACTGTCATCGTAATAGGGGTTTCTCGAGGAACGCACAACGCGAATTTTTCCCACGATGTTGCCTGCGGCATCAATCTGCACCTCGACATCAATCTGCAGGTCGGAAGCTTGAAAATCTGGCGGGACCACCCAAATACGACGCATGTGTCGGCTGGCTGCCAGGTTCCATGTCGCTTCTTCCAAAGAAACCTGGCCGCTGCCTCCAGGAACCCCCGGAGTCGCAGTTTGCGCTTCAATGTCTTCGGCAGGCGGTTGCTCATTCTGGAACTCTTCCCCTCCCTCGGCCCGGAGTTGCTCCATTAAGTCTTCGTACTCCACTTGCTCTACCGGTGGTTCATCGGGATCCGGTTTCGGCTTGGGCTTGGGTGGCTTGGGGTCCTTGGGCAAGACCACGGTGTCCGTGGGGGCCACGGGCGTCGGCTCGGGTTTGGGCTTGGGCTTGGGTGCCGGCTTGGGTTTGGGCTTGGGTGCTGGTTTGGGTTTCGGTTTGGCGACACTGGGGGCCGAGGCCACGAGATTCACTGAAATTGCAGCGGGCGGAAGGCTGGAGGATCGCCGGCTGGGAGTCCAAAAGAAGAAAACGGCGATCACTACCAGGTGCCCCACCAAGGAGTACAACAGGGAGCGTTGAAAGCTCGACAGGGTCGACACGATTATCTCCCCACCGGCTCCGTCACCATGCCCAACTGTGTCGCGCCCGCTTTGCGCGCCGCAGCCATGGCTTTTGCGACAGCCCCGTAGGAGGCCGCTTGATCGGCACGCAAAAACAGTTCCTTGCTGCCACGGCCATCAAAGATATGCACCAACTTCTCTTGCAATTCGCCCAAGGGGATCTCAGTCGAACCCAAATAATAGGTGTTGTCCTTTTTGACAGTGAGAATGAGGGGTTCCTCGGGCATGCGCAGCGCCAGGGTTTCAGTCTCGGGCAGATCGACATCGATGCCTTGCTGCATCATGGGCGCCGTCACCATGAAGATAATCAACAAGACCAGTACGACGTCGACAAAAGGCGTGACGTTGATTTCAGAGAGCGGACTGTTCTCGGGCCCTCGTAATCCTCCCGCCATTCAGCCCCCCAGCTCTGTGTTGTCTTGGGCCGTGCCGCCACTGACGAGTTCGATCATGTCCTCTTCGAGTTCGACGCGGAATTGGTCCACATCGCCCAAGATGTGACGGAGTTCTCCGACAAAGTAGTTGTAGGCCACCGTGGCAGGAATCGCGGCGAACAAGCCCACGGCCGTGGCGATCAAGGCCTCGGCAATTCCAGGAGCCACCACCGCCAAGCTGGCGGAGCCCGCCGCGCCGATGCTCTGAAATGAATTGATAATGCCCACCACCGTCCCGAACAAACCGATAAAAGGTGCCGCGCTACCCGTGGTGGCCAAGAAGGACAAGCCCGAGGAAACGCGCCGGTTTTCATCGGCGACAATCCAGGAGATGTGGCGAACCAGAATTTTGATCTGGTGCGGATTGAGTCGAATCGGACCTGAACGCTGGGTCTGCCGCGACAGACGATGCGCATCCTCCACCACCGCCACGAAGATGCCGGCCAGCGGACTCACCGCTAAATCTCGCGCCAGATTTTGTGCGTCCGCAAAGCTGCCTTCGTGGAACACTTCGAGGAAGTCTTCGTCCTCCCCCTCGGCTTGTCGCAATTCTTTGTATTTTTTATAGATGATCGCCCAAGATACCACTGAGAAAAACATCAAAATGACGAGAACCAATTTGACGAGGATACTAGCTTGTAGAATCAGATCGACGGTATTCAGACTTACGGGGACCATTCCCAGAGACCTCTCACTTTACAGGTAAGACCAAAGTCTAAGAAACGCTTGGAGTGACTTCAAGCAACTGACCTAAAGAAGGACTGGACCGACACAGAGTCCAGCAAAGGAAGCCACTTCATGAGAATTCGTATTGAGTCCCTCCCACTGGCCGAGGTAAAAACCGAGTTGCTCGCAATCCCGGTCTTTTCTTCTGGCGACAAACAAGTAAAGCTGCCAAAAGCCGTCGCGGCCCTGGATCGAACCTTGGGCAAGCAATTGACCAAGGCCATGGATACAGGGGACTTCTCGGCCAAAGTCGGCGCAACGCTCACCCTGTACCCCAATGCCGAGATCGGCGCCAAGCGCATTGTTCTCATCGGAATGAACAAAGCCGATAGTTTCAAACCGCACAGCTTGCGTCGTGCGGCCGGAAGCGCCGCCAAGGTGGCACAGCGCGTCAGCAGCAAAAAATTTGCCTTCTACTTGCCATCCATCAAGAAATTTTCGGCATCCCAACGCGCGCAAGTCGCTGCCGAGGGCGCGCTGCTGGGCGCTTACCGCTTTGAGGAATTCCGATCCAAAGCATCCAAAAAAACCACGGAACTGACAGCCATGTCCTTGCTGTTGGAAGCGGGTGACGCTGCGACCCAAGTCCGCGCCGGAGCCAAGCGTGGTTCGGCCATCGCCAGCTCACAAAACATCGCGCGCAATTTATCCAACCAACCGGGCAACGCCTTGCCACCTGCTGAGTTGGCGCGGCGCGCACGCGCGGTGGCCAAAGAAGTCGGATTGCGCTGTCAGATCTTCGATGAGAAAGCCCTGGCACAAATGAAAATGGGCGGGATTCTGGCCGTGGGTCAAGGCAGCATCAACCCCCCTCGCCTGGTCATCCTTGAGCACAAACCCAAAGGCACCAAAGCCCGTAGCCATCCGGTTTGCATCGTGGGCAAGGGCATCACCTTTGACTCCGGTGGTATTTCCTTGAAACCAGGCGCAGGCATGCACCACATGAAACACGATATGTCAGGAGCGGCGACCGTCGTGGGAACCCTGCGCGCCTGTGCCTTACTCAAACTGCCCGTGCACGTGGTGGGTCTGGTGAGCACGGCCGAAAACTTGCCCGATGCCAAGGCCTATCGGCCCGGCGACGTCATCACGGCTTTGTCCGGCAAGACCATTGAAGTACTCAACACCGATGCCGAAGGACGCATCGTATTGGCCGACGCCCTCACCCACGCGGCGAAGACCTTCAAGCCCGAAGCCATGATCGACCTGGCCACACTCACGGGTGCCTGTCTGGTGGCCCTGGGCAAGACCATCACTGCCATGGTTGGCTCTGATGACGAACTCATGAAGCGCATCTCGGCGGCCGGCGAAAACGTGGCCGAACCGGTGTGGCAATTGCCACTTCGCCCCGAGCACACGGCGCAGATCAAAAGCAAGGTCGCCGACATCAAAAATACGGGCGGTCGCGATGCAGGAACCATCACCGCGGCGGCTTTCCTGGCCGAGTTCACCCATGGCGTCTCCTGGACTCACTTGGATATCGCGGGGACGGCCGACACGCAGAAACCCAATTCCACTGAAGCCCTGGGAGCCACGGGCGTTGGCGTGCGATTGCTCATCGACATGCTGCAATCCTGGAAAGCGTTGAAATAGACACGGCTGAGCGCAGGGCTGCGGACCCTGGGGTTCGCAGTTCGGGCTGCCCCTGCGCGAGTCAAAACCTGCTAAATTCGACGGGTCGCAAGAAAGCGGAGAGCAGTGTCGAATGAGTGCCCATGAGACCATTGAAGCTGATGAAACAGAGCCCGAAGACGACTCTGCAGAAATCACCCTCGAAGAATCAGAAGGAGAATCCTCCTACCTACCCGTTCCCGTGGTCGCTGGAACGAGCCTTCCCGTTCCCGTCGGAGAAAGGCGAGATGCGCTTTCCCTCTATTTTGCTGAGCTTCGTAACTGCCCACCCATATCACGCGAGGAAGAGCACGACCTGGCGGTCAAATTTGTCGAAGAAGACGATTTGGACGCGGCCCGTCAACTCGTCGTCTCCAATCTTCGTCTAGTAGTCAAGATCGCCATGGAATATCGCCGCGCCTGGGCCAATAGTTTGGACCTCATCCAAGAGGGAAACACCGGACTCATGCAGGCCGTACATCGCTATGACCCTTACAAAGGTGTTCGACTCTCTTCCTACGCAGCGTACTGGGTCCGCGCTTACATCCTGAAGTACATCATCGACAATATTCGCCTGGTTCGCATGGGCAAGACGCGCGCCCAGCGCAAGTTGTTTTACAGACTCAACAAAGAAAAGAGGTTGCTCGAGCAACAAGGTTACGAGGTGCTGCCCGCGCTCTTGGCCGAGCGACTCGACGTCGGTGAAGATGACGTCATCGAAATGGAACAGCGTCTGGCCTTCAGCGACCAGTCCATCGACACACCCGTTGGCGATGACGAAGGCCGATTTTCCCTGAGCGATGTGCTCCCCTCCACCGGCGACTCCGCCGAAGAGGGCTTCGGCAACGCCGAACTGCGAGAAGTCTTCTTGGAAAAAGTGGGCGCGTTTTTAGAAGGCATCGACGAGCGTGACCGCCGCATTGTGGACGAGCGCATCTTGGCCGAGGAACCCAAGACCCTACAAGAACTCGGCGATGAATTGGGATTGACGCGCGAACGCGTGCGGCAATTGGAAGCGCGCACCGTGGACCGCCTGCGCGAATACCTCGAAGAAAACTTCCTGGACTTCAAGTACTACACCACAGACGACAACTAACCCGCAGATCCGCGCAGATCCCGCGCAGCAAGAACTCAAGGACGCTTGGGCACCTGCAGGGACGCGCGCACTTTTCCATCCAGCTGGACGCGGTCCAGCTTGAGGAACTCTTGAAAGACCTGGTCGAGATCCTTTTCCTGTCCCAAGCGACCCAATAATTTTCCCCGCTTGGCGGGGATCAGTTCGGCTTCGATCCAATCGGCCGCCGCCATGGACTCCAAGTAGGCCCAGCGCACCTCCTCTTGACCGAGGCGGGCAAACCCGGGTTCCAGGTCCGTCAACACAATCCATTTCCCTTCATCGATACGGCCCACAAGTTGAAGTCGCTCCTCCTCGCTCAACCCGCGATCCTGTCGCGCCGCACTTTCAGCCAGGCCTTCGTTCAACCAAAAAGGACGGACGTCCCCCACGGCTTGGCCGAACAAGGCATGGGCGTATTCGTGACGAACCAGGCGCAACACCCGCGAAGAATGGAGTGCGTCCGCTGCGATATGAATGCGTCCGTCAAAAAAACCGGCCGTGGCAAAGGGAAATTTCTGTTCGTAACGCTGCTGATAACTGCTTCTGCGATAAATCAGTACTTCGACGCGCTGTGTCGAACGCAACCCCAGCAGCTCGTGCACTTGGCTGGCCGATGCGTCCAAGGAGTGTGCGAAACCACGCATCACGGCCTGCGTACCCGAAATCACACCCTGCTTCACTACGATGCCCTGTTCCCAAAACACGTCGAAGAATGGCGTGCGCATCACTTCGAAAGTTATTTTTGAATCGTCGGGCAACGGGAGTTTGCGACGCACATCGCCATCCCACAGCTCAGTCAGGGAATCGCCGGACTCCACCAAGGCGTCGCGCGAAGCCTCGGGGACCAGGTCCAAATTGTCAGTGAGATGAATGGCGCCCGCTTCGTCTTTCCAAATCAACGTTTCAGCCCAAGCGGCTTGAGACAAGAGGCTGGCACTCAAAAGCACGGCCAGAAAGAATTTCGAGGAGAGGACGTTCAAGGCAAGCACGCCAAAAGCCTCAGGCCTTGTCCGTCGTGTGTGGCTTTCCTGCCAGGGATACGAGGTGTGCCAACTCGGGCACGAGGATGCGCTCCACTGCGGTGCGAATCGCACCGCGCGATCCCGGCAAGGCAAAAACGAGGGTTGAACCCATCACGCCGGCCATGGCCCGCGACAGCATGGCGGGGGTCCCGATTTCTTCATAGGAGAGCATGCGAAACAATTCACCAAAGCCCGGCAATTCGCGATCGAGCAAGGGGGCAACGGCATCGGGCGTCACGTCGCGAGGAGCAACACCCGTGCCCCCCGTGAGCAAAATGGCGTCCGCCTCCTGCGAGGCGATCACTTTGCGCAAAGCCGCCTGAATCTCTTGCACGTCATCTTTGACAATGGTGCGTTCGGCCACTCGATGACCCTCCGCTGTCATCAGCTCGACAATCAACGCGCCACCCGAATCCTCTTCCAAGCTGCGCGTGTCGCTCACAGTCAGTACAGAGACAACAAGTTTACTGGGGGCTTCTTTGCGGTGTTCGTGAATGCTGGACGTTTCTGCCGCGTGCTGCGCGTGGTGGCGTTTGTGATCGTGATGACCTTTGTGCCTCGACTCGCTCATGCGTGGTCCTCAACCCAATACTCGCCATCGGTAGCCACTTCTTTCTTCCAAATGGGCACGCGCTCTTTGAGAACGTCGATAGCAAAGCGACAACTTTCAAAGGCTTCGGCACGATGAGGTCCGGCAGCCGCAATCACCACGGCCAGGTCGCCAATGTCCAATCGACCCACGCGATGTGCAATGGCAACGCGCACACCCGGCCATTTCTCTGCCGCCTCGTCTGCAATTTTTTCCATTTCTTGCACGGCCATCTCGGGGTAGGCCTCGTACTCCAAATGGTCGATATCGTGCCCTTGACTTCGATCGCGCACCGCACCCAAAAAAGTAGAAATGCCACCGGCATCATCGCCCGACACGCGAGCGATAACTTCCATCACATCCAATGGCTTTTGCGAGATGCTGCAGCGACTCGCACCACCGGAAACGGGTGGCAATAAAGCCACTTCGTCACCATCAGCCAGCAGCGCGGTTTCGGCGACAATCTCGCAGTTCACGGCGATGCGTAAATGCGTTCCATACTTTTCGATCAAGGGATAAAGACCCGCCAGCTGCTCGCGCAATTCCGCCACACAGGCGCCCTCGGCGACTTCTTCTGAGATTTCCGGAGACCCTGCAGCCTCGCGAACCGAACCAAATAGTTTGACTTTTACATGCATGATCTCGGAAACCTAGCTCAGTTTGCCTGTCTCTTCCCCTGCTCTAGACCTGGCCGCCCGCAATCCGTTTCGACAAAACGCGCAAGGGCGAGGTTTCTCGGTTAAAGGAGAAACCTCGCCCTGTCTGAAAAGCCCGGGAGAGCGCCTGGATCAGCGCTCTGGCTTTTCTCACCCTTTATGCTGCTTATTACCGCCCCCTTGAGTCGTCGCGTTCTCGATGGATGCCACATTGCCGGACTTGTTTGCAGCTTTCATGCTCACGCTACCATTGAACGTCGCACCGTCTTCAATGGATAAGTGAGGCGTTTCGATATTTCCGTCCAAGCATGCGCTTTTGTGAAGCACCACGGAGCCCGGGGCAAAAACGTCCCCAGAAACACTGCCGCTGATCACTACGTTCTTGGAGCGAATCGTCGCCTCAACCGTACCGGTCTCTCCCACGATCAATGTATTTTCACTGGCAATCTCGCCTCGGAAATGTCCGTCAATGCGCACGGTATCCTTAAAGCTGAGCTTCCCTTCAAATTCCGAACCTTGATCGATGAATGCCGAAAGATCCCCAGGAGCCGAAGCCGGAGCCGCCGGCTTGGTCACTGTTGTGTTGTCTCCATCGCGTCGTCCACCACCGAATCCCATTCCCATCTACCCCTCTTTTTTCTAAAAACGTGAAAACTCATTGACTGCTCTAAACTGATAGGCAGATCGGACTGGAACTCGCCGAACTTAAGGAGAGAATGGGGAAACCCGACCAAAGTCGGATTTCTCCTTTCCAATCAAGGAGAAAGCTCAACTTTTCGGCAGATGGATCCAATCTCGCTGTGATGGGCGGCACGCCTTCTCGCGGATTGGCTGAGGGATTTTCCTCAGGCTGCTAGACTCGGCGCCCTATGTCTCAGCCTGATTCATCGCCGACCGATCTATTCCAGCGCAGCGTCCAAAGTGGCCGAATTCACTCGGCTTATCTGCTCACTGGGGTTCCACCCGAACCCGGCCAGGTAGCCTTGGACTTCGCGCGCGCGCTGGTCTGCAACGCGTCCCAGGACCGGCCCTGCGAAAACTGTCCGACCTGCCAGCGCTCACAACCCAAAGAACCTATCGCCCTGGATGGGGACGGGAAGAAGGGACCCCTATTCCGGCATATCGGAGACCACCCGGACTTGTTTTGGTTGGAACGCGGTGCGAGTGCGACGCGTATCAAAATCAGCCAAATCCGCGCGGTCCAGAAAGCCTTGCGCCTGCATGCCAACGAAGGGGGCTACCGCGTGGCGGTCATCGATCAAGCCCAGCACTTAAACGCGGCCTCGCAAAATGCCTTGCTCCACTTATTGGAAGAGCCGCCGCCCCAGACCACCCTCATCCTCATTGCCGACGCGGCCACCAGCCTTCTGGCCACCATACGCTCGCGCTGCCAGCGCGTCACCCTGCCGCCTCCGCCTCAACCCGCGCTGAGCGATGAACAGACCCCCGAAGAGATTCGCGCCCTGGCCGAGCGCTTGGATGACATGGGCAAAATCAGCATTCCGAACCTGATAGACTGGGCGGAGGAATATCGCGGAGCACGCGCAATCGCTGCCGCGGAGGTGGAAGTGCTGCTGGACACCAGCTCGCGCTGGTTGCGCGAGCGCGTCGAATGTCGACTGCAGCAAGGGCAAGCCTTTGTAGACCCTGAACTGGGAGTCTTTTCAACCCTGGCGGCCTGCCGCAAAGCCTTGATACAAAGAAATGCAAACCCACAAATGATCGCCGAGCGGGCCTTGTTCGCCTTGCGCGGCGCGGTAATCCAATGACAAAGCCGTTCTACATCACAACACCCATCTTCTACGTAAATGCCGAGCCGCACATCGGTCACACCTATACCAGCGTGATCACCGATACCATCGCGCGCTACCACCGGCTGGCGGGGGAAGACACCTTCTACCTCACGGGCACCGATGAGCACGGTGACAAGATTTCCCAAGCCGCGGAAGCCAAGGGCCAAAGCACCCAAGCCTTTGCCGACCACATCGCGGGCATCTTTCGTTCGACCTGGGACGAGCTGGATTTTTCCTACGACCGCTTTATTCGAACCACGGAACCCGCTCATATCGAAACCGTGCAACACATCCTGCAAAAGGTTTACGACGCGGGCGACATTGAGTTGCGCGAGTACAGCGGCCAGTACTGCGTGGGTTGTGAGCGCTTCCTCACCGATCGCGACCTCGACGAAGAAGGACGCTGCAAAGACCACGAAAAACCTCCCGAAGAGCGCAAAGAGACCAACTACTTCTTCTTGATGAGCCGCTACACCGATTGGCTGGCGGAGCATATTGAAAAGAACCCGGGGTTCATCCGGCCAGCGGGCTACGCCAAGGAAGTGCTGTCCATGCTGCGCTCGGATAACGGACTGGAGGATTTGTGCATCTCTCGCCCCAAGGAGCGCTTGCAGTGGGGCATCCCCCTGCCCTTTGATACGGACTATGTGTGCTATGTCTGGTTTGATGCGCTGATCAATTACCTCACGGGCATCAACTATCCCGACGACCCACAATTTGAAGAGCGCTGGAGCAACGTCGAACACATCATCGGCAAAGATATTTTAAAACCCCACGGCGTCTTCTGGCCCACCATCCTCAAGGCGGCGGGACTGCCGATTTACCAGCACTTGAATGTCCACGGCTTTTGGAATGTCGACAACCGCAAAGTATCCAAGAGCTTGGGCAATATGATCTCCCCCCTGGTGATGCGCGAGCGCTACGGGTTTGAATGCTTCCGCTACTTCTTATTGCGCGAGATGAGCTTCGGGCGAGACGCCAGCTTCAGCGAAGAAGCCTTGGTGACACGCGTGAATGCCGACTTGTCCAAAAATCTGGGCAACTTGGAAAGTCGCTGCATCAAGATGCTGGGTCGCTTCCGCGAAGGTATTGTGCCCGAACCCGGAGCCGCTACGGAACTGGAAAAAGATCTGGAAGCCTTGGTGAAGCGCATCCCCATTACAGTGGATGAGCAGATGCGAAACATGGAACCTCACCGGGCCCTGGCCAGCGTATTTGAATTGGTAGACGCCACCAATAAGTACATCGACCAACGCGCACCCTGGAAGTTGGCCAAGGAAACCGACAATGCGGAGTCCATGGAACTCCTCGACAAGACGCTCTACAGCGTCTGCGAGATGTTGCGCGTGATCTCACTTTTACTCGCACCCTTCCTGCCGGAGACGGCGTCGCGCATTCTAGAACGGCTCGGCTTGGCCGGTGCTCTTGAGAAAGCGGTATTGCCGCAAGATGCGCAGGCCTGGGGAGGCTTGCCCGTCGGCAACCCAACACAGACCGGCGACCCCCTGTTTCCGCGTCTTGAAATGCCCGCTGCGGAAGACGCCAACTAGCATGTGGATTGACACACACGCCCATGTCACGGCCGACGCTTTCGATGAAGATCGCCCGGCGGTCATTGACCGCGCGTCGGAAAGGAAGGTCGACCGAATCATCGCCATCGGTTCAGGCTACGGCGCCTCTGAATGCGCAGCGGCCGCCCGACTGGCGCAACAAGACCAACGCATCTTCGCCAGCGTCGGTGTGCATCCACACGATGCCAAGGACTGGAATGCCGAATCCCTGGCCGAGTTGAAGCGCTGGATTGACGCGCCGCGTGTCGTGGCCCTCGGTGAGTGCGGGCTTGATTATTACTACGACAATTCCCCGCGCCGTGAACAACGCGAGGCCCTGGCGCAACAGCTGGCCCTGGCCCGCGAGCACCGGCTGCCTGTGATCATCCACGTGCGCTGTCAGGCCAGCGATGCCTATGATGAGTTCTTGGAAATCTGGAAGTCTGAATCGGCAGGTGCCCTGGAAGGCACCGTGCATTGTTTCACGGGGACAACGGAGTTTGCCAAACAGGCGCTGGACCAAGGCCTGCACATTTCTTTCTCGGGCATCCTCACCTTTAAAAAAGCCCAGGACTTGCGCGATACGGCTGCCATCGTCCCGCTGGATCGCGTGCTGATCGAAACCGATGCGCCTTTCCTGGCGCCCACACCCTACCGCGGCAAACGCAATGAACCGGCTTTTGTGACTTATGTCGGGCAATGCCTGGCGGACATTCACAAGCTTCCCGAACAAGAGCTCGCACAAATCACAACCGCCAACGCCGAGCGCCTGTTCCAACTTCCAGCTTTAGAACAACAGGCCTGACATGAGCGACCCGACTTCCAGCCAGGCCTTCGAATCGGAATGTCAAAGGGTCTTGGACCTGGCCGTAGAGTTGGCCTATGCCGCCGGCAAGGTTCAACGTGAGCGCTACGAAACACAACTCAACATCGAAACCAAAAGCGCCTCCATCGACTTGGTCACCGAAGTCGACAAAGCCTGCGAGGCGCTCATCCTTCGAGGCCTCGCGGCGCAGCGTCCCAAGGACAGCGTCCTGGCCGAAGAAACAGGCGCACACGCTGGCGAGGACTCTCCCTGGCGCTGGGTCATCGATCCCTTGGACGGCACCACCAACTACACGCATGGCTTTCCCTGTTTTACGGTGTCCATCGGTGTGGAATACCAGGGCGTGCGAACCGTTGGCGCGATCTACCATCCTATATTAGACGAGATGTATACGGCCGTTCGCGGAAAAGGCGCCCGGCGCAATGGCAAGCCCATTGGCGTGTCGGTGGAGACTCAGCTGACGCGCTCCATGCTCGTGACGGGTTTCGCCTACGACGTTCACACCAGCCTAGACGACAACATGGATCACTTTCGAAATTTCACCAAGTGCGTTCAGGCCACACGACGCGATGGCAGCGCCGCCTGGGACTTGTGTGCCGTGGCCTGCGGGCGCTTTGATGGCTTTTGGGAATTCAAACTCAATGCCTGGGATGTCACCGCGGGCTTTCTCATCGTGGAAGAAGCCGGTGGGCGCTGCACCGATGCCGAGGGCGGCCCGCCCACGGGTGCATCCTTCGTCGCCAGCAACGGGCTGATTCACGACGCGATGCTCGAAGTCCTGGCTCGAAGTTCTAACTAAAGAAGCGCTCTCAGTGGATTTTAAATTTTCTTGGCGATGATGGTGGCGATTTCTTCTTGCCCCAATCCAGCAGCCAGGGCCAATCGACGCTGACCATCAATTAATTGGTACTCGTGAAGCAGGTCCTGGGGATTGGTCACCGCCAACACCAATGCGGGAATACCGTCCTGCACCCACTCCTCAGCACGCTTGGCGAATTCAGTATCGGTGAGACTCGCCACGGTATTGGATAGCTCTCGAAGGGGTAGATCCTTCAGGGCGTTGGCTTCGATAAAGGGATCGTAATGCTGCCAGACTTGCTCGATCAAAAGCTCGATAGAAACACCTGATCGACATTCCACTTCGAAATCAGAAACCTGATACTCATCGCCAAAATAAACGCCAATTGCGCGCGGCAGATCAACACTAAGATTTCGAAAAGGTCCGCGGGCAGTGCGTGTGGAATTCATTCGGTCCTCCGTAGTCCTCTATAGACTAGAACACTCGAAGGGGAAGTGAAAGATTCTCCAGCTCAGACCTTGGGTTCTCGGTTCTTGTTTCTTCATGGGAATCCCGTGGCTGTGCTTATTCTTGCTTGCGTTCTTGCTTGCGGAACCACTCTGCCTTTTGCATAAAGCTTGCCGAGATCTCCGCGGCGACGCCGTAGACGCTTTCCCCCAACGCGTTCATCATGAGAACCCTACCCGCCCTGTCGGAATCCTCGTCCGGGGAGCGATGGGACAATAAGGCGTTGCCCACTCGCAAGTCCGCCAACAGTTCGTCTTGGTGCATGTTCTCTGCCCAGACCCGAAAACGCATCTTCCCGGGCTCCAGGCCCAGGCCCATACGCCCTTCCCCATCCAGGCCATCCGCAACAATGGCCTCTCCAGAGAGCTCACTGGCCGCCTCAAGCCAGTTTCGAATGGTCTGGTTCTGAGTTTTTTCTTCCGCGCCACCTTCCAAGCGCCAGGTTTGAGCCGCTCCGTTGGACTGACTGTGAGAAATCACTTGTGACGCAACTTCTCCAGCGGCGTCATGCCAGACCAACTCCCAGTGTTTTGCGGCGCTGACATCAAAGGGCGCGACGCGCAAATCCAGAAAATCCTCGACCCTGCGCGGCAGGCCCTCCAAGGACGACGCGGGAACCAGGAAGAGCGAAGTCTCCGCTCCACGCACTGCGATTTTTTGAGCTTGCGAAGGCTCCACCAGCAGCTCAAGGGAAATCTCTTCACCACTCAAGCGAATTCTCATGCCCTCGCGCTCCAAGGTTTGAGAAAGCGCTGGGGGAACCTGGTCGACGAAAGCGTCGGCGCGCAACTCCGTCAATTGCGTCAGAAACGCGGAGACGGCGCCAGCGCGTGGGAGTTCCTCCGTGGCGGATGCCAGGGATGAAAATACAATGCGCCATTGCCCTTCTCGCTTGGCTAGTGCAAGGCTTGCGTTGCGCCAGTCGATCGCGATATCGCTCACGTCCTCTGTCGCAAGGGAAACCGGGTGGCGTTCTCGCAAATCTAGCAGCAGCCGATGAAAGGCATTGAGCTGCATGTTCTGCAAGAGAAACACTCGCTTCTCATCGTTTCGCGAAACAAAGAGATGACCCGGGACTGGGGTTAAGGCGCCCAAGCGCAAGGTCTGGCGCTCGCCTTGTACGGCAAAGTGAATAAGACCGGCCTGCTCGCCCAATCCATACACGGACAGGGCTTCGGGGGTCTGAATCTCCTCATCGGAACTCAATGAGGCCAGCGCAGAGGCCATGCTTTGAAGAGCCTCGTGTGCTGCAGGAAAATCCACAGGCTCCCGCAAGTGCCACGCATAATCTACGCGCTCAAAACGTACCTCATATTCATCTGCGGTTTCAAAGGCCAGTTCATCGATGGCCATGGGGCGCATTTCAGGAAACAACAGACGCCCCATCCGGTCTGCGCTCTCGTGTTCTTGCTCCTGCTTAATCTCGAACCAATAAATCGCTGAGCCCAGGGCCGCAGCAACGATCAACAAAATGAGAGTAGATCGCTGAAACATTACAGATCACCTAACCGTGGCGAGTACGGCGATGCCAACGCACCCACACACCGAGCAAGGCGATGGCTTCTGGCAACACGAAAAGCGTCAAAATCCGGATAAGATCCATCTGGGCCGCCGTAGGTCGAAAACGTGAAGCACGCGTATAGGGCGCGCGAATGGCAATACTTTCATCTCCTTCCGTCAACCAATGAACTGCATTCAAGAACAAGTCGCGATTCTTGACCAGGTTCAAAAGTTGGTTACCGGCAAAGTCCGCATCCCCAAACACCACGATGTAGGCCGAGGCGTTTGCGCTCGGGTCGATCTCCTCGTCCGGCACCTCCCCCTCTTGCGCAGCGTTCTTCAAAATTCCGGCCACGGCCATGGGGATGGGACCGAGGAGATCTTGGTCATCTTTTAACAGCTCCCCCCTGACAAAGAAGGCTTCAAGGTTTTTCTCAGCCCAAGAATCCTCACTGGAGAAAACAATTTCGACAAAATCCACCGTGTTCTCGTTGCTTGCCAATATGACACTGCGCGCCACATGAAAAACGGTGGGCTCATTTAAATCGCGCGTGATGGGATGGTCCCCGTACAAACTCACCAAGGGGGTGGCCGCTTGAGTCGACACCCCCTGCTTTTGATCGATCACCATGTCGTTGCCCACGCGAACGCCCCAAGTGAGCAACATCTCCTCAAGACCCGAAACCACCTGCGGTTCCAGCATGAGCAAAAGAGCGCCCCCCGCACGTACATAGCGCTCAATCGCTGCCACGGCGTCTCCCGATAGAGAGCGCTGCGGCCCCGCAATCACGAGCAGATCTGCATCTGCGGGAATTCTTCCAGTGCTTAACAGTAGGAGTCTTTCCGTGCGGACCCCCGCCTCGCGCAGCGCCTCCCCAGCCGCCAGGTAGCCTTCGGGAACGCTCCCTACCTCTCCCTCGATGCTTCGCTCACCATGGCCCTCAAGGAAGTAGACCACTCGCTGCTCCACTTTGGTCACACGCAGAATGGCATTGGTTAGCAAGTGTTCCGAAAGCTCTACCCGCAGGTCGGCGGGGTCGGGCAACTCCACATCCACCAGATGTGGAATATTCTCCGAACGATCCCCCATGGCCACGTGGACAAGCCCACCGCCGCCTATCAAATGGAGAGGAATGCTATAGCGTTGGATTAGATCGGGGCGTTGATTGGGATCAGCGAACACCAACTTGATTTTCTTGTTTTCCCGTTCATAGCGGCCGAGCAAACTTCGCATAGCGCGTGGCGGGTCCGCATTGGGGAAGAACGCCACGATCTCCACTTCTTCATTCAGGGAATGTAGTAATTCAACGCTTTGTTGGGCCAAGGTGTTCTGGCCGGTTTCACTCCAATCAAAACGCAGGGAGTGTTGCGTCAACAAGAAGCCAAGACCCGCGAGAATCGCAATGCCCAGAAGCGTCGCCAACAAAGAGTTGCCACCGCTCTTACCTACGCGCCGCGCTCCCTCCGAGTGCAGGAGAACCCCCAGGAGTTCGCGGTTCGTACTGAGCCCAATGGCCAACAACACCAGACCCACGGCCAGGTTTCCCCAAGTCCAGGATTTTTCCAAGAAGGGACCGAAGATTACCGTGAGCAAGTAGCTCAACAGGGAGAACCCGATGGCCACCGCGCCCAACCCGATCCAGAGAGTCGATAAACGTTTCATCTCAACGCCACCGTACCGACTCGACGGAAGCTTTGGACAGCAATAAGAAGCTCCCGATCATGACGAAGAAGTAGCCGAGGTCCCCCGTGTCCACGACTCCGCGCAAGAGGTTGTCAAAGTGCTCGACCAGGGAGAGATAGGCGACGACTCCCCCCAAGCCCCGCGCACTGTCGCCGACGCCCAACTCCAAGAGGAGCAGCCCCAAGCACAACACAAAGGCAAGAAAAAAGGCAATGATCTGATTGTGCGTGAGCGACGAGGCAAAGAGCCCCACGGAGGCATACAACAATCCCACGAGATACAAGCCCAACAAGCCCGACAGCACCAGTCCGAGATCCGGTGCGGGGTCACCGTATAAAAAGAGCAGGCAGGGGAACAAGGCCGCCATGCCCACCAACAAACTCACCAAGACCACCACCGCGAGATATTTCCCGAGCACAATGGAGCTAATGGGTAACGGACTGGTGAGCAATAGTTCATCGGTGCCGTTGGCTTTCTCCGAAGAGAACAAACCCATGGTGACCCCTGGAACCAGGAACAACAAAATGGACAACAAGGAAGCCAGGTAGGGAGTGATCAAGGCGTCATTGAGATTCCACAATAAAAGCTGGTCTGCCGCTCTTGGATCAAAAGCCAGGTTGTTCTGCAATTGCATCAGGGTGAAATTAAAATCCAATAACTTCGAAAGGAAAAAGAAACCCGAGAGCAAAGCAAAGAGTGTGAGCACAACGTAGGCCACGGGCATCACAAAGAAGGATCTCAGCTCCCGACCAGCAATCACAGTGATTCCGTTCATGCCGCCCCCCCTTGACCGGCGGAGGGGACCTGCTCTCCAACAATCTCGCGCGCGAACAACATCTGCAAGGTTTGCCCCTCGGCTTTCAGTTCATCCAGGGGACGATCCAGGCGCTTGGTGCCCTCTTGGATCATGATGATGCGTCGGCAAATGGCTTCGACTTCGGGGAGGATGTGCGTCGACAAAATCACAGCGTGTTGCAGTTCGCCCTCACGTGCCGAGCTCAAGTCGGCAATCAAGTCTCGGATATCACTGATTTGCGCGGGATCGAGACCCACCGTAGGTTCATCCAAAATCAACACGGGTGGGGAATGAACAATGGCCTGGGCAATCCCAACGCGCTGCCGATAGCCCTTGGAGAGGTCTCCGATAATTCTGCGGCGTTGTTCTTTCAAGCCGCAGCGTTCCATGGCGCGGTCGACGGCCTCTGCGCAGTCTCTCTTGGGCAAGCCTTGAATACGTGCCACAAAGCGCAGATAACCCGCCACCGTCATCTCGGGGTAGAGCGGAGGGGTTTCGGGTAAGTAACCGACAAGCCTACGCGCCGCAGCGGGTTCCTCGAACAGGTCGTGCCCGCCCACGATCACCTTACCCGAACTGGGCGGAGTAAAACCCGTGAGCATGCGCATGGTGGTGGTCTTGCCCGCGCCGTTGGGGCCGAGAAAGCCCACCACCTCACCCCGCTCAATGGAGAAGGACAACTGGTCGACGGCTAGCCGATCGCCAAAACGCTTCGAAAGCTGTTTTGCTTCAATCATGAGATGAATGAACCCTGGTGCCTGGTTCTCATTCAGGCGTCGTTCAGCGTGACTGTCAGCCAACGGAAGTAGACCGAGCTACCTGTCACCTGTCCGCCGTTGCCCATGGCGTAGGTCAATTTTCCCCCCTCACCCGACATTTCAAGGATCTCCTGGAAACTCTCAATTTTTCGCTCGGGATCCTCAGAATTCAAACCGTGAAAAACCAATTCGACATGCGGCCGATTTTCCATGACGTTGAGCATCAAGGTGGCCAAGGTAAAGAGCTTGCCAATGCTCTCGTCTGCCTCAACAGAAAACCGCGGCACTTTAATAGTTGTCAGATCAAATCCGTACTCAAGGCGCATGCCGAAAAAACCTCCAATGGAACAGTTGGATGAAGAGTGACTCTATGGCAAATCGATGTCAAGCTGATCGCTTAGGACTTGTCTTCCATTTCGCGAACCCATAGATCTTCGATCCGCTGTGTCAGTTCCTCAGCGTTGATCAATCCCTTCTCGATTAACAAGCCGGCCAAGGCTTGGGTGATCAGGTGAGGCGAAGTCACATTGAAACTATTTTGAGAAAATTTCTTGGAATCACTAGCCAGGGAAGCAACATCCTTGTTGGACTCTGCCGCCACCTCTCCCTCAAGCGCTTGCGATTCAAGCGTCTCCGGGGCTGGCACACTGGCTGGCTCCGGCATTGACGTCGCAGGGGGTTCCGGGCTCGATTCAGGGATCGATTCAGGGCTCGGTTCGGGTTCGGGTTCGGGTTCGGGTTCGGGTTCGGGTTCGGGTTCGGACTCGGACTCAGGCCCGGGTACTGGCCCTGGCACAGGCATGGGCTCAGATTTATCGAAAGCATCTGTCTCCATCCCGATGGGCGGCTCATAGGGGATTTCGAAATTGCCGCTGGGAGATTCCAACACCGGCTGACTCCCGTAATGCTTTTCCCGCGCATCCATCAACTCTCGGGTACTGGCCAACACAGGATGAATTTCAAGCCCGGTGCGAAAAGCAAGATTGTCGGTGGCTTCCAGGTTGGTCGGATCATCCATGGCCAGGTACAACACTTCGTGCTGGCCTTCCTCGCGAACAAAGAGCGGCATGCAACTATACTTCTCGGCCTCCGCCGCAGTGATGAGTTCCAGGGTCTCGGCCTCAACTTCCTTATTTTCCAAACGGATCACAGGCATACTGAGTTGGTCGGAAAGCAGCCGCAAAACGTCCTCGGGTTCCACCCAACCTTTGCTGATCAGAATATCGCCAAGACGCCCGCCCCAACTTCGCTGTTCAGACAAAGCCGACACCAACTGCTCTTGATCGATCAATCGTGCATCGATGAACATCTGACCTATTTTAGATTTCGACACAAATCCGCCCTCCGGATGAAAAAGCCCACTCTGGCCCGCTTATCGACCAGATTCGGAAAGAACCTTAATTTCAAATCAGGGCTGAGACAGGGGAAACCCCTATTCGGGCGCCAGGATACAGCGCACACCGCCCTCTGGACGAGTCTCCAGTTCAGGCATTTCCAGCGAGCAGCGCTCGATGGCATCGGGGCAACGCGGGTGAAAACGGCAACCCGAGGGCGGGTTGGAGGGCGAAGGCACCTCGCCTTGGACCCGAAGCGGGCGCGTCCGCTCGTCCGGATTCACCGAGGGCACGGCGGAGAGCAGGATGCGGGTGTAGGGGTGCCGAGGCGATTCAAAGATCTGATCCGCACTGCCTTCCTCTACGATCTGACCCAAGTACATCACTGCCACGCGATCAGCGATGTAACGAACGACGCCCAGGTCGTGGGTGATAAACAGGTAGGTCAGTCCGAATTCTTCTTGTAACCCCTGCAGCAAATTGAGCATCTGGGCCTGAATGGACACATCCAGGGCTGAGACGGATTCGTCGAGCACGATGAATTCAGGCTCCACGGCCAAGGCGCGTACGACGCAAATTCGCTGACGTTGCCCACCTGAAAACTCATGCGGATAACGATCCATCTGCCGCGGATCCAAGCCCACCCGCTCCATCAACTCGGCGACGCGCTGCGTGCGTTCAGCGTCGTTATTGCCGATTCCGAAACACTCCATCCCTTCGGCGATGCTATCGCGGACGCGGGAACGCGGATTGAGCGCAGCCATGGGATCTTGGAAAACGATCTGCAACTTGCGCCGCAGGTCTTTCAATTCATCCGGAGGCACGCTGCACAAGTCTTGCCCGTTAAAAAGAACCTCCCCTTCCTGGCTTTCGATCAGGCGCAAAAGAGAATATCCCAGCGTGCTTTTGCCACAGCCGCTCTCGCCCACCAAGGCCAGGGTCTCCCCTCGGCGAACATTCAGCTCGATGCCGTCCACCGCTCGAATCTGTCCCGTCACCCGTTGCAAAATGCCAGCTCGTATGGGAAACCAGGTGCGCAAGCCGCGCACTTCGAGCAGGTTGCCTTTATCACCCGGACTAGGATTCATCCTGCACCCCCTCTACCCGGTGACACCAACAGGCGTGGCTATGGGACAATCGGCGACGGGGAGCCGGTTCCTCTCCGCAGAAGTCGTCCCCTTCCTCGCAACGCGTGACAAAGCGACAACCCGCGGGCCACTCTCCCGGAACGGGCACACTGCCCGCAATTTCATACAAGGGTTCCTGTGGCTTCGCCAAGGCCGGCATGGAGCGCAGCAAGCTTTTGGTATAGGGGTGGCGCGCCTGTCTGAATACATCTTCCCGCGTGCCCGTTTCCACAACTTTTCCCGCATACATCACAGCCACACGATCGGCCAACTGGTTCACGACGCCCAAATCATGCGTAATCAACAGCACAGCCATATCCATCTCCTGCCTTAGATCCCGCAAGAGCTCCAGGGTTTGGGCCTGCACCGTCACATCCAAGGCCGTCGTCGGTTCATCGGCAATCAATAACTTGGGATGGGAGCTCAAGGCCATGGCGATCATCACGCGCTGTTTTAAACCACCGGACAATTCGTGAGGAAAGGCGCGCAAGCGTGCCTTGGCGTCGGGCATGCTCACTTTTTCAAACAACTCCAGGGTGCGCGCCAAAGCCGCCTTTCTCGATACTTTCTCGTGCAGGCGAATGGCTTCCACCACTTGATCCCCCACGCGAACCACGGGATTCAGACTGGTCATGGGCTCTTGAAAAATCATGGCAATCTGATTGCCGCGCACCTTGCGCATCTCGGGAATGCTCAGTGTCCGCAGATCCCTCCCTTCCAGAAGGATCTCACCCCTCTCAATGCGACCCGGCTTGGGGATCAGGCGCAGGATCGACAATGCCGTAACGGATTTACCGCAACCCGACTCGCCCACCAAAGCCAATACCTCGCCCGCGTCAATGCTGAGCGTTACCCCTTCCACCACCGACGCGCGCCCACTCACGGTCTCCGCCGAAGACGGGAAACTGGTTTCGAGATCCTTTAGCTCAAGCAAGGGCTGGGTCATGAATCCTCCGAGAGTGTGCGTGGATCCAAAATGTCGCGCAGGGTGTCACCCAGCATGTTCACCGGCAGGATCATTCCAAACAATGCCGCAAAAGCACCAAAGAAGTTCCAATACACCACGGGGTCGCGCGCCAATTCCAAACGCGCCAGGTCAACCATTTGCCCCCAACTCTCATCAATACCAATGCCCAGGAAGGACAAGGTGGCCTCGGACAACACCAGACCCGAAAACAAGAGCACAAAGGTAATCAAAACCAGGTGCATGAGGTTGGGTAGGATGTGGCGGAAGATAATTCGGGTCTCGCTGGCGCCCAGGGCCCGTGCCGAACGAACAAAATCCAACTCGCGCAATTTGAGGGACTCACCGCGTGCCAGGCGACAAAAGCCCACCCAACTCGTAATGCCCAAGGCAATGCAAACCTGCAGGGTGCCCTTGCCCATGGCTTGGACCAGCACAATCAGCAATAAGATGTTGGGGATGGAAGCCAAGGTGCTCAGGATGTAAAACACCGCATCATCTACCCGTCCTCCAAAATATCCGGCACAAATGCCAAAGAACAACGCAATGGGAATCACGATCAGACTGGTCAACCCACCTACCAACAAGGCGATGCGCGCACCACTCAAGCTGAGGTGAAAAACATCGCGCCCATTGATATCCGTTCCCAAAATATGTCGACCGGGATAGCGCAGCGCTTTGTCGGTGTAGAAATGCGTACTGCTAAAAGGGTGTGCGTAACCTTCTTCCTGAAAGTCCCTGGGAAAGAAGCGATCAATCACCGACTGCGGCTCTTGCAAGGACACCAGATCGGCTCCTTCACTGCCTCGGCTACCCATGTGCGTTCCACCCACCCAAGAGACGGAATCCAACAATGCAATCAGGATGTATAAAAACACGATGCCCAAGGCGATGGGCCGACGCTTGACCAGGGTTCCCAGTGAACGTCTCCAAAGCCGACTGCGCAAGATGCCGATTCCCAACAACAGCACACCCACCACCAAGGCAGCGACTACATAATTGGAAATGACGTGAGCTTGAATCAACATACCCGCCTTACTTCAAGCGAACCCGTGGGTCCACCACGGTGTAGGCAATGTCCGTGACAATCTGCGCCACGATAAACAAAAGACAACCAATAAAAACCAGCGCGCGCAGGGTGGAGAAGTCATTCCCATGAATGGCCTCCACCATGGCTGCACCAAGTCCCGGGATGCCAAAGAAAGACTCCGTCAATAACGCACCCAAGAACAGGTGGGGAATGGCAACGACGACCTGCGTCAGCAAAGGAATCATGGCATTGCCCAGAACGTGATGCGTCATCAACTGCAATTCACCACAGCCTTTGGCACGCGCGGTGCGGACGTAATCGCGATTGCTCTCTTCGAGGAAAACCGTGCGATAAAAACGCACGCCACCTCCCAGGCTTTCAATCATGCCGACGATGACAGGCAGCATAAGGAACTTCCACACCATGGTCGGGTCGCGATCAAAACCGGAAATCGGAAACCAAAGTAGAACTTTCCCCAAGATGTATTGCCCGGCGATGATGTACACCATGGTGGGGATGCTCATGGCCAGCACACTCACCACCAACCCTGCCTTGTCAATAAAAGTTCCCCGAAAGAAAGCCACCAGCATGGCACCGGACAGGGACAAGAACAGACCGATAAAAAAGAGGGGCACCGTCAAGTAGAGGCTCGGCTTGGCCCCTTGTTTAATCCGATCCATGATGGGTCGATCATCGGCATCAGATCGACCGAAATCAAAGCTGAGCATGCTGTAATAGTGATCCACCAACAGCGTGTCGGACCAACTCTCAGGATTCCAGAAGAGCGGTCGATCGTAGCCGTGGTTCGTCACCCACTGCGCGATGGCTTCGGGAGGTGCTTTTTCCCCCAGCGCCTTGGTCGCCATGCCCTCGGGACTGGTCACGGTAAAGAAGAGGATGAAAAGCAACCCCAATACGCCCAGTACAATTCCAACCCCGTGAAGGAGGCGACGCACGATATACGCGATCATTACTGGCGCTCCTCCAGGTAGGTCTGCACACCGCGCACCATCATGGCGGCAAACAACAACACCACCAAGAACAAGGGCCAGCGAATGGGGTGATTGTGGTCCTCGCGCCAACGAGCGCGCAAAGGCGCATCCAAATCCCGATACTTCAAGGTAGAGAAGGAGAGTCCGACGGGTTTCACATTGGCCAGCCAGTGATGATACAAGGCATAATTTTCACGGTGAAAGAGTTCAATCCAAGGCCGCTCCACTTCCAGAATCTTCAACATTTCGTCAATCAGCAGTGCGCGCTCGGGCGAATTGGGCATGTCCTTCATTTGCAAGAAAAGTTCGCTGTAACGCGCATGATTGAAATTCGCAGTATTGGGCCCGCCGCTGGCCGTGCGCCCATTGGGGCCGTGCAACAAGAACAAGAAGTTCTCCGGATCGGGGTAATCGGCCACCCATCCCCACATAAAGAGTTGATAGGCTCCGTTGCCCACCTTCTCCTGAAACTGATTGTAGTTGGTCGCCGCAATTTCCACATCCACGCCCAGCTTGCGCCAGGAATCCACAAAGAATTGATAACGCGCGCGTCCTTGGGCCGAGGGATCTGGCGTGTCAAAGGTGAGTCGGATGGCCCTGCCCGTGTTGGGATCAATGCCACCGGGATAACCGGCTTCCTCCATCAAGCGTTTAGCATGGGCTAGATCCACTTGGCGATAAGGGTTTCGGTAGCTCTCATCAAACCCGAACAAGCCCGGTGGCAACAGAGACTGCGCGGGGATACCGCGTTTATTGGCGAAGCGTTCGGTATAGCCCTCGGTATCCACCATGAGACTCATGGCCTGGCGCAATTTGCGTCCCCGCTCCCCCGCTTTGTGCCCCACGACGGGGTCGTCCATATTAAAGCCGAGATAGTAGATATCGGGAGAAACGGACTTCACCAGATCAACGCCCAACTCCACCATTTCATCGGACAGATTATCTTCTTGCACCACCATGTTGAAACTCTCTTGGATGACTCCAGAGGCGTCGTAATAACCCTGCAAGAACTTCGCAAAGCTGGGGATGTCTTCCTTTTCCATGCGGAACTCAATGCGATCGATCAAGGGCAAGGGTCGGCCCACGTATTCAGGATCCAACAGCCCCGCCTCGCCATCACCCGCCTCCCCTTCGCTGGGATAGGTGGCTCCCGGTGCCTGCCATTCGGGGTGCAAGGCGCCATACCAATTCGGATTGCGATCAAACACGATACGCGCGTACTTGTCGTAGGTGCTCAAAATAAAGGGACCGGTTCCGACGGGATGTTCCTCGAAAGCGTTCCGTCCTTCATTCCCGTCGTAATAAACAACCGCCTCCCAAGGAAGTGGCGTGGTAAAGGGCATGGCAAACCAATACAGCAATTGTGGGTAGGCGGAGTCCAGCACAATCTCCAGGTCCAGATCCCCTGAGGCGCGTACTCCCTCGATGCCCCCTGCTTCCTCGTATTGCCCGTGCACAGGCAAGGCAGCAAAGGCCTCGCTTTCATCACGCATCTGCTGCAAGCGCTTGCCAAACTCAGCAAAGCCGAGGATGCGAATCAGCGTGGAACTAATGGGGCTGTTCACCTTGGGATCGGCGATACGCTGCAAGGAAAACACCATGTCGTGGGCGGTGACCCGCCTCGTCTTCGTTCCAGGATGAAAATGAGTAAAGCAAGGGTCCTCTTGGAACAGGATTTCCTCGCGCAGGGAAAAGCGATAACGAGCCCGGCCGTCTTCGAGGATTTCCGCTTCGGGAACCTCCATGGCCAATCCCGGGATCAGTTGGTAGGGCCGCTTCAAGAAATGATATTCGAGCAAGGTGTCATACACGTTGCCCGTCACCATATGATCCACCACGGAATAGGCGACGGCGGGATCCAGGGTGCGCGGTGCGGAAGAAAACGAGCTGTACAAAATCTTTTGCTGCGCGTCGCGGGCGGGATAAGGATCATTGGAACAGGCCAGTAACGCGGCACACGCGCCTGCCAAACCAAGGAAAGTCCGCCATGAGATCACTGCCACCTACTCCTTGTCACCTTGATTCCAACCGAGCGCCACGTTCAACCTTCCGCAACAGGGGGAAGGTTTAATTGGCGGATCCTACAGCGAAGAAGCCTTCTGGAAAAGCCGGGTTCAATACTACATCGCGATAGGACACTCGCACTTGCGTTCGAGTGCCAGGGAATTCCATGGCAAGTTCGTGTGGGAAGTCATCCCCATCCACCGTTTGCCAATCGGAGTAGTTCACCACCCAGCGCACCTTCCCCTTGCCATCGAGTTGAGTCACCCTCACCAGGTGTTCCGTCTTGTCGAAGGTGAACTGGCTATAGCCACCCTCAGGTTCAGACACCAACAAGGTCAACTCACCCGATTCTGACTCGCTGGCCTGTAATACCGGTTTCCCGTAATCCCATTCGGGCACACCCAGTATCACACCCAGGGTGTTTTCCAAAGGTAAGGGGATGGCCGCCGCCTTCCACAACAAATTGGAACGCACACGCCCTGTCTTCAGCGATTTACCATTGGCCCGGATGAACTCATAGCGATGCCCATCCGTAATCAAAATAGCCAGGGTCTGTTGCATAAAGCTGATGATTTCGATGTAAAGCTGGTTGGGATTCTCCGCCCCCAAGATGAAATTGGATCGAAGATGGGTATCCGGTCCGTCCACGGCCAGTTTGACGTCGGCCTGAAGAGCAGCACGCTTCTGACGCAGGGCTTCCAGGGAGGTGAGCAGGTTGGCGGGCCGCGGATCTTCTTGGATCACGGCGGATTCGGGAAGAGGTTCGGGAAAGGGGGCAGGCGCAAGCGTGGTGCGACAACCCGCGAGGAAAATCATCAACAAGCATGCCAGTGGGATTCGGCGACTCACTTGACCCCGAGTTCCATGCGCAGCTTCTCGAACTTATCCATCAAGATCTCAGTATCGGATTTCTTCAATTCCAAGGCTTTGCGATAACTCTCCAAGGCGCGGCGCTTTTTATCCAGTGCCAAGTACGCATCTCCCAAGTGCTCGCTGATTATGGGGTCGCTGTCCGTCAACTGCACGGCCTTCTCCAATTCTGCCACCGATTGCTTGAGCAAACCGGTGGCCTGATCATACCCACCGCTGTCGCGCAGAGCGATCCCCTGCATGTAGTAGACCCAGCCCAGGCTATCGGTGATGTAGGCGTCGTTGGGTCGTTGCGCCAAGGCACGCAGAATCATCTCCTCAGCCTCCATCAGACGAATGCCCTTCTCCGCCCAGCTATAGCCAATGTAATTGAGGGCTCCGGGATGGTCTGGATTGAGTTCCAATACTTCATGCATTACATCCAAAGACCGCTCAGAACTCCCTTCTTCACCGTATAAAACACCGAGGTTGAATAAGAGCTCTTCATTGCCCGGATCAGCGCTCCGCAACGCCTCCACATACTGGATGGCTTCCTCAATCTGCCCATTCTTGGCCATGATACTCGCCGTGTACAATTCCAAGGCGGGCGAAGGACGAACCAATTGAATCTTCCTGAGTTCCGTCAACGCTTTGCTCCACTCCTGCCGCTCCTCCCAATAGGCGGCAAGCTGAGTGCGCGCTTCGACATAGCGTGGGTGAGCCGGCGGAACCAGGGAGAGGTTCGCCACGGCCTCTTCTTCCTGGCCCAGCTTCAGTTGCACCAAGGCCAGGAAGAAACGAATCTCGTAGCGCGAGCCATCGCTGGCCAAGAGCTCTTTGAAATACAAGGCCGAGTCTTCGTAATGCTCCAACTCGTATTCCAGCAGGGCCACTCGCAGAATGGCCCGCGTGTCATCGGGATAAAAAGACAGGATTTCCTTCAGCGTAGAAATGGCGTCTTCTAATTGGCGGTTGTTCTCTTGGGTCTCGGCCAGGTCGCGCAGGGTGGGATGATGATGGGGGTAAATCTCAAGTACTTCGCGATAAATCGCGATTTCCGCTTCGACATCGCCTTGGAAGCGCTGCACACGCGCCAGTTCGCCGTAAATAGCCAGGTTGCCGGGAGAAACCTTCAAGCCCTCTCGATAAACGGCCTCGGCTTTTTCAAATTCGCCCAACTCATTGTAGACCGCCGCCATGAAAAGATAGGAACGCAGTCGCTCGGGCTCCTTTTCCAAAATCCATTCAGCAGTCGCCAAGGCAGCCTCGAACTCTTTTCGATTCACTTGCATGCCAAACAACAAGGACGCCGCGTCGGTACTTACAGGCTGGCCATCCTCTTGAACCAAGATGGCCATGGCCTCTTCATCACGCTTTTCAATTTGATAGATCTTTCCGAGAAAGAAGCGGTTCTCGGGGTCCGTCGGGTTCAAGCTGTGCGCTCGCTCGGCATAGACCCGCGTCTGCTCAAACTTCCCCAGACGCCAGGCCAATTCGGCAACGCGCCGAAGCAAGTAGGGCGAATTGGGATCGGCTTCTACGGCCCGTTGATAAGCGGCAAAAGCTTGCTCACTCTGCCCATCCAGTTCGAGTTGGCGGGCCATGAGAAAGTCGGCCCCAGAGGACGAAGCCGGTTTGACTGCGCGAGTGCCTGAAGCAGGGATCCCAAGGTTCGTGCAGCCCACTCCCAGGAGGAGCAAGCAGACACTCAGAACGTAATTTTTGCACGGACCCATGCACACCCTCGGTAATTGAGTTCCCTGGCTTATCGGCAGGCCCGCCTGTCTCCTGACTACCTTCCCGGCTCTCTTCTCCGGCCCGGCCGCTACCGAGGAAGGATACCGTTTTCTTCGAGGTAGGTTACCAACTCCCGGGCAGATTCTTCGATGGTCTTTCCATTGGTGTCCAAGACGAGTTCAGCCTTCTCCGGAGCTTCATAGGGAGCCGAAATTCCAGTGAACTCAGGGATTTCACCGGCACGCGCCTTGGCGTACAAGCCCTTGGTGTCACGGGACTCACAGGTCTCCAGGGATGCTTCCACAAAAACTTCTACGAAGTCCCCAGGTGCAAGAAGCGCTCGCGCCTTGTCACGATCGGCACGGTAAGGGGAAACAAAGGCTGTCAAGCAAATGATACCGGCGTCGGTGAACAGCTTGGCCACCTCACCAATGCGGCGGATGTTCTCGGTTCGATCTTCGGGTGAAAATCCGAGGTTGGCATTCATGCCGTGACGAATATTGTCTCCATCCAACAGGTAAACCAAACGCCCGCGATCAGCTAACAACCGCTCTACGGCAACTGCAACCGTTGACTTACCCGCTCCGGAAAGACCCGTGAGCCAAATGGTACAGCCGCGCTGACCGGTAATCTTCTCTCGCTCTTCTCGGCTCACGTGATTCTCATGCCATGTAACGTTTGTGCTCTTCTGCTCTGCCACGACTTGCTCTCCTCCTTGACCCCACCTCATTGATCGAGACCTGGGATCGATTCAAGGCCCGGAAAACGCGGCGAGCCTTCACAAAAATTTACGCGACTATTCTCTCTCTTTTCTCTCTGCCTATTGTCGCTTCTAGGGTCGCTGGGAGCCTGAAGGGCGCCCGGGGGTCACTACAGTAGCGGCATCGGCGTTAATGTCGACCGCATTGGCCCAACTAGCGGGCCCGCCCCAAGGGAACGCCATCGCCAAGGCCTCTGGTCCACGTATAGCGCAGGAACGATCCAGTTTTACTGCAAGTGATCCACAGCTTGAAGGATGGCTTCTCCCACACGCTCCACGTCCTCGGACGTGGTGAAGCGTCCCAGGCCGACGCGCAGGCTGGCCCGAGCCTGACTTTCCGAGCGACCCAGGGCCGTGAGCACATGACTGGCCTTGCCCGACCCCGAGCTGCAAGCCGAACCCGACGAAAGCGCAAAGCCGGGCAAATCCAATAATAGCTTCCCGCTATCCAACCCTGGAAACAGCAGGTTCAAGGTGCCGGGCAGTCGCTGGGAGGGATGGCCATTGAGGTCAACGCCTGCAACGCCAGCCTGAATTCTCTCCAGAAGTTTTTCGGTCAAGCCTCTCAAGCGCGTCGACTCGACCTCCAACTCCTCGCTGCATAGCTGACTGGCCCGGGCCAAGCCCATGGCCAGGGCAACCGCTACCGTGCCGGGGCGCAATCCGCGTTCCTGTGCGCCGCCAAACAGCAAGGGCACCAGGGACGAGGGGCGCAGACGCTCACCCAACACCAAGGCCCCTACCCCTTTGGGCCCGTACATTTTATGCGCCGAAACCGAAAGCAAGTCGATGCCCAGGGCATCCACATCCAACGGGACTTTTCCCGCGGCCTGCGCGGCGTCACAATGAAATAAGACTTCTCGCTCGCGACACTCTTGTGCGAGTTGGGCCAGGGGCTGAAGGGTTCCCGTTTCGTTATTGGCGGCCATGAGACTCACCAACACCGTGCGCGGGCTGAGGGTCTCGCGCAATTGCTGGGGATCGACCAAGCCCTGGGAATCCACGGGCAGCACGCTCACCTTTCGACCTTTGCGGGCCAAGACACTGCACACTTCCAACACCGAGGGATGCTCGGTTTCCTGTGTGATGAGATGATCCCCGCGTTTCACCAGGCCCTCGGCCACCCCTTGCAAGGCCAGGTTATTGCTCTCGGTGGCTCCACTGGTAAATAGGATCTCGGAACTGGAGGCTGCGCCCAGGGTCTCGGCCAGTTGCTCCCGTGCCATTTCCAAGGCTTCTTCAGCCCGCCAACCAAAGGCGTGACTCTCGCTGCCGGGGTTACCGTAATCCTCTGAGAAGTACGGCAACATGGCTTCGACCACGCGCGGGTCCGTGCGGGTGGTGGCGTTGTTGTCGAGGTAAACGGGCAGCTTGACAGCCATGATAAAATCTCTTTTCGTCGCTTTTGGGGTCAGCTTGGGTGTCAAGGCCCGAGCGACAAACCTCAGTGTGTGAGATCAAGCAGGGTCCTGCAAGTCAGGGGCAAAGTGTAAAAAGATCTCGCGATTGCCCTTGGGCCCGTGCACCCGGCTGTCCGCCTGCCCCCGAGTGAGCAAACCCAAGCCCTCGGCACACTCTCGCACCTGGGTCACGGCCAGCTGACGCGTGGCATCGTCACGCACCACACCTCCCTTACCCACCTGCTCTTTGCCCACTTCAAACTGGGGTTTCACCAAGATCAGCAAGTCAGCCTTGGGAGCCACCTGCACCAAGCAGGGCAGGATCAAGCGCGCAGAAATAAAACTGACGTCCATGGTCACCAACCCCACGTCATCGGGCACCAGAGCGGGATCCAACTCACGCGCGTTGACTCGCTCATGCACTTCCACACGCGCATCCCGTCGCAACTTATCGTGAATTTGCCCATAGCCCACATCCACCGCGACGACCCGAGTGGCCCCGTGCTGAAGCAGGCAATCGGTGAAGCCCCCGGTGGACGCACCGACGTCGAGGCAAACTTTGTCCTTGGCTTGGATGCCCAAATCAGTCAGTGCGCTGGCCAGTTTCTCACCGCCGCGCGAGACAAAGGGGCTGTCGTCACCGCGCACACGCACTTGGGCTCCGTCGGAAACTCGCGTGCCCGGCTTGTCCATGGGGGTGTCATCGACCAGCACACGGCCAGCTCGAATCAGGGCCTGTGCGCGCGTTCTCGAGTCAGCGAGACCATCGTCCACCACTCGCTCATCCAAGCGTTTGCCCTTCAAGCACGACTCCTGATTTACATGATTTAAAAGGGGCTCCGGCTCACCGCTCACTCAGCTCTCACTCAGCCCGCGCACAGTTCGCCACCGCCTCCCTGAGTCCTTAAGGATAGGGAGGATGAGCGGCTTTTCCAGCTGCGCTTTTTTTGGAGGGAGCGAGAACGCTAGTTAGAGGCGGCGGCGATGGGAAGCCAGTCCCACCAAACCCATCCCCATGAGCAGTAGCGTGCTGGGCTCTGGAACAATGTTGGCGATGACGGTGGGGCCAATTTGAGACGAAACAAAGTCCGGCATCTCGGAGACGTTTTGGCCAGCGGAGCTAACCGTCAATGAGCCCGGAAGACCGCCAGTATCGACGGTGATGGTTCCGATAAGAATCGGACCCACGGAAATACCTTCAATACTGATTACCCCTTTTGTTCCACTAATGGTCGAGCCACCCAGACCCGCAGCTGTCGAACCATCAACCGGCGTCCAAGCTGTAATGGTCATGTTACCCACGATTGTCGCTTCCCAGGAGTAGTTGAAAAAGTCTGTTTTCCCGGTGGTGTTTACCAACCACAGGTCAACGTCAATGTCAGTAGTGTTGGCTGGCAGACCTACTGGCCCTGAACAAAGGCTGTCCGGACACATGGAGGCCGCTTGCGCGCTTCCCGCCATCATCACGACGCCGAATACCGTCAGCAGGGAAGCTCTCAAAATTGTCTTTGCTGCTTTAATCATTTCTATTCTTGCCCCCTCAAAAGCCCTATCTAGTCTCGCACCGTCAGCCCATCGACGGGTGTGCCCTAGTTAAATGCAATTTACAGACCAAGTGTACCTACCTGGTATTCGTTTTAGAAAACAGGTACTTGAGACTACAGCCCCAATGATCTCGACAGGCAGGGGAAAGATTTTTCCTTACTCATGGAACTTGATTGCCCACTGCTGAGCTTTCCAGGTCCCGAGGGGGCACTTCACCGGCTTCGACTTGCGTAAGCAGACGGACCCTGACCGGCTTTTTGAAATGCCCGCGAGCCAGCGTTCGAATCTCTTGCGCCAGGTCTTCGGAGGCAAACTTCTCGCCAACAACGCGCACGTTGAGCTGAACGCCAATCTCGTCATAGGCAATGGCAATACCCTCAAGCCGATAGTCGTCGCCAAGTGGCTGCTGGATCGCCTGCATCAAACCCGATGGGAGACCGATCTCAGTGGCGCGCGAGGGGGGGTATAGGCTCAAGTAAATACCGAGGGCGAGGACAGCCAGGAGAACCGCCCCGCCGGCGCGGACCGTCCAGCGGGACATCCTCTTGATATTTCTTAGCCCGACCAGCCAAAGGCTCACCACCGTCGCCAACACAATGGTGACCATATTGATCACGAAGAGCAGGAGAGCATTGAACGCCAGATCGAAGTTTCCAAGGGACAGGGCCAGTCCGCAGGTCGCGATGGGGGGCACGAGTGCTGCGGCGATGGCCACTCCCGGCAAGGCCGCGAGCAGGCCTGGCCGTGATGAGGCATAGGCGGCCGCCAGCCCGGAGGCGAACGCCACACAAAGATCGAGAACGCCAGGTCCTCCACGACCCAGCATCTCCCGGGTCGGCTCTTGGAACCCGGGCGTCAGGAGACCCACAAGCACCCCGACTAGAATGGCGACCATCACCCCGAAAACAATCGCGTGAACCGAAATCCGCGCGAGCACGGGGTTGCCTTGCACGAGGGCGAGCCCCAAACCGAGGAGCGGCGTCATGAGAGGCGCGACCAGCATGGCACCAATGACTACGGCGGGCGCGTTTTGGATGAGGCCAACCGCGGCGATCAGGGTGGAGAGCACCATCAAGGCGGAGAAATCAAAATCCCAGCTGGAGCTCGATTGAACTCGGTCGACCAGCACAACGCGATTCTCGCGGTCGATCTGCGGCACCAATCGCTCGATGCCGTTCTGGACGAAGCCAAAGAATCGATTCCTCATGGGCGATGCGGCGCTGACGATGGCGACGGTCGGCGCTGATTCGCCCTTGACGAGCTTGGCGCCAATGCTGCCTTCGACCATGCTGCCGAGGATTCCAACCCGCGAGGCGCCGGCGACCACTAGATCGAACTGCCCTTCGTCCCACACGCGCCGCACACCCCGATGAACATGATCATCGACCACCACCCGACGAGTCACTTGGGCGTGTTCTTTGCCAAGTGTTTTTCGCAGCAGGTTGTCCATGCGAAGCGCGCCGACCCGCTCCGCGTCAGGTCCGATGGTCGGGTTTACGCGAAGGGCTGTCAGGGTTGCGTTGAATCCTGCTGCCAGGTCGCAAGCCAAGCGAAGCGCCGCCTTCCCGTGAGCGCCGCTGGCCACCGTGACCAGGATTCGCGACAACTCGCTCGTCTCACTGAAACCACTGCAGTGCACTACCTCGCATGGCGCGTAGCGCAGAAAGAGTTGGCGCTGCTTGACGAGTTCGGCATCCCCGCCACCCAGTTCCTTGCGAAGGATGGTGCACAACTCGATATCGGACTTTTGCACTTCGATGCCGAGCATGTCTCGCAGTGCGCGAAAGCCCGCGCAGCGGATCTGCTTCATCCGCACATGGATGACCGACGCACCACTACTCGCCACGCTTTCGGCACTCGCTTCGGGACGAGGCCCGGCTCGAAGAAGGGGGTTTTCTTCGATGGCTTGCAGGATCTCGCGGGCCGTTGCCGCCACCTCTCCTTCCGCAGATCCGTCCAGGGGAATCTCCGAGCTTCCGCGGTCCTTGCTTTCGACATGCTGGAGCACGATCAAATCCAGATCGCGCGCCTCGGCAAGCCGCACGACCCAACGCATCTGCGCCACTGCCGACAAGTCCGGCCCCACGAGCATGCCTAGATTTCTAACGGCCATATCCCCTCCCCTTCGCGCATTCTGCTTATCCCGGCGCTGGAAAAACTCGTATTCCTGCATGAGTCACGGCCGTGGCGATGAAGATAAGGAAAACAGGCAAGGTTTCGACACCCTGTAAGAATCACGATCTCAGTTCAAGCTGGCGGGCTGAGGGCGAAGGTCGTCTGTCGACCTGGAGCAAAGCAGTGTTGATTCATCTGGGCTAGGAGTGTGCGCTTCAGGTTGAGCCGCGTTGCGCGTGAAGCTTGCGGGCGCCGGCGGCAATCCCTTCGGCATCAATGCCGTACAAAGCGCGCTGTGTGTCGGGGTCGCCGTGCTCGATCACTTGTTCGGGGAAACCGAGAAGGCGTATGGGAACCGTGATGCTCTCTTGGGCCAAGGCTTCGGCCACGGCACTGCCAAAACCACCGCGCAGATTATGTTCTTCCACCGTGAGCACAGCCCCACAGCGCTGGGCCAGGGCCGCAATGCGGCCGACATCCATGGGCATCACAAAGCGCGCGTTGATCACGGCGGCGGAGATGCCTTCGGCACCGAGTTCGACAGCGGCCTGCAAGGCAGGATGCACCGTTGAACCGATGGCGACAATGACCAGATCGTTTCCATCGCGCAGCAACTCGGACTCCCCCAACGGGATGGGTTTAATCTCGGGATCCAGCGCAATGCCCAGGCCCGCACCGCGCGGATAGCGTATCGCCGAAGGCCCCGGAGCTTCAACGGCCGTGGCCAGAAGATGCTGCAGCTCGTTCTCGTCCTTGGGCGCCATGAGGGTCAGGTTGGGCAGGGAACGCAAGAAGCTGTAATCGTAAAGGCCTTGGTGTGTCGCACCATCGCCACCCACCAGCCCCGCGCGATCCAGGGCGAAGGTGACATCCAGGTTCTGCAAGCACACATCGTGCAATACCTGATCGAAGGCGCGTTGCAAAAAGGTCGAGTAAATGGCCACAACGGGCTTGAGCCCTTCCGTGGCCAAGCCAGCCGCAAAGGTCACGGCGTGCTGTTCGGCGATACCCACATCAAAAAAGCGCTCGGGCAACTCAGCTTGGAATTTGTCCAAGCCCGTGCCTTCGGGCATGGCGGCCGTAATGGCGGCAACGCGCTCGTCGGCCTTGGCCAGGCGAATCAAGGCATTGGCAAACACCCCGGTGTAGGAGGGGGGACCCGGTCGCGAAGGCTCCATCTTGCCCGTCGGTACATCGAACTTGCTCACACCGTGGTAGGTCATGGGATCACTCTGTGCGGGCTCGTAGCCATAGCCCTTGGCCGTCATGGCGTGCACGAGAATGGGGCCTGCGCCCCGCCCCACCATGCCTTTGACGTTCTCAAAGGTCTCCAATAACCCTTCGATATCATTGCCCTTCACGGGTCCCACGTAACGGAAATTAAAGGCTTCAAACAACATGGCGGGCGTCAGGAAGGCTTTGAGGGATTCTTCGGCCTTGTGCGCCCAGTGGAGCATGTCTCCCGGCATGGAACCCAAGAAGTCCTTGGCCCAGCCCTTCACGGTGCGCACCATGGGTGCCGACAGCTTGCGCGACATAAAGGAGGACAGCGCACCCACATTGGGCGAAATGCTCATCTCATTGTCATTGAGCACGACGATGAGGTTCTTCTGCTTGAGCGCTCCACCGTGATTCAGGGCTTCAAAGGCCATGCCCGCCGTCATGCCACCGTCGCCGATCAAAGCAATGGCGCAGTTGTCCAAGCCCTTGCACTCCAAAGCGCGCGCCATTCCCAGGGCCGCCGAGATGGAGGTGCCGGCGTGGCCCACGCCGAAGGTGTCGTAGGGCGATTCACAACGACGCGGGAACTTGCCAATACCTTCGGCTTTGCCCATCTCGGCAAAGCCTTCGCGCCGTCCCGTGAGCATCTTATGGGCGTGGCCCTGGTGCCCCACATCCATGACCAAGCGATCGTTGGGCGTATCGAAGACGTAGTGAATCGCAGTAATCAGTTCCACCGCACCCAGGCTCGAAGCCAGGTGACCACCCGTGCGTGAAACACGGTGCAAGATCTCTTCGCGCAGTTCCTCGGTGACGCTCGTGACGTCTTCCTTGGAGAGCTTGCGCAGATCCTCCGGGCACTGAATGGTATTCAGAAATTTCGAGGGGTTCATTGATCTCTCCGCACTGCGAAACGCGCTAGCTCACGCAGGGGTTCCGCGGGTTCGCCCAAGCCCTCAAGTTCAGTCAATGCCGATTCCAACAAAGCCTCAGCTCGATTGCGCGCGGCTTCCACACCGATGACACGCAATGTGGAACATGGCTCCTGCTCGTCAGCATCCAGTAAATCATCAGCGATTTGAAAAGCAACTCCCACTGCCTTTCCAAAGCGTGCAAAACCCTCAAGTAACACTTCGGAGGCGCCTCCCAAGCGCGCGCCACCTGTAATAGATACCGCAATTAAAGCGGCGGACTTTCGAGCGTGCACGGATTCGATGCGCGCCTCGTCATTTTCGCCGATCAACTCAAAACTGAGATCGTCGACCTGTCCACCCACCAAGTTGCGAGAACCGGCGGCCAAGGCCAGATCGCGCGCGACAGCCAGAATCGCCTCGGGTGGGGCAGTGCCGCCGGCAGCCGAGAGCAGGCCGCTGTCTCCAAATAAAATCGAAAAGGCTTCGGCCTGGAGCGCGTCCCCGGCCAAGACCGCCACGGCCTCACCGTAGACTTTATGTACGGTAGGACGCCCGCGACGCTCGTCGTCGTCGTCCATACAGGGAAGGTCATCGTGCACCAGGGAGTAGGTGTGGATCAACTCAACGGCCGCGGCAAAAGGCGTGACAACATCGGGGGCGACCCCCATGGCTTCGGCGGCCGCATAGGTCAAGACGGGACGAAGGCGCTTGCCACCGGGAAAGATCAAGTGTCGCATGGCGCCGTGCAAAGAAACGGGTTCCTCGGCCAAGCCTGGCAAGTTCTCGTCCAGGTAGCGATTCACCAGCTCACCACGTTCTGTCAGGTAGGCACGTACATCCATCAAGCTTCTTCTCCGGCCTCAAACCCACCCGCTTCAAAGGGCTCAGCGACCAATTCATCTCCGGTGCGCACTAGCAGATCCACCTTGCGCTCCGCCTCGCGTAGATAGCCCGCACAATGACGCGAGAGCTTGACGCCCTCTTCAAAGGCTTCCAGGGCCTCTTCCAACTCCAGCTCTCCGCCTTCCAGGCGGTCCACAAGGCTCTCCAGTCGCTCGAGCGCAAGCTCGAAACTCGGTGGCTTCTCGGCTTCAGTCTGCTTCGATTTGGAAGGCGCCGACTTGGATTTTGCTTGCGCACTGCGTTTCTGGGCCATGATTGGAGGCGATGCTACCCCTGCACCAACGGGGAGTCAACGCGGCTTTGAGGGCGATTTGACTCGTTTTCGCCTTATTTTTAACGGACTTTGAGCTCAGGAGACCTCTTCGACGCGGGCGCGCAAGCTCCCCTGGGACAGATGCACGGAAAGCGACTCTCCCGGGACGACCTCCGCCGCTCGGCGCACCACGCGGCCCTCGGGCTCGTGGCGCACAACTGCGTAGCCCCGCTCGAGAACAGCCAGGGGCGAAAGCGAGTCCAAGCGGCTCCCCTGAGTGGCAAAGCGAGACTGCGCCTCCTGCAAACGGACCTTGATACTCGAACGCAAACGCTGCGCCTGGTGATCAAATCGCTCTTGCTGAAGCCGCAGACGGCCCATGGGAGAATGAGCACGCAAGGCCTCACTGCGAAAATCCAGTTCTTGGGTAAGCCCTTCAAGGCAGGTCTGCATGGAACTCGTGAGCCGTTCCCATTGACGCCCGAGCTGGCGCTGAAATTCCTCGCCACTGGGCCACACCAGTTCGGCTGCGGCCGAGGGTGTAGGAGCGCGCAGATCGGCCACCAGGTCGGCAATGCTGACATCCACCTCGTGCCCCACACCACTCACCACGGGCAACGGGCAAGCGGCAATGGCGCGCGCCACCCCCTCGGTGTTGAAACACCACAGGTCCTCCAAGGACCCCCCGCCGCGAACCAACAAGATGACATCCAGGTCGGGCCATTGTGCCAGGTCTTCGAGCGCCCGGGCGATCTCGAGTTCTGCGCCCTCCCCCTGTACGCGGGAGTGGGCGATCACAACAGGGATCTGGGGAAAGCGACGCCCGCTCACCTGCAGGACGTCATGCAAGGCCGCGCTGTGCTTGGAAGCGACGATACCCACTCCGCGCGGCAGCTCCGGCAAGTCGCGCTTGAGATCCGCGTCGAACAAGCCCTCCTCTGCCAAGCGCCCTTTCAATTGCTCAAAGGCAAGTTGCAAGGCGCCCTGGCCTTGGGGCTCCAAGCGGCGGACTATGAGCTGCAGTTCGCCGCGCTGCTCGTAGATGGCGGCATCGGCCATGACCAATACTTCGAGCCCGTTCTCTGGTTCAAAGCGAAGATTCGCCGCCACGCCGCGAAAGAGCACGGCTCGCACCTGGGCGTGTGAGTCCTTGAGTGTGAAGTAACAGTGCCCCGAGGCCGCCCGCGTAAAGTTGCTGATTTCTCCCTGCACCCAGATGCGACCCACTTGATCTTTGACCAGGTGATGCAAGCCCGCCATGAATTCGGAGACGCTGAGGGCTCCTTGATCCACGGTACCCACGTCGGCTTTTCTAGACTTTGAAGGCACGGGCCGCTTTATCCTCGCTCATCGTCCACAGATTTTTCCGCAGATTCCAGCTCGGCCTCCGCTTCGTCTTTCACTTCGCCGAGCGCGGGTTCATCCCGGAAGCGGTCGAAGTAAATCCAGCTCTTCAACACTTCCAAGGAACGGGCCAACTGCGGGTCCTGTTCACTCTCGTCGCCCGCTTCAGCCCCGTCCTCGCCCTCTTCCTGAACGCCCTCTTTCTCCTGTGTCTTGGCGTCTTCCTGAGTAAAGTGACCTTGAAGATCTTTCTCGCGCGCGCGTTGATAGCGCCGTGGTGTCATGGGCACCATGGGGGTTGCTTCAACGACCATGTCTGGAGCAATCCCCACCTCTTGGATGGAGCGACCCGCAGGTGTGTAGTACAGGGCCGTGGTGATCTTCACGCCAGAGCCATTGGCCATGCGGTACACCGTCTGCACCGATCCCTTGCCAAAGCTCTGTGTACCCAAGACCAAAGCACGATGATGGTCTTGTAACGCGCCCGCGACAATTTCCGAAGCACTCGCACTGCCTGCGTTGATCAATATCACCATGGGGTATAAGGGTTCAGTACCATTGGCCTCGGCGAAGTACGACAACTCTTCACGCTCAACGCGTCCCTTGGTGTAAACCACAAGTCCCTCGTCGAGCCACAAGTCCACCACACTCACGGCTTGAGCCAACAGACCACCGGGATTATCGCGCATATCCAAGACCAGCCCCTTGAGTGGGCCGGCCTCTTCTTCCTTCAAGCCTGCCAAGGCTTTGCGCAGATCCAAACCCGTGCGCTCTTGGAAGGAGGAAATTCGCACATAGCCGTAGCCCGGTTCGAGGAGGCGGGAATGCACGGAAGCCGTTTTGATAATGTCGCGCTCGATAATGAAGCCCCGGGGTTCGTCAAATTCTTCCCGCATGATGAGGATCGTAATTTCCGTCCCCTTTTTGCCGCGCATCAATCCCACCGCCTCGCCCAGGGTCATGCCGCGGGTAGAGCGGCAATCTTCCTCCCAATCCTCCGGTACTTCCGTGGGGCAGATCTCCACGATTTTGTCGCGCGCCTTGATGCCCGCACGCGAGGCCGGCGTATCATCAATGGGAGAGATCACTTGGATAAAGTGGTCCTCGCTGACGGACACTTCGATGCCCAAACCGGCGAAGGAGCCGCGGGTCTTGGCCTGCATGTCCTCATAAATCCTGGGTGGCATGAACACCGAGTGCGGATCCAGTTCCTGCAGCATGCCGCGAACGGCCCCATAAATAAGTTCTTCTTCATCCAACTCCTCGACGTACTCACTGCGCAGGTGGTGCAACACCTCGGAGAATAAATTCAAAGCCTCATAATTTTCCAGCGCCTTGGGAGTAAGAGCGGGTTTGGGAGTGGAAGCCGGGGTGGGGTAAGGAGTGAGGTGAGGAGCGGGGTGAGGAATAGGGTGAGGAATGGGCGCAGGAGCCTCTTCCTCGTGGGTCGGGGTCTCAGTCGCCTCATCTGCCCGAGACACAACCCCTGTGGCCAGGGTCAGGCCCGCGACTGAAATCGAAAGGAAAAGCATGAATAAATGCTTTGTAACCATAAGAATTTGCTCCTTTTTACTCATGCCTTTTGCCTTACTTATCAGACTGACACTTCTAGTGATGCGACTGGGGATGGGACCGGGTTGGGACTGGGGAACTCTAGCGCGCAAACCAGGACACGGGGTCCAAAGCCTCACCCCCTTCGCGAATTTCAAAGTATAAGCGCGGCCCCGACAGGGACCCTGTCTCGCCTACACTCCCCAGTATCTCACCGCTGGCCACCTCATCTCCCACCTCCACCTCGATGGATTCGAGATGCCCCGAGATCGTAAAGTATTGCTCTGAATGATCGAGGATCACGATCTTGCCATAGCCCCGGAACCAACCCGCAAAGCGCACGTCGCCCGCGGCCACGGCTCGTACCGGCGCGCCAGCCTCTCCTTCAAAGTCCACACCTTTGTAAAACGTCTTGGTGCGAAATTCCTCGTCGATCACTTGACCAAACTCGCGCAACAGCGGTCCGTTCACCGGCAGCGGCAAGCTTCCCTTGAGAGCCGCAAAGTTTCGCGCTACCGGATCTCGGCGCCTATGCATCGGCGCATCTCGCATGGCGCGCAGGGTTTCTTCCATGGCCAGCGCAGCCGCCTCCAGATCCACGAGCACCTGCCGCTCGCGCCGCCGATCCTTGTGCATCGCCTTCAGGGCCAAGCCCTTGGCCCTACGCTGATCGCGCAAATCTCCCAACTGCAGGCGCAAGGCCTCGGCCAACGCCGTCTGCGTTACCACCGCTTCCTCGTGCTGCACTTTGGTTTTCTCCAAGGCGCTGCGCTGGGTCAAAAACTGCTGCAATAACTCCTGATCGCGTTTGAGCAATAGGCGCAAGATTTGAGTACGAGCCAATAGCTCTTTTAGATCCACCGCAGAAAACAGCAGCGAAAGCGGACCGACATCGCCCGCCTTGTACAAGGCCACCGCACGGCCCGACATGGCGCTTTGGGTTTTGGACATCTGCTTCACCAAGACGCGTTCCTCGGCAATGACCTTGGTCAAGGCCTGGTCCGCCTCGCGCTTGGCCTTACGCGTACGCGCCACCTGTTGGGTGAGCAAGGAGATGCTTTCATCCGTGGCCTCTAAAGCATCGATTAAACCGAATTCATTGCGATTAAAACTCAGCAAGCGCTCACGGCTGATTTGAATGGCGCGACGGATTTCTTCCAGCTGTGCATTGGCGTCCTGGTTGGCCGCCGCGGGCGAAAGCCAGAGACCGCCTACGAGCAAAGCCAAGGTCATCAGAACACCCATCAGGGTGCCCCCTCCCCTCATGGGCGCTTGGCCGTCGTCAATGCGACAGCCGAACCGAGCAAGCCCAAGCCCGCTCCCACAGCGACAATCAGTAGCGTGCCAGCATCCGACAAGAATTGTGGCGGCACATTTCCCAGCAAAAAGGACCAACCGGCTGCCGTGTAGGGCAAGAGCAGCTCGTACAAAACGTAGAGCAACGCCACCGCGCTGACGCCGCCGGCACAGCCCTGCAACAATCCCTCCAACAAAAAAGGAACTCCCGCGAAGGTGCGGCTGGCACCGACCAAGGCCAGAATGTCCAACTCGTCTCGGCGTGCATAGATGGTCAGCTGAATGGTATTGGCCACGATGAGCAATGCGGCAAAGGCCAACACACCGCCCAAGGCCGCACCGATGACACGAGCCAAGCTGAGGAAGTTCTCATAGCCACTGACCCATTCTTGGGCATAACTGACTTCATCGACACCGGGGATGCCGTCAATGGATTGCGCCACCAAGGCCAGAGATTCGATGGAGGACCGTTCCTTTTCCAAACTGAGCTCAAAAGAAGGCGGCAAGGGATTTTCATCCAATCCATCGAGTAAGCCCCCTTGATCCCCGACGCGATGGCGAAAACGATCCAAGGCTTCTTCTTTGGAAACAAAGACCGTGCCCACCACGCCTTCGATGCTGGAAAAACGGCTCTGGAAGGCTTGCACATCCTCCTCCGCGACATTGTTTTCCAGGTAGACGGTCACGACCAGCGACTCGCCGAAGCGATCCAAGACCTGGTCCATGTTCTCCAACAAGAGCAGGAAGACACCGATGAGCAACAAGGCCATGGCAATGGTGACGACGGCGACCAGGCTGGTCACAGGGCTGGCGCGCAACCCTGCCACGGCTGAACGCAAAAAGTATTGAGCCCGATGAATCGTGAACTGATCGCCAATTCGCATTAAGTAAACCTATGCGCGGGGATGTCGTCCTTCAAGCGCCCGCCCTCAAGTGCCAATCTTCGCTTCCCATAGCGATCGATCAACCCCAAGTCGTGGGTCGCCACCATCACCGTGGTCCCTCGCAAGGAGGCGTTGGCCAGCAGGTCCATGATCTCGATGGTGAGTTCCGGGTCCAAGTTGCCCGTGGGCTCATCGGCCAAAAGAATCTCGGGTTCATTGACCAAGGCGCGAGCGATGGACACACGCTGCTGCTCGCCGCCCGAGAGCGACAGCGGGTGATGGGTTCGTCGATGCTGCAAGCCAACTTGTTTGAGCATGGAGAAGACGCGCGCCCGAATCTCGCGCGGGGGCACGCCCAAGACTTCCAACGCCACCGCCACGTTTTCTTCCACGGTGCGCGATTGGAGCAGTTTATAATCCTGAAACACCACACCAATGCGGCGACGCAAGGCCGGTACCGCCGCGGCACTCAGCCGCGCAATATTGCGACCGCGCAAAATGATCTGGCCTTCAGTGGGACGTTCGGCAGAGAACAACAATTTGAGCAAAGTGGTTTTTCCGGCGCCGCTCGGGCCGGTAAGAAAGACAAACTCGCCGCGATGAACCTCCAAGGTCAGATCGTGTAAAGCAAAGGTTCCGGGCAAATAGGATTTCGATGCGTGATAAACGCGGATGATGGGGTCACTGCTTCGGCCGGCCGTACCCGTCGTCCCGACACTCACTTGGAGGAAGGCTTCTTCCGCGCGTTCTCAACCAAGAAGTCAAAGACCACTTCGTCGAGAGGCTTGTCCGACACGATACTCTCCCCAAATTCTCGTCCCTTGGACTCCTTGGGCTCTTTGGATTCCTTGCGCTTTGGCTTGGGCTTTCGGCCCAAGCTGGCCAGGGCTCGAGCACCTGCAGAGACGCGTTTTTTGGCTGCGATGGAAGGCGGTGTCTCCGCGGGTACCGGTCGAGCTTCCTCGATGGCGATTTCGAATTCATCTTCGGCCAATCGATCATCAACCAAGTTGTCGTCGGGTGCCGGGGCGATTTCACCGGTCTCGGCGAAGGCCAGATCCCCGTCGGTGCCTTCCGGAAAGATCCCATCGCCCAGTCGGACGACGATCTCGGAGTCGAAACTCCCACGCCTCAGATCGCGCAGCATTTCCTTGTGCTGCTCCTGCATTCTCTTTTTGACGCCGTTTTCGATGGCGTCGTCGTCATGCTCTCCAGCTAGAAGATCCGGATAGCCGTTCTTCTCCGAAGCCAAGATCGTGCCACCGTAGTACAGGTGGCTGATGATGTGCGGATGCGCCCGTCCACTGTCTTCTGTTTGGATATGAAACAGAACAGCTCGGTGGCGAATGTTTGTATTAAAACCGGAAAGCATCCGGACTCGACCCCTTCATCAATCCCGCAGGGACACCCTTCACCCAAGAGTGCCAGCCAGCCCAAGAAATGCAAGGAGCCTGGCTGGAAGGTAGCTCCGGGCCTTCTTCGGCATCTCTTGGGCCTATCGGCAGTTGATGCGTTTGCTGGACTGATTGAAGCTCTTCCAGGGGCATTTTCCAGCTTTCCATGGATGAAATACCAATGGAATTCGTCGATGTTCAGCTTTCATGGCACAGCGGAACTGCCCGACCCAGACCCCCGCTGGCTCAGGCGTGACGCCTCCTCACGCTCGCCAACAAGAGCAACCCCAGACCGGACAAGAGCAAGCCACCCGGCTCGGGAACCGAAGACAAACTCCCCTCTCCCGGTGTGGGGAGAGCGAGGATTGTAAAATCCGCGGCATTGTCATGGGTATCGATGTTGGCAAACCAACGGGCCAGGCTGGAACCCGCCGGGGCATCGGGAGCCGCCATGCCCTCGCCTTGAAACACGTCACCCTCGCTGAAGTCCCCGAACCCCAAGGCATCCAACAGCGTCTCCCCACTGAACAGCAGAAAATTTTCGGGCCCGTTTTGATGATCGACATTCGCGACGATCAGGTCGGCGTTGAACACCTCGGTGACGCCACTGCTGCCGTCGGCCAGCACAAAGAAACCGCCCTCGGGAAAGATGCCTGTTAAGTCCACGCTAAACACAGCGCTGCCAGTGGCCCCATTGGTCGCTACCAATTGAAGACCTTCCAGGCTCTCTCCCGCTTGCCCGTACAACTCCACAAAGACTTTCCCACCATCGGTACCCACCGCATCGTAATAGACCTCCGACAGCAAAGGCGTCGCCGACGCCACACTCTGCAGACTCATCAGTAAAACGACCACCCATCCACCACAACTCCATGACTTCATCACACACTCCTCTTGTTTGGGACACGGGGGTGATCAGACCACTCGAAAAAATTTTCTGCACAACCCATTCATTGATGGGACGCCTGTCGCCGCACACGTTCACTAAACCAGCCTCCCGTCCAAGCGTCGATTCCCGCAGCCAGTTCATCAGCACGCAGACGCAAGCGCTCCGCTTCCACACTGCGAAGGGGTTCCACAGAAGAATTTAGATCCCATGAGGAAGCCGGAGGGGCTGCGACCTGTGCCTGTACCTGTGCCTGCTCAAGGGAGGCCAATTCGAGCAAGGTGCGGTGACGGTCGAAATACAATTGGGTGAGTTCATCGAGAACCTCGTCTCGCAACTCCAGGACGTCGCGGGCTTCGTCGGACACATCGATGGACTCGGGGTGGTAGGCCAAATCAGCCAGGTCCCAGGAGAGACTCAGTGACACCTCATAATCGGTCCTGCGATCGCGATCCCGGTCCTTCAAGTGATGCAACGCTCCCGAGGTAAAGGTTTCGTCATGGTCCCGATTGCGACTGCGGGAACGCTCGGCCCCAAGGCGTAATCCGACGACGGGCAAGGCGCCTCGGCGCACCACCCCGTCGCGCAGACTGCGAATCCACTTCGGGTCCAGATCGAGATAGGCCAAGGCCGCTTTCCGCACTTCCTCGATGGAGGGCTCCTGGGACGCGCGGCTCGGCGGCATAGCGATCTGCGCCTCCAAAGGCACGGACACTTCGAGGGGTTCACTCAAACGTCGGCCCAGGAACACCCCTCTCTCCCCCAAGAAGACGGCTCGATCCCCCCGCACCGCAACGGCGAGGACGGAAGAATGATCCGTCGCTTCCAAAAAATGCTCAAAGCGCTCACGGCCTTGCCCTCGCCAAAACAAACCGCGATTGGTAGCCAACCAAAGCCCCTGCTCGGCCGCCCATGCAGCCAGGGCTTCAACCCCTGGGGGCAAGCGTAAGCGTTCGCTGTGCCAGGAACATTGCCCGTCTGAACCTGCGCGTTGACATTGAGCCACTCGTTCGGCCTCCACCACCAGGGCATCGGCACCCAACTCGTCGTAAAACAGATCCAAGCTCACCACACGCAAGCCGCCGTCAGGAATCGACTGTCGACGCATTTTTGAAAAGGTAAAGCCCGTTGAATCCTGCCAGTTCACTTCCATTTCCCAAATCTGTCCCGAAACGCCCAACAAGACTTCCCATCTTGAGGCTCCATGACCCGCTGGCAGAAGCGGACGCACATCCAGGGCCGTCACCAGCCCTTTCGGAAGATCCGTCGGGCCCTTGCGCCACTGACGCCAATGGCTGCTGACGTGAGAGAAAACCAGACCGCGATTACTCCCCAAGACAAGTAGATCCGAAGTCAGCGCCAAGCGATGAAGCTCCAGGTCGCCCAACCCCAATGACAGGGTCTCCAAGGTCGATTGCTCAAGGGCTTTAGGATGTGTGGAATTCAAGGGACCTTTGGCCAGATTCACCAAGCGGCATAAACCATTGGCACTGGCGACCCACAGCGTCCCATCGGGCGCAAAGGCCAAATCGCGAACATTGCGACAACCAAAGAGTCGACGACTCGCTGTCGACAGAAAGTTCTTTGTCAGAAATTCGCTGTCGCGCAAATCCACGAGCCACAGACTCTGCTCATCCCCCACAGCCAACAACTCTCGGGAGAAGTCCATGGCCAAGGCCCCTTGCTCGGAAGCCCGCACCGAAATGGGCACCTGTGACCACTGCCAGGAACCGGGCCCAGACAAAGCGGGATCGGCCGAAGCCACGGCCAGCCCGCTTGAACTCAGACTTAGGCTCAGGCTCAGGCCGAGCAGCAACAACCACCCTTTCACTTGATCCACTCGGAATGTCTTCATGCCCGATAGCAGAGCAAGAGTTGTGCCGACGCCTGCGAATCAATTCATCTCATGAGTTCTTCTATGAAAACAAGACGGGAAGGATGGGCATGAAACCCTGGAGGAGAGAAATGAGAAACGGCTTCCGCACGATACTGAGAACGCGGGTACACAATCCCATGGCGACGCGGCCAGGGGCACCGCGCCTCAGGACCTACCACAAGGGGTTGAATCGAGGATTCGAAAGAGGCTTAAGCCAACTTTTCTTTGGCGTGCTCAAGTTGCCGAAGAATGCCGTCTTCGGTTTGGGTTTGTACGTATTTCCCCACCTTCTTGCCAATGACGGGAATCTTCACACACACATTATGATCGACGGAGTATTCGCAGCCACTCTCACTGGGCTCTAATTTAAAGGAGGAATGAACCTCGACGGGCTGACCTTGGATTTGAATGTCGTAGTTGCCAACATACTTTTCGCCATAGCGTTTCCAGCACTCGCTCTGGTTTACGGTCTGAGAAGGACTGAAGATCTTGGCGAGGAAAACCGGTAAGTCTTGCTCTACCTTGCGCGTAATCTCAATCTGGGTTTCATCTTCGCCCACATCACTCACTTCACAGTCGGCGCTGGCCTCACCCATATCGATGCTGCGTTGCACCAGGTAATCAGGATCTGTCAGCAGTTCAAAGACGGTATCCACATCACTGTCAAATCTGTATTTGAGGGACATCACTGACTCCTTCGCAAAGCGTTTTTATTCCGATTTTTCTTCAAAAATCTTTAAGGGACACTGTCTCTACTACTGCAAATTGATTAGAGCATCAACTCTATTACGTGCGGCTAATTGACCACAAGCCGCATCGATGTCCGACCCTCTACTTTTTCGTAGCGTAATTGGGAAATTACCCTTCGCCAACACCTTCATAAAGCGACCAATCACATCCTCTGCAGGCTTGCGATACGTGGATCCGGGGTGAGGATTCATTGGAATCACGTTGAGTTTGGCCGGCAACTTCCTCAGTAAGCCCACGAGGCGCCTGGCATCTTCGGGACTGTCGTTCACGCCCTCCAGCAAGGTGTACTCAAAGAAAACGGGCCGGCGTTTAGTAATCATCGGGTTGTTTTTTAATTCCAGCATAACCGCCGCCAGGGGGAATTTTTTATTCAACGGTACCAGAACATCGCGCACCTTGTCCGTGGTGGCGTGCAGCGACAAGGCCAGATTCACCGGTACCGCCTCCAACAACACAGGAATCTTGCTGAGCACGCCCGAGGTCGACACGGTAATGCGCTTGCTCGCAATGGCGAAGGTCTTCTGGTCCAGAAAGATGCGCACGGCTTCGATGACGTTGGGCAAATTGAGCAAGGGTTCACCCATGCCCATGAAAACAATATTGGAGATCTCTTCGCCCTCGGGCATCTCCCGTTGCATGTGAAGAAATTGATCCACAATCTCGGCTGTGCTGAGGTTGCGCGTAAACCCCATCTCGCCGGTGGCACAAAAGGAACAAGCCAGGGCACAACCCACTTGGGATGAAATGCACAGCGTGCGGCGATCACCCTCTGGAATAATGACAGCTTCGATCATGGCACCGTCTTCGGCCATCAATGCACCTTTCAGTGTGCCGTCCACCGAACGCTGCAAGTCAGACAAACTCAAGGCGCTCGTCTTCCATTCCAGAGACAGCTTTTCGCGCAGCGCCTTGTCGAGATCCGTCATCTCCAGTGGGTCTTCCACACCGCGTACGTAGAGCCACTGTGCTACCTGATCGGCGCGGAAGGGTTTGATCCCTGCTTTGGCAAAGCGCTCGCGCAAACTCGCCGTTGCGTAATCTTTTAGATTAAGCGGCTCAGACAAGCTGCAACCTCACTCGCCCTGTGTGACTCGACACAAAACCCATAGCTAACCTTCTTGCCTGAACAGGCGCCACACGCCTTTCATTAGGGGATCCACGGCTTCTTCGAGCAGCGGCTCACGAGCCACGCGCTGATACTCCCAGAAATAAGGCCTGCTGCCCTTTTCCCACCAGATTTTTTGATACGCCGTCACCATACGCTCGGGCATCTCCCGCACAAAGGGAAACGGCGTCAAAGCGTTCTCCAAAAGAGACTCCTTGGAAATCCGATCTTGAATAAACTCGGCATAGTTCTCATGGTCCGTCGCCGCGTGCAGGAGACCGCCTGGCACAAGGCGCAATGCCATGGCATGGATCATCTCGGCCTGCAAAATCCGATGCTTGGCATGCCGATCTTTGGGCCACGGATCTGAAAAGTTCACCCAGAACTCAGAGACCGAGTTCAGCGGCAGATCGCACACGACTTCCTGTCCCTTGGCTTCTACAATACGTATATTGCGAAACTCTCGCCGGGCCAGCCGCCGGGCCATCTTCACCACACGCCCGCGGTTGTACTCCACTCCCACAAACGCCGTATCTGGATTCCTAGCCGCCAAGTCGATTATGAACTCACCTCGACCGAAGCCGATCTCCACAACAAGTGGAAACCCCTCCTCTAGATCGGGGGCAAAGATCTCCCGCCACCCTTTCTGCCGGGCTTGCTCGGGGCTTACCCGCCAGTCTTCACCGGGGATATCTGTTTTGAGCGTTCTAGGCATGCGGCCTTCGTTTCTCCTACCTCATTCACACTGGCAAAAAATACACGCGGCAGCCGCCCTATTTCACGATTCTCACAATGAAAGCTGCGGGGATGAAACTGCACGGATTTGGAGACCCATCCAGAGCGCAAAGTCGATCCGGCGATTGGCTCTTTTCAGCTGCCTATTTGTTTCGCTTCTCCAACTTGCGAATCCGGTCTTGTACCTGGATGAGTTTGTCCCCATCACTCTTTAGCAAACCCGAACGCGAGGGAAGCCTGTTGACCAAGCGTTGTGTGGTTTTGATGCGCTCATCGCTGGTCGGATGACTCCGAAGGAACTCAGGCGTGTAGGACCCGCTCGACTCGGCCTGCATCACCTCAAAAAAAGTCACCAAGCCTTCGGGATCGTAGCCCGCCTTGGGCAAGGTGAGAACGGCAAAGATATCGGCTTCCTCCTCAGCCTCGCGACTAAAGGTGTTTAAATAAGCCGTCCCCGCCAGGCCGCCACCGATATCCGCGGCATCGGCGCCAATTCCCCCGACCAAGACCTCAGCCGCAAGCACACCGACTTGGTGCGCAATGCCCACGCTCTGTTGTCGGCGATAATTATTGGCGATGTGACGCAACGCGACATGCCCCACTTCGTGCCCGATCACCCCGGACAACTCACTGACATTGCGCGCCTTGAGAATGGTTTCCGTGTGCACAAAGATCCAACCGGCCGGCAGGGCAAACGCATTGATCACGTCATTTTCAACAACGTAAAATTTATAATCAAAAGGCTGGGGGCCGGCGGCTTTGACAATCTTGAAACCGATATCCCGGACGTACGCCACCACGAGTGGATCCTCGACAAGAGTCATCTCTTCCATGACATCCTGAGCCACACCCCGGCCCATCTGCTTCTCTTCGTTCACCGTCAGTGGAGCACATGCCCCGGTTCCCAACAGTCCCAACAGAAGGAAGAGTCCGGTCCAGCTCGGAACTTTGAATGTGTTGTTAGTTGGATTCCGTCGAATCGTTTTCACGCAAACTCTCCGTGACATGACGAATGATCAACTTGGCAGAATTTTCGAAGGAGCTGTTGTTGACAATGGGTATACCGAAGCGCTCCGCCGCCTCCAAAAAGTGATCTTGAATGTTGATAATCGCGTCAAGGTGTTTCAAATAACGGTGCGACGGCCTTTTCGCCGATTCTTTGGCCCGGGATTGAAAACGCTCGTTCATGGCATCTTCGTCCAGTACCGCCACCACCAAGAAAATAATATCGGCTTGATCGTGGTAATCATCCAGATCGATCAACCCGGGCAAGAGCGAAACTCCGTCCATCACCAAACTACAGTTTTCAGAGATGGCCCGATCCATGGCCCCGCGCACGCCCACGGACACGGTTGTGGCCTGCCCGTGAAATCCATCAATCACCGGATCCCCACCGGAAGAAGCAGTCATGCCCACGTGCACATCGAAGGAGGAGGTGTGCAAGGCGGGGACGAGATCAGGCGAGAGCATGGTCCGCATCACTTGCCGAATGGAATCCGTCGAAATCACACGACCGATGCCAAGGCGATGCGCCACCTCCAGGGCCAAGGAGGTTTTTCCCGTTCCGGTCGCTCCGCCGAGGAGCAAGATCACAGGCCGATCCGCAGGCTCCTGGTACTTACGCCAGGTTAAATAGCGTTCGGCAGCTTCCTTGCTAATCCGCTTCTCCAGCGCTTGATACGCCCGCCGTCGCAAATCGCCGCGCTGAACTTGCCGAATGCCCGCAACGAGTAATCGACGTTCAATATCACGCGCCACATCGTAGGCATCCGTGGGGTCAATGGCCGCGGCTAAAAGGCTCTGCGAAAGAATCCCTTTGGAGAAAGGAGTGCTGGCACCCTCCCAAACCACTGTGATGGTCTCTGGCAGGGTGACCGGTTCCACCAAGGGCTCTGAAAAATGGCTCCCCCAATATTCTGCGACGGCCTCGGCAAGTTCCTCGCGTGCCACCGCCTCTCGGGACTCAAATTTCTGTAAAACCGCCTGTGCGGTCTCTAGAGCGTCCTCATAGCGCCCACCACGTGCCATCAGGGAGTGAATCATGATCCCGCGCATATAGGGACGGCGGCGCCCTCCGTCTTCGACAAAGAGCTGATTCAGTTCAGCGGGAAGTTTACTTTTATTATCGGTGCTCATCGCCTGTATCTTACTCTAGGCCTCTCCATTCGGGTAGCATGAGAAAATGGAAAGCAATGGATGTATGGGGCGATGGACAGGGCAGGTAAAGCAGCCTGGGTTGGCGTTAAAACGGGCCTGAGCGCCGAATCAGGCTGAAAGCAAGCGAGCGGAATCCCAAGAAAGCAAGTTTCTGGACAGACAAGGTTACACTAGGACTTGACCGCACCCATCCTTCCGAACTACGTTCTGTGATCCAGGTTACAAAACCGATTTGGGGGGTGCTTGCGAATGGGCTGCAGGCATGTTGGTTTAAAACAAATCGGTGTGATGGGCTGAATTTCAGAAGCGCTTGTAATTGATGTTCTCAAGGAGGTGTCGCTTGTCGATGGCTGTATCCCAAGATGCCAAGGATGTACTCTTTCGAAGCCGGGAAGTTTCCCAGATTCTGGACATTTCCAGAAGACAATTGCAGTACTGGGCACAGACGGACCTCGTGACCCCTTCAGTACAAACCACTGGCGGTCATTACCGCTATGCCTTTCAAGACCTGGTCGCCTTGAAAGCCACTAAGCGACTCATCGACAGTGGTGTTTCCCTACAGCGCATTCGCAAGAGCATCTCCGCACTGCGCAAACTCCTGCCCTCCATCACGTCGCCGCTATCCGAGTTGGTGTTGGTCGCCACGGGCGATGTCGTCTTGGTTTTCCGTGACAACGCCGTCTTCGAAGCCATCACCGGCCAGGAGTGGGTTCTCGAAGTTGCCAGCTTCCAGAAAGAAATCGATGAATGGCGATCCAGTGCCGAAGCCTTGAACGCGGCGAAAAAGAAGAGCCGAGTTCTCAAGGCCTATTCGATTGCGGGTAAAGCAGGCTCGGAAAACACCGAGCACAAACAACTGGGAGCCAGTTAAACTCCCTCCACCATGCCTAAGACTCAAAGCCCCGAGCTGTTTCAGACCGATCCCAAGGAGTCCCTCGGCCTCCGAACGCGGGAAGTCGGCAATCACGACACCCTGCCCGACCTGCGCCGGCTAGAAATTGAGTTCACCAGTCGCGGTGATCGCGTCCCCGGGCGCATTTTATATCCAGAAGGCTCCTCACCCGCTGAAGGCTCCTCTCCCGCTAAAGGCTCCGGCAAGGCGACCTACCCCCTGGTTCTCCTGCAACACGGCGCTGGCGGTTCCAAAGACGCGCCGAGCTTGGATGCCGCTGCGGGACCCTGGGTACGAGGCGGCGCGGCCGTGATGAGCATCGACCTGCCGCTGCACGGAGATCGGGTGAGCCCGAAGATGACCGAGCAATTGCTTGAGATCGTCGCCAAACCGCGAGAAGACCTAGCGGGCTTCTCCAGCTTTCTGTGGCGCGAGTTTGTCCGCCAATCTGTCATCGATATGCGCAATGCACTCAATGCCGCCGAAGCCCTGCCCGACATCGACGCCGAACGCATGGTCTTTGCCAGCCTCAGTTTGAGTTCGATTTTAGGGGGCATCTTTTGCGGGATAGACCCTCGCCCACGTGCGGCGGCCCTGGCCATTGGCGGTGGTGGCTTTGGCCCCCCCGAATTGGATCCAGCCTCGTACATCGGCAATTTCAATCCGAGACCGCTGCTGGTGATCGGCGCCAAACATGATGAGCGCGTACCACGGGTGCTTACGGAACGGCTGTTTGACGCTGCCCATTCTCCGAAGGAGATCGAGTGGTACGAGGTCAGCCATGCAGAACTTCCCGGCAACGCATTTAAGCGTATGTGGGAATTCCTTCGACCCCAGCTAGGGCTGCTCTAGTTCATTTTTCCATCGGCGGGCCGACCCCGCTCGGGGCATCTACGCCCGCAGGCTCGGCATCCTCTGCCCCAGGGTCGTCGGGACAAGAGCGAAGCACAAAGAGTGTGCCCCCTGTGACAAACCAAGGCATGACGAACCAGTTCACACCCGGGACCGCGCAGGCAAACATGGCCAGGGAACCAAAGGCCACCACGCTGTAGCGATTCGCAGAAAGCCAGCGCCGCTTCTCGGCAAAAGAAAACCTTCTCCGGTCCAAGGCGTAGCTCGACATATCCAAGGTGAGAAAGAAAACTGCGATCCCAATAGCCATGGGCATGGCCAACAGTTGCAAACCTGGAACCAGACCCAGCAACAGCACGGCGGATTGCAAAAGCAAGAAGGCCCCCGTTCGGCGGATTTCTTCAAGAATCGTGCGCTTTATTTCTTTGACGACATCCCAAAAACCTTCTGGGATTTCTTCGCCCTTGCCTTTCACCAGGCTTTCAACGCGTTGGGACAATAAATCCAAGAAAGGCGCCGCCAGGATATTGGCGATCAAAAAGCCCAGCAAGAACAACAAGGCCACCGCGAAAAGGAAAAGCAAGCCGGACACAAGCCACAGGCCAAATTTGGCAGGCCCGATCCAGATCCATTGATACCAATCCACCACTTCTAGCATCGGCAACCAACTGCTTGTCAGCGCACCCAACTGCTCGCCATAGGACAACAGCACCAAACCTACGCCCGCAAAAGACAACAGGGAAAACAGGGCGGGAACGGCAGCCAGGGGCCATAAGGAGCGGTTGCTCCACAAGAAGCGGATGGACTCGCCATGGAGTCCGAGACCTTTTTGGAACCCTGCGAGCTTACCCGCATCCAAGACTTGAATGGATCTCACTGGACACATCCTCCGGTTTTACGCTTATACTCTGCCCCTTCGCAGGGAAGCTTTAGAGTAGCAACCAAAATGGAAACCCAACCACACCGGCGCCCGAGAATTTCTAGAAGGCAAATGCTGGCCAAGGAAACCCGCATGCAGTTATTACGTAACGCTCTAATCACACCGATTGTTTTGAGCTTGAGTTTCTTTACGCTCGCTTGCTCAGCTTCCAATCAATCCGAAGTGGAAAAGACTTCCAATGCCGACTCTCCCGTGGTGGCCACACTGGGAGAGTCCACGATCCGCCAAGCCGAACTCGATCAATGGATCATGGAAGAATACCTGCGCTCACTGGCGGAACAGCAAAACCAGTCCCAAGCCTATGAGGTTCGCTCCAACTCCCTCAACGACATGATTGACCAACGGCTCTTGGATGCCGAAGCTGCCGAGACGGGACTTTCGGTCCCGGAACTTCTCGCCAAGGAACAAGGCGAAGCCGATCCCATTACCGACGAGGAAGTGAGCCAGTTCTACACAGAAAACTCACGGCGCATGGGCAACGCCACCTTGGAGCAAGTGGGCGAACAGATTCGAAAGTTCTTGACCACAACTCGTGATATTGATTTCCGCGACGCCTACCTGCGAATGCTGCGCGCCGAAAACGAAGTACGCATTCTGTTAACCCGACCGCGCATCGATGTGGCGGCCACGGGAATTACCATCGGACCCGACGACGCCATCATTACCATCATCGAGTTTACCGACTACCAATGCCCCTTCTGTGAACGCGCCGAGCCCGCCATGCAGCGCGTAACCGCGACCTATCCGGACAAAGTGCGCTGGGTGTATCGACACTATCCGCTGACCTCCATGCACCCCCAGGCCAGCGACGCGGCCAAGGCCGCCATTTGCGCCGACCGCCAGGGGAAGTTCATCGGGGTGCATCGCTCCTTGTTTAAAAACAAGCACAACTTGAGCGTGCAACGCTTGAAAGAAATCGCTGGCGAGCAGGGTCTCGACGTGGCCGCCTTTAGCACTTGCATTGCCTCCAGCGATGTCGTCGCACAAGTGAAGCGAGACATGAGGGAAGGCGAACTGGCCGGCGTTTCAGGTACACCCGCCTTCTTTCTCAACGGCATTCCCTTTAGCGGGGCCAAACCCTTTGAAGAATTCGACAAGCTGATTCAAGAAGAGCTCGTGCGGATCGATACGGTTAGCGCAAAGTAGCGTTCGGCAGGCGATCCACCTACAGCCCCTGATCAAAGCCTGGGGCTAGCTCGAAAACTGTGCGATGCGATCCAGGATTGCGTCGCGCCGCTGTTCCATATCTTCCACGGTTTCCGCCTCCAAATTCAAGCGAATCACGGGCTCGGTGTTGGAGGGGCGCAGGTTGAACCACCAGTCGGAAAACTGCACCAACAGACCATCCAAGTGAGAAACCTCAGCACCTTCTGCATACTCGGCTTCAATGGCAGCGATCACCACTTCCGTGTCGGATACGCGGTTATTGATTTCACCACTGGCCGCATAACGTCGAAGGGGAGCCACGAGCTCCGACATGGGTTTTTGCTCAGAAGCGAGCAACTGCAACATGGCGACAAAGGCGGCGATGCCGTCGTCGGCAATGAGATTGTCTGAGAAGCGGAAGTAGAAGTGACCCGACAACTCGCCACCAAAGACAGCACCGCTTTCACGCATATGGGCTTTGACAAAGGAGTGGCCCACGCGGCACATCTCGGCCACACCGCCCTTCTCTCGAATGGCTTCGGCAGTTGAACGACTGGAACGCAGATCATACAGCACCGTGGCCCCCGGATTCTTTTTGAGCAAGGGTCCCGCCAATAAGGCTGTCACCAGATCAGAGGAAATCGGTCTGCCCGCCTCGTCGACGAACACAGCGCGATCGCCATCCCCATCAAAAGCCACGCCAAAATCCGCACCGACACGCTTCACTGCGGCGATCACATCGGCCAGGTTTTCTTCCTTTAGCGGGTCCGCTTCATGGTTGGGGAAACTGCCGTCGGGCTCGAAATACAATCTCTCGACTTCAAGGGGCAAGTCTTCCAATAAAGTCTCGAGGCCGGCCGCCGCCATGCCGTTTCCACAATCCATGGCCACGCGCAGAGGGGGGCAGTCACCACCGACTTTTTTCACGTGACGCACGTAGTCCTCAGTGATGTCCAGGTGCGTCACAGAGCCACGGTTGGTGGCCACCGGTGCCTTGCTGCGTTGGGGCACAAGCTGCTCGATATCTTTTAAGCCAGTGTCACCACCCACGGGAATGGCATGTTCCCGGCAGATTTTAAAACCGTTGTACTGTCCCGGGTTATGAGAGGCGGTAATCATGATGCCGCCGGCCGCGGCACACTCTTCCACGGCAAAATAGAGCATAGGGGTGGCCACCGGCCCCAGGGCGATCACATTGACGCCCTCGTCGGCCACGGCGCGCAAAACAGCCTCGGAAAAGGCATCGGCGCTGGTGCGGGCATCCCACCCCACCACCAGCGTTTCACCCCCCAAAAAATTGGCCGTCGCCCGGCCGATGCCGTAGGCGAGTTCGGTATCCAATTGCTCGGGAACCAGGCCGCGGATGTCATAGGCTTTAAAAATACTCATGAATCGTTTTCCTTTAGAAACTAGTTACTGGCGCGAAGTTCTTGACCGTAGCCCCAAGGCCCGGCACCCTTCCCATGTCACACATTCACGTACTAAGCACGTACAAAGATAGGAATCGCTCATGTTGCCCATGTTTGGAGCCCCAGGTCTCCCCGAAATTCTCATCATCCTTCTCCTCGTCGTTGTCATTTTCGGCGCACGACGCCTGCCTGAGTTGGGCGCGGGGCTCGGAAAGGGAATCAAGAATTTCAAAACGGGACTCACCGGCGCTGATGAAATTGATGTCACGCCCTCGAAGGACGAAGACAAGGTAGCGGATGCGGATTCATCCACATCCTCAAACTCATCTTCCTAATAGCTGCAGACCTCGCGGCAACGAGTAGGTCACTTCTCTAGATTTTTTCTTGGAAGATTGCTTCATCCGAACTGCGGTGCTGGCCGGATTGCGATCAGTCGATGCTGCGCAGAACAACCACATCTAAGCTTGTCGCCGCTGCGGGAACGTCATCAAAGATGGCGTGAAAACGCAGAGAACCTCCGCTCGGCTGGAAGACTGTTTTTCGAGCGAGCGCATTTTGTACCTCGCGCAGCATGTCAACCGATTGCTCGCGCAAAGCACGCTCTGACACTGCAGGGGCCAGAGGAGCGCGCGCCAACTCAGCTTTTGCCCCACTTAAAGACACGGAGAGATGTGGGAATTCAAGGTCCTGAAGCGAACCGTGGCTCTCAAGTTGACCCGACACCACCAACAAAGTTCCACCCCAACGGTTTTCAATTAATTCGGCTTTGAGCTCCGTTACCGTGTAATCCAAAACCGACACGCTGGAGGGCATGCCTTCAAGTGCTCGCGGCGTTGGCAATAAGCTCGCATAGGCGACACCTGCGAAAATGACAGCGGTAATTAGCCAACCCAGGGCGTGGCCTGCCATGCGCAACAAAGAGGCGCTGTTGCTTGGCATCGAGAACATCCGAGAATTCGGGGTGGCATCGAACTCATCCAGTGCTGACTCTCGTCCCTCTGCATCGAACTCCGTTTCGGCGCTGGTCTCAGACGCTGAGGTCTCCATATGCAGCACTGGGGGGGCGTGCGTCATGTCCAGATCGTCGAATCCGATGGTCGGGGGAGACAGATCTTCCACCTGGCCCGAATTCTCTCCCAGGGGCTCCTCACGCCGACTACCCACCAAATCCCACTCTTCCGGAGATCCCAAGTCCTCGGAATCGGCCTCAGCCATTGCATGGCCTTCCGACGCTAGCGCCAATTGCTCCTGCTCGACCAGAGCTTCTTGAGCGATCTGACCCAATTCCGCGTCAAAGTCTCGATCATCCATCGGATTTCCAAAGAGATCGTCCCGCTCATCAAGCTCCTCAGGCGCGTCCTCCTCGGATTCCAAAGTGGGCTCCTCGGATTCCAAAGTGGTGGGCTCCTTGGATTCCAAGGTTGGCAGCGGTTGATCAAACTCCCAATCCATTTCGGTGTCGGGCTTCTCTTCTTCTTCCTCTTCTTCGATTCCTTCCTCTTCTTCTTCTTCTTCCTCTTCCTCTTCCTCTTCCTCTTCCTCTTCTTCCTCTTGCTCTTCTTCGAAATCTTCTTCTCCGAAATCTTCTGGGTGATTCGATTCCAGCCCGCCATTCGACTGCGCGCCCGTCGTCATCTCATCGATCTCTGCTGAACATTCATCGGAGCGTTCGGTCTCGCCGGATGGGTTCTCGTCGTTTGATCCCGCCTCCAAATCGAATTCGGAGTGCGTTCCGCTTTCCTGATGAGGATCCAAGCTTAAATCGGCCGAGCTTTCACCAAAGGGGTCGTCCTCTTCGATGGAGCTGTTTTGTGTGGAGTGATCTGGAGCGGGAGCTGCTGCTGGCGGAGTCGCAGCTTGGGACTCCTCCTCGCTAGGGGCTGTCGGCGCTGAAGAAGCTTGCAGTGGAACGGTTTCAGCAGCGCTCTGACTTGGATGCGGAACAAAGAACGAGGTAGCGCAACGCGAGCAGCGAACCTGCGTTCCCTTTTCTGGAATACGCTCGTCCTGCAACCGGAATCGCGTTTCACATTTTTCACATGTGATGATCACTCGAACTCATCCCCTCACAGATGGCGCCTGACAATAGACGCGTCCTCAGCTCGATTCTTCGGAGAGTTGGACCTATCGCTTGAGTTCACCCATCACACCTAAGTATCTCTGCTTAAAAGATTTCGGGTTCTACCTCTTTCAGTGTCCCCACGGGGCGTGGCATCGCAAGCACACCCGAAGGTCCACCCCAAAAGCCCAAATCAAAAAACAGCCTGCTTCGCGAAAACATGAAGGGCGGAACCTTTGCTTCTCCCATCTTGCATCCCCTCCCTCGCTCACCTGAGCGGCCTCAACTTCCCCACTGCTTGATTCACGACAACTTCGCTGCAGTTTTGTCTGGTCTGTCTTTATTTTTTACTAAACCGAGGCAAGAAATGACACGAAGGGGTAAATAAGTGGGGAATTGTGGGACCAAGTGGTATTGTAAACCATAATTACCCACATATTGGGGGTTGAGTCCCACAGGAACTCACCCCGCCAGGAGATGAGAGCGCCCATATGTTTCGCGGCCGCTTCGTACACACCATGGATGCCAAGGGGCGTCTGAGTATCCCGATGGGATACCGTACGGAAATTCTGCGGCGCAGCGACCGCGCGCCCGTCATCATGAATCTGGAAGACTGCCTCGCACTCTACCCCTACGAAGACTGGGCCAAGGTGGAGCAGGAACTCAGCAACCTCTCCTCCCTCGATCCCGAAGTGCAGAAGATCCAGCGCTTCCTCATCTCGGGCTCGGATGAGTGCCCCATCGACAACCAAGGACGAATTCTGGTTCCCGCCTACTTGCGGGAACACGCGGCATTGGACCGTGAAATTACGCTGGCCGGAGTGGGTCCGCGGATCGAGATCTGGGACAAGACTCGATTTGACGAAGATTTGGAGAGTACGCGAGGAAGTTATAGCGAGATCTCGAAAGCGATCTCGCAGCTCGGCCTGTAGTCCCCTCGAAAGAGGAGCCCTGGTTCTCAGGATGGGAACCCGGAGTTGGGTCGAGTGGAGGGGAAATTGGAAATTCGGTTGGGAACTCGAAGTGTCCTGGGCACCGCCAAGAGCGAACGTCATCCCGAGTCGGGGGGCGAGGGATGGCGGTCGGCGGTGCCCAGGGCCATTTCAAAGAAACCGAGAGACCATTCTTCTAAACAACACTTCGACGTGCAAACGAAGCTGGGCGCTTCGGGAGTGAACATGGGCACAACATTCGAGCATAGGCCGGTCTTGCTCAACGAATGCCTGGAACTATTACAAGCGCGCCCCGGCGCCACGGTACTGGATGGAACCCTGGGCGGAGGAGGCCATGCCTGTGCCTTCCTCGAGCAAACCTCCCCCGATGGCATTCTCATTGGATTGGATGTCGATGAAGATGCCTTGGCCGCCGCCGAGAAGACACTCAGCCACTTCGGAACCCGCATCAAACTCGTGCGCTCTTCCTTCCGCCAGCTCGACAGCGCACTGCGCAACGTTGGCATCGACAAGGTTGACATGATCCTGCTGGACCTCGGCGTTTCCTCCTGGCAAATCGACAGCCCCGCCCGCGGCTTTCGTTTTGCGTCAGAATCGGCCGAGGAAGCTCCCTTGGACATGCGCATGGACCAACGGCAAAGCACCACCGTGGCCGACCTCTTGCGGGACAGTAGTGCCGAGGACTTACAAAGCTGGTTTAGCCGCTACGGAGAACTGCCGGGCTCCAAGAAACTCGCTCGAGCCATCGTGGAGCGCCGTCGGGACACTCCCTTTCTTTACGCACAAGACCTGCTGGACCTCATCGATGATCTCCGCATCGGCAAAGGCCGCAAGCACAACCCCGCGACCCTGGTGTTTCAAGCCCTGCGCATTGCCTTGAATGACGAGATGGGCGCGTTGGAAGAAGGTCTGGCCAAAGCCATCGATCACTTGAATCCCGGCGGGCGACTTGGCGTCATTTCCTACCACTCTCTGGAAGACCGAATCACCAAAAACGTCATCCGCGATGCCGTCAAGGGATGTGTCTGCCCTCCGCGCATTCCCGTATGCATCTGCGGCCAACTCCCTCGCCTGACGAAAGTCACGCGACGAACCGTTGTACCCAGCAAGGACGAGATGAGCATCAACCCACGTGCACGCTCGGCGCGCCTACGCGTTGCCGAACGCTTACCGGAGGCAGTATGAAAACCATCGGTCGAAAAGACACCGTCCAGCCCTTCATTCTACCCACCCTGCTGGGGATGTTATTTCCGGCTCTTTTTCTGGCAGTCCTCCGCATCGAGATTCTCGATCTGCGCCACCAACTGGCCACCAACCTGCAACAAGAGCGCGTGCTGATGGAAGAGCATGATCAGTTGGTTGTGAACCTGGGCCAGCGACGAGATTTCAAAATGCTGCAGCGCGTCGCCGGTGAGCGCGGCTTTGCTCGCCCCGAGCGCGTCATCAACTTGCGAAACCCAGGCTCAGTCCAATTAAACGAGATGCCATGAGATCACCTGATTTACAAACCTCAGGGCGCCGCGTCGCGATATTCAGAGCCTTCATGCTCTTCTTCTTCGCCGCCTTGGCTATGCGCACGACGTACCTCACACTCTTCAATGAGCAAGCGGTGGTGCGCGCTGATCGACAGATCCTCACCTCGATGTCCTTAGAAGCCGAACGCGGAAAGATCTACGATCGCAACGAGCGCACCCTGGCCCTGTCCATCGACACGCCCTCGGTCTACGCCCTGCGCAGCGAGATAGAAGACACGCGTGTCGCCGCACGAAAGCTCGCCGCGATTCTCGAGCTGGATGCGGTGGCCTTGGAGAAGCGACTTTCGCCCGAGCAGGGTGGAAATTTTGTCTATCTCAAGCGCTGGATCAGCCCGGAGCAATCAAAGCGCATTGAAGCACTGAACCTGAGCGGCATCGGAATCCACACGGAACCCAAACGCAGTTACCCGGGCAAGGAATTAGCCGCTGCCGTCTTGGGCTTTACCAACATCGACGGCATGGGCGTGCGCGGTATCGAGCAACAGGCCGATCGCTGGTTGCACGGCACTCGCCGCACCGTCGGCGTCGAACGCGATGGGCACGGACGACTCTTTGCGGTGGAAGGCGTAGACCCCCACACCCTGGCGGGCAACGACCTCATGCTCACCTTGGACGCGCGCTTTCAAGCCAGCGCCGAAGACGCTTTGGAACGAGCCCTGGAAAAAACCGGTGCCGAGAGCGGTATCGTGATCACCTTGGATCCGCGGACGGGAGAGATTCTCGCCTTGGCTGAACGCCCCACCTTCGATCCCAACCAGTTCCGCACTCTTTCCTACCCCGACACGCGCTCGCGGGCCTTTGCCGATGTGTACGAACCCGGCTCCACGCTCAAGACCTTCCTTGTGGCCATGGCGCTGGACGAAGGCACGCTGGTGCCCGATCAAACCTTCGACTGTGAAGACGGTGCCTTCCGTGTGCCCGGACGCACGATTCACGATTCGCACCCACACCAGATTTTGTCGGTCTCGGAAATCATTCAGGTGTCCAGCAATATCGGTGCCACCAAGATCGCCTTCGATTTGAGCGCCAAGGCACATTACAAGGGCCTGGAGCGCTTTGGCTTCGCCTCAAATACGGGCAGCGGCTTTCCCAATGAATCCAACGGCCTCATGCGACCCTGGAAAAAATGGCAACCTGTGGACCATGCCAACGCCGCCTTTGGCCAAGGCATCAGCAGTACTGCCATCCAGTTGGCCGCAGCGACAGCCGCCCTCGCCAACGAGGGTGTCTGGGTGACGCCGCAGCTGATCAAAGCACGGCGTTCATCCGATGGCCAGTGGGTCAATGAACGGCCGGGCAAGAAGCATCGCGCCGTCTCCAAAGAATCCGCCGATTTGGTTCTGAAGATGATGGAGAGCGTTGTCAGCACCGATGGCACGGCGCGCCTGGCCGGCCTGAAGGGTGTTCGCGTCAGCGGGAAAACCGGTACGGCGCAAAAGTACGATGTGGAAGCCAAGCGTTATTCCAACACCCGCTACCTGGCTTGGTTTACAGGGATCGTCCCCGCGGACAACCCGGAGTTCGTCGTCGTCACCTTATTAGATGAACCCAAGGGTTGGGCCCACGGCGGCGGCGACGTAGCCGCCCCACTCTTCGCCAAAGTAGCGGCCGAGCAACTGCGCTGGCGCGGCATCTACACCGAGGCCAAACCCAAACCGCGCAAGAGCGTGCCTCAAGAAGAGAGTGCACCCCCTCCCGTGCAATTGGCCGAGAAGAAAACAGCCCCTCGCCAAGAGGCGCTGAAAGAAAAAACTTCCCTTGCCTCGGTGCCAGTGCGGCAGGCAAACTTGACCCTCACCCAGGTCGGTGACCGCTTATTCCTGCCCGACCTACGGGGCCTCTCCGTCGCGCAAGTGAAGGAGATCACAGCCAAAGCCGAGCTTACCTTGGTAATTTCAGGAAGTGGCGTCGCTGTTTCTCAGAACCCCGAGCCGGGCACTGTCCTCGCCAATGGGAATAAAAATGTTGCCGTGACCTTTGGCCGCCCGAGAAGGGAGCTGTGATGCAGTTGTCGGAACTGCTGAATTCCATCTCCGAACCCTGGGGCCCCGTCCAGCAGCGGGGTTCCGATAGCAATCCAACCATTCGCAGTATCGAAATCGATTCGCGCGTCGTCGCCCCCGGTGCGTTGTTTGTCGCCATCGAGGGGGAGAACCATGACGGTCATGACCATCTCCAAGGTGCCCTCTCCAATGGGGCTGTCGCCTTTCTCGTACAAGAAGTTCCCGAGAATTTCCCCGCACAGGAACTGCCCGTCTTTTCCGTTCCCGACACGCGGCGCGCCCTGGCACCCGTCGCCACCGCTTTTTACGGTGAACCCGCCAATGATTTGGAACTGGTAGGCATCACCGGCACCAACGGCAAAACAAGCACGAGCTACATTGTCGAAGCCATGCTCAAACAGGCAAGTTGGTCTACGGGGGTCATGGGCACCGTAGAAATCCGCTATGGCCAGGAACGTCGACGCAGCCTCAACACCACGCCGGAGAGCTTGGATCTGCAGCGCAACCTCCGCACCATGCACAGCGCCGGGGTGCGCGCCGTGGTCATGGAAATTTCCTCACACGGCCTGGCCTTGGGCCGCGTGGCTGGCTGCAAATTCCGCGTTGCTGCCTTTACCAACCTGACTCAGGACCATCTCGATTTCCACGCCGACATGCGTGACTACCTGGACTCCAAACTGGAACTCTTTCACTCTTATCTCGCCGAAGGCGCCACGGCAGTCATCAACATCGACGACGACGTCGCAGATGAGTTTCTGGCCGCTGCGCGAAAAGCCGGGGCCAAGGTTTTACGTGTGAGCCGTAACGTGTACAGCGATGCCGAGATCCGCTTGGGGAAAACCGAAATCGGCATTCATGGCACGCGTGGCGATCTTCACCTGCCCGGCACCAGCCTGCCTTTCGAATTTCCCCTGTTGGGGGCCTTCAACCTGGAGAACCTCTTGGTCGCGGTTGGATCCGCCTGGGCCATGGACGTTTCGCCGGAAGCCATGGCCAAGGGCATTGCGAGTTGCCCGCAGGTTCCCGGGCGCATGGAAAACGTTTCTTCTAGCGATTCCGAGGCGCCAACAGTGATTGTTGATTACGCCCACACCCCTGACGCTGTTGAAAAGCTGCTCGAAAGTCTAAAACCACTCACGCGCGGAAAGCTCATCACCCTCTTTGGTTGCGGTGGCGATCGCGATCGCAGCAAACGCCCGCTCATGGCTGAAGCGGCGGCGCGCTGGAGCGATCACGTCATCCTCACCAGCGACAATCCGCGGACCGAGGATCCTGAAAAGATTTTGTCCGATGTGGAAACAGGCCTCGCGGAACTCACGCGCACCAGCGCTGAAAAGCTTGCGAAGCAAGACGATGCCTACTGCGTGCTGCCCGATCGACGCACGGCCATTCAATTGGCCATTGCCATTGCGGCCCCCGAAGACACCGTGGTCATCGCCGGCAAGGGTCACGAGGACTACCAGATCATTGGCCGCGAACGTCTGCCCTTCGACGACTGCCGCGAAGCGCGCAACGCCTTGGCCTTCCGCGCCACAAAAAGAAAGGGGGAACGCTCATGAGTGTCCCCTTTCGCGCGGCGCAACTGGCCCGTTGGACCCAAGGCAAACTGTTGCAAGGAAACGGCCAACAACTCTTTACCCGGGTCTCCATCGACTCGCGCGAAATCGACAGCGGCACGCTTTTCGTCGCCATTCGCGGTCCACGCCACGACGCGCACAGCTTCCTGGACCAGGTGTTTGCTGCGGGAGCGGCTGGCGCCTTGGTGGAGCGCGGCAACTCACACAACGCTGTGTCCGGCGAGCAGCCCTTGGTTGAAGTCGAAGACACCACCACGGCGCTGGGTCTGCTGGCAAAACATCACCGCAAAGATTTCGAAGGCCCGCTGGTGGCCATCACGGGCAGTTCCGGCAAGACCACCACCAAGGAACTCTGCGCATCCATTTTGGAGAAGATCGGTCCCTGCCTGCGCACCCAGGGCAACCTCAACAATCAGTACGGGTTGCCCCTCACCCTCTTGCGCCGTGAGCCTGACGACGAATTTGCCGTGGTGGAAATTGGCATGAACCACCCGGGCGAGATTGCTCCCTTGGTGGACATCGCCGATCCCGGCATCGCCATCATTACCAACGTGGGCAGCGCCCACATCGAACACATGGGAAGCGCCGAGGCCATCGCCGAAGAAAAAGGGGCCCTGATCGAAAAATTGCGCCCGGAACACGTAGCCGTACTCAATGCCGACGACCCCCTGGTCATGGCCCAGGCCAAACGAACCGCCGCCAGGATTTTGCGTTTTGGCTTTGATTCCAACGCGGAAATTCGCGCCAGTGTGGTTAAGCGCGTGCGCGATGGATTCCGTTTCCAATTACACACGCCCACGGGGGGCCGATTGGTTCAGGTCCCCGGCGCCTCTGAAGTGATGATCCCCAACGCCCTGGCTGCCTCAGCGGCCGCTTTCGCAGCAGGCGCCAGTCTGGATCACATCCAAGCGGGGCTCGCGTCTTACCAAGGCATTGCGGGGCGCATGCAATTGCATTCACTCTCCCAAGGAATCTCCATCATTGACGATACCTACAATGCCAATCCCCAATCCATGTCGGCGGCGCTAACCAGTCTCCAGTCCCTGGCAAAGGAAGGCGGTCAGCGCAGCATTGCCATTTTGGGCGATATGGGCGAGCTCGGTGACCACGCCGTAGAGGCACACCGCGCGCTGGGTAAACAATGTGCCCAAGGGGACATCGGGCAATTAATCGCATTCGGAACGTACAGTGAAGAGCTAGCTTCTGCGGCGGAAGCAGCAGGCTTGCGCCGCGAATGCATTTCCCAAACGGAACAAGTGGACGACGTGATACGACGTGTCAACAACGTTCTCAGACCCAACGATTTGATCCTTGTCAAAGGATCTCGAAGCATGAAAATGGAACGGATCGTTCAAGCGCTGTGCGCGAGAGAGGCTTCATAGATGCTGTATCACCTCTTCGATTATCTCAGCACAGACATCAGCGCCTTTAATGTCTTCCGCTACATCACTTTCCGCATCGGCGCGGCAACGCTAACGGCCATCTTTATCGCCTTCGTCGTCGGCCCTCCACTGATCCGGTTTTTGACACGCCTGCGTATCGACCAGCCCTTCCAAGATGACGGTCCCGATCATCACGCCAAAGCCGGCACCCCCACCATGGGTGGCCTGCTGATCTTGCTGTCCGTGTTGGTGTCGGTCTTGCTCTGGGCCGACCTCACCAATCGCTGGATTTGGATTTTGCTGGGACTGACCACTGGCTACGGAGTATTGGGGCTTATCGACGACTACCAGAAGGTGGTTCAGAAAGACAACGCTGGCATCTCGGTGCGCATGAAGTTGGTCTGGCAGTTCTCACTGGCCGTTTTCGTCGCCTGCGCCATCTACTATGACCCCGGCTTCGACAAGCAACTCACCGTCCCCTTCTTCAAGAACTTCACCCCCGCCCTGGGCTTGTTCTACATCCCCTTGGCCATGTTCATCGTGGTGGGCTCCAGCAATGGCGTCAACTTGACCGACGGTCTCGACGGCCTGGCCATTGGCCCCATCATTATTGTGTCGGGAACTTTCTTGATTCTCTCTTACGCCGCAGGCCACGCCAAAATCGCCGACTACCTGGCCATCAAGTCCGTCGTCGGCGCCGGTGAGTTAGCCATTTTCTGCGGAGCCTTGGTGGGAGGCGGCTTGGGGTTTTTGTGGTTTAATACTTTTCCCGCGGCCGTATTCATGGGTGACGTGGGCTCACTGGCATTGGGCGGCGCCCTGGGAACCATCGCCGTGATTATCCGACAAGAGATCTTGCTCGCTTTGGTGGGTGGCATCTTCGTGGCGGAAGTTCTCTCGGTGATCATCCAAGTGGTTTCGTTTAAACTCACGGGGAAGCGTGTATTCCTCATGGCACCGATTCATCACCATTACGAGAAGAAGGGTTGGCCCGAACAACAAATCGTTGTCCGATTTTGGATCATTTCGGTGATCCTGGCTTTGGTCGCTCTCTCCTCACTGAAGTTGCGTTGACCGGTTCATGGAAGAGTTGGCAATGGAAGATTTAGCGGGAAAAAATATTCTTGTACTTGGTTTGGGTCGCAGTGGACGCAGCGCTGCGGCGTACTGCGCCAAGCAAGGCGCTCGCGTTTTGGCTGTGGATGAACAACACAGCGAAAACAGTTACCCCGATCTCGAAGGCTTGGCTGTCGCGCGCACGGGCATCCCCTTCCCCTCTGCCACGCCCTTTGATTTGGTGATTCCCAGCCCCGGCATCCCTCAAGAAAAAATCCCCGCGGATGCCCGACAAGTCTGGGGTGATGTCGAACTGGCCTACCGCACCTCCGACGTCCCCATGATTGCGGTAACGGGTACCAACGGAAAATCGACGACGACTTGCCTGATCGAAGCCATGCTCAGCGGGGCTGGCATTCGCGCCGCGGCCGCCGGAAACATTGGCATTCCTATTCTCGACGTCGTCGACCCGGCCCTGGAACAGATGGTCGTCGAAGTCAGCTCCTTTCAGTTGGACACCACGGAAGCCTTTCGACCCGCCATCGCCGTACTGCTCAATATCACGCCGGACCACTTAGACCGACACGGGTCCGTGGAGAACTACATTTCGGCCAAAGCCCGAATTTTCTCCCAGCAGACCAAAGATGATTTGCTCATCGCCAACGCGGGCGACCCTCGCGTACGCGAACTCGCGCGCTCCGCGCCGGGCCGTGTGTGGACCTTCCACCTCTCCGAACCTCAGGAGCAAGGCGCATGGTTCGACGAGGAGGATATCGTCATGCGCATCGATGGCCGTGAATGGCGCACCGTGTACGAAGTCGATTTCTTGCGCGGTGTGCACAATTCGGAGAATGCCCTGGCGAGCTTACTGGCGGCCCATGCAGCCGGCGCTTCCTTTGGCCAGTCCCTGAACGTCTTGCAACACTTCCGCGGCTTGCCCCATCGCACTGAACTCGTTCGCAGCCTTTGTGGCGTGCGCTACATCGACGACTCCAAGGCCACCAACGTAGGTGCCACGGTGCGAGCGCTGGAAAGCTTCGACACTCCCATTGTCTGGATCGCCGGTGGCAAGGACAAAGGGCTGGACTTCCGACCTCTGGCGGCCGCCTGTGGCAATGTGCGCGCAGTCATTCTCATGGGTGAAGCAGGCCCGCAAATTGATGCGGCCCTGCCCCTGGCCGTGCCCCGCGTCATTGTTCCCAACCTGGATTCAGCGGTCACGCAAGCCGCCCGACTCGCTGAGCCCAATGACGTCGTACTGTTGGCACCGGCCTGCGCCAGCTTTGATCAGTTTCAAAATTTCGAGGAACGCGGTGACCGCTTCCGCACCGCCGTTGAAGCCCTTCCCGAACCGAGTCGCCCGGTTGTACTCAAAGCCGTGCAGGGAGGAGCGTCATCGTGAATCCCAAGGTTGCTCCACAACAGCGCTTCGGATTTTGGGACTCCATGGATACCGGCGTCGCAAGTGCTGCCGCCCTGCTCACGGGCATGGGCATCGTCATCCTGTTCAGCACTTCGGCACACCTGGGCGGACAACTCTTTTCGCCCATTTTCCAGCGCCATGTGGGCGCGGTGTGCATGGGGCTGATCCTTCTGTTGGGAACCTGCTTGGTCCCGCTGCAGCGAATTCGCCAGCTGGCCGTGCCCTTGTGGTGCCTCTCTCTTTTGTTGCTCACTGCGACCTTCTTCCTGGGACGAGAGGTCAATGGCGCGCAGCGTTGGCTCGCCATACCGGGAGTCGGCTTCTCCTTTCAGCCCGTGGAATTCATGAAACTGGCCACCGTGCTGGCCCTGGCGGCCCACCTGTCGCCCAAGGATTCTCGGCCCATCAGCGCCCCGCGCGATTGGTTCCCGGCCCTGATCATCGCGCTGCCACCCGCGCTTTTACTGCTCTTGCAACCCGACTTTGGCAATGCCGTGATCACCCTCTTGCTCGGCGTCTCGCTGCTCTTTGTGGCAGGTGCGCCGCTTCGCCTCTTCGTCATCCCCGGACTCGCCGGTGCCAGCCTCGTGGGCGGTTACATCGCCATGAACCCCTACGCCATAGCCCGCGTTACCGCCTTTCGTCACGCATGGGAAACTTCCCAGGCCGGTGGTTTTCAACTCGTGCAGTCCTTTGTCGCCTTTGCCCGCGGTGGCATCCTGGGTGTCGGTTTGGGCAACGGCCGACAAAAGCTGGGCTACTTGCCCGAAGCTCACACCGATTTCATCCTCTCAGCCGTGGCTGAAGAGCTGGGCCTGATCGGGGTCTTGTTGGTCATTGGCGGGTTTGCCTGGTTACTGATCTCCGGTTCACGCATCGCGCGCAATTCACCGAGCCGCTTCGCCACATTGCTGGCTTTTGGCTGCACCCTGCTCATCGCCTTGCCGGGCGCCATCAACATCGCAGTGGTCACCGGCGCCATCCCCACCAAAGGACTCACGCTTCCGCTGCTCTCCTATGGACGAACCTCCATCATCGCCAGTGCGATTGCCGTCGGACTCCTGCTCAACGTGGCGCGCCAACAACAGCTTTCACCCGAGAAACCAGCTCCCGCGCGAAGCGACAAGAACAAGCGAAGAACGGAGAGTAAGAAGCGTGGCACCCACAAGAAGACCGCGGGACGAACATCTGCCAGGGGGAGACGCGCATGAGCGACTCTTCAGGCAAAGGGGTTGTTACTTCTACAAAAGGAACGTGGATCATCGCCGGTGGCGGTACAGGCGGTCACGTCATGCCCGCCCTGGCCTTGGGCGAAGAGCTGCGCCGACAAAGTGAAGAGGTGTTGTTCATTGGCTCCGAGAAGGGTCTTGAGAACCGGCTTGTGCCCGAGGCGGGATTTCGCCTTGCTCGTCTGCCCTCGCGGCAAGTCATGGGACAGGGATTTTCTGGGAAGTTGCGCGCTGTGCTGAGTCTATTTCCCGCCACCTTCCGCGCCATGAGTATTCTGCGCAAAGAAAAAGCCAAGCTCGTGCTTTCCGTGGGTGGCTATGCAGCGGTTCCCAGCGTATTGGCCGCTTTCCTGTTGCGGGTCCCTTTGGCCTTGGTGGAACCCAATGCCATCCCGGGTCGTGCAAATCGCCTGGCAGCGCGCTTGGCCGGTCGGATTTTCCTCTGCTTCGAATCCGCCACAACCAGGCTCGGTGGGTCCTCCAGCCATGTCCACGTCACGGGCGTACCCTTGCGACGCGCTTTAGTAGACGCCTTCCGTCAAGAAGCCCCGCGCAACAAGCCCGCTTCGCCCTTACACCTGTTTGTGTTCGGAGGCAGCCAAGGCGCGCGCCAGATCAACAACGCCGTGATCGCCGCCCTGCCCTTGCTGCCAGCTGGCTCTTTGAAGATCGTTCACCAGACGGGCAGCACGGAGTTGGCGCGAGTCGAAGCCGCCTATGCGGAGGCAGGCCTGAACGAAATCTTCGACACCGAGATCATCCCCTTCGAACCCGATATGCTGTCGCGTTACCGCTGGGCCGACCTGGCACTTTGTCGCTCGGGCGCCTTGACTGTGGCTGAACTCACCCTATCTAAACTGCCAGCGCTCTTCGTACCCTATCCCTATGCCGCCGACGATCACCAACGCGCCAACGCGGTTGAACTTGAGAAAGCCGGTGCCGGACGCATTCTGGAATCGGCTGATCTCAGCGGGGAAGCATTGGCACAAATACTTTCGCATTTCATTGCAGACCCCAGTCAACTCGAAAGCATGAGTGCCGAAGCCGCGCGCCTGGCACAGAGCGATGCGGCTGTCCGTATTCTGCGCATTTGCCGAGAATGGCTGGGTGAAAAAAATGGCTGTACCGCAAAGCGACAGGAAGATGTCGCCTTGCGTGCGTCACCCGTAAAAGCGCAGGAGAAGTTGTGATGTTTCGCAAGATTCAACATGTCCACTTTGTTGGGATCGGAGGCATCGGCATGTGCGGCATCGCCGAGTTGCTCCGCAACCAGGGCATGGAGGTCTCTGGCTCCGATCTCTCTGAAGGGGCAACGGTACAACGTCTTCGATCCTTGGGAATTTCCGTCTTTACCGGGCACTCCGCAGAAAACATCCAGGGCGCCGACGTCGTCGTCTATTCCTCGGCCGTAGCGCGGGACAACGCCGAACTCCAATACGCTGAAGAATTAAAGATCCCCGTCATTCGCCGCGCGGAGATGCTGGCCGAAGTAATGCGACTCAAAGATGGCATCGCCATCGCAGGTACCCACGGCAAGACCACAACCACCTCGCTGATCACCCATGTGCTGGAGAGCGCTGGCCTCGACCCCACGGCCGTCATCGGTGGACGCGTCATCTCCAGCGAGCCCGAACGCACGGGAAGCAAAATGGGGGCGAGCAACCTGCTGGTGGCCGAGGCGGATGAATCCGACGGCTCCTTCTTGCGCCTGTCTCCCGTACACGCCGTGGTCACCAACATCGATCCCGAGCACCTGGAGGCCTACGGCTCCTACGAAGAGCTGAAAGAGGCCTTTGTGCACTTCATCAATGCCATCCCCTTTTGGGGCTTGGCCGTGGTGTGCAGCGACCATCCGGGCGTACAAGCCATTCTCCCCAAGTTGACCCGCCGCGTGACCACCTACGGTTTCTCCCCTGAAGCCGACCTGGTGGCTTCGGACGTCAAGCAGGAAACACCGGGCGTGAGCTTCGCAGTGCGGCGTGGTGAAGAGGAGTTGGGACGTGTGCGCATTCGTCTGCCCGGTGATCACAACATCGCCAACACCTTGGCCACCTTGGCCATCGCGCATGAATTGGAAGTGCCCTTTCAAGCGGCGGCTGATGCCTTGGAAAGCTTCCTGGGGATCGAGCGACGTTTTGAGACCAAGGGGCGCGAAGCGGGTGTACTCGTGGTCGACGATTACGGTCATCATCCCGCGGAAATTCGAGCCACCCTGGCTGCCGCGCGCGCACTGCACCAGGGAAGGATCGTCACGATCTTTCAACCCCACCGCTATACGCGAACACGGGACCTCTTCGATGAGTTTGCCACCGCTTTTAGTGACGCCGACGTGATCTATGTCTGCGAGATTTACAGCGCGGGCGAAACACCGATATCCGGTGCTACTGCCGAAGCACTGGCCACGGCCATCGAGACCCAGAGTCGGCGCGAGGTGCACTTCGTCTCCGACCTCGACGACATTGCCGCTCAACTACCAAAAGAACTGCACGAGGGAGACTTAGCCATTACCTTGGGTGCAGGAAGTATTTCCAGCTTGGGACCGCGCATTTTGCAAGGGTTGCGGGAGAAGCAAACATGATCGACGTCGAAACCCGAAAGGGTCTGCAAAAGGTCATGGAAGAAGGCGTCATCTTTGACATCCCCATGTCACGGCACACTTCCTTGCGCGTGGGCGGACCCGCCGACGCAATGGCCCTGCCCCGCAGCCGCGAACAGTTGAGCGAGTTGCTTCGGTTCTGCGATGAGCACAACCTGGATCAATTCGTCATCGGCGGCGGCTTCAACACCCTGGTACTGGATGGCGGCGTGGAGGCCGTGGTGATTTCCCTGGCGCGCTTCCGCGAACTGCGCCGCGAACCTGGCAATCAACTGTACGCCGAAGTGGGCCTACCGCATCATCGCGTAACCAAATTCTGCACCCAGGAAGGCTTGAGCGGCCTTGAGTTTGGTGTCGGCATTCCCGGCTCTGTGGGCGGTTGGCTCATGATGAACGCCGGCATCAGCACACGCGAAATGAAAGATGTCGTGACGTCCATCGAAGTGATGGACCCTTCTGGAAAAGAAGTCCACGAGTTGAAAGGCGACCAGCTGCAGTTCAGTTATCGCTCCTTGTGCGGCATTCCAGCGGGCTCTGCGCTGCTCGCGGCTCGCTTTCAATTACAAGAGGCTTCGCCGGAAGAGATACTGGCTGAAACCCGTCGACTGACTGAGCAACGCAGTACCACGCAACCCGTGAACCGCCCGTCCTGTGGTTCCGTCTTTCAGAATCCACCCGGCACGACTGCGGGCCAGCTCATCGACGAGGCAGGCCTGAAAGGATTTCACATCGGAGGCGCTCAAATCTCTGACATTCACGCCAATTTCATTGTCACCGAGGGCGAGGTGCAGGCCACGGATGTTCTTTCGCTGATCACGAAAGCACAAGAAGAGGTGGAGAAGCGCACCGGAATTCATCTTCAACCGGAAGTAAGAATTGTGGGGAGGACTGCGGAATGACTCGCACGCGTCGCTGGAAACGCAGAGGAAGAAAAACTTTGTTTCAACGGATGTCGGCGACCCTACTAGCGTTCTCCCGCCGTGCCCTCAAGCGTGGCAACACGCGCCGCACGCGCCAAAGCAATCCCCTGGAAATTTTCGTCGCTCGTTTGCGTACCCGAATGGAGCAACAACAAGAGCAGAAAGGCAGCCTGTGGTGGGTACCTTACGGTTCCGTGGCCCTGATCGGCTTCGGCAGCTTGATTCTCATTACCACCCTGCCCTCTACCGTCACCCACATCAGCAACCTGCTGCTGCGCGGCCAGCGTTTTCAACTGAGTTCCGTCGAAGTGGCCGGAAACTATCGCCTCCAAGCGCCTGAGCTGGTAAGCGTCCTGCAGCTGCGCGCGGGCACAGCCTTGGTGGATCTCGACCCGAAAGAACTCCGCGCGAAACTCGAAGCCTTGCCTGAAGTGGAGGGGGCCCAAATCGTGCGCCTACCCCCTTCGCGACTGTTGGTTTCGATTCAAGAGGTCTGGCCGCAAGCCTGGACGTACTTGCCCGGTGGAACAAAGCGAATTCTGGTCGATCCTGAGGGACGCCCCTACGCCCCTGCCCTGCCCATGGACAAGTACACCTTGCCATCCATCCACGGCGCGGAAAACGTCGAGTGGGGCAGCCCCAACCCGCGCCTGCGCGAAGCTATCGCCCTCGCGCACAGTCTGGCCATGGCCGACGACCTGCCTGACGTACGAAGCATCCACATCCTGAAGGACACGGAAATTCCGGGGTACGCCGTGGTGTTTCGCACAAACCAGCAACAATTTTTATTCGGGCGCAGTGAGTTCGACGAGACCATCGCCCGCTTGAACCTGCTTCGCGACGCCGCACCCGAGGAACTCGCAGCGGCCGTGGAGATCGATTTGCGTTTCCGGAACCAGGTGGTTCTGCGGGGCGTCCCGACTTTGAAGAAAGTCGGGAAAAGTGGCGGTCACGCGTGGATGCGCAGGGCTGTCCATCACAAAACTCTGGAGGAAACTCGGAGTTTCGAATCTGGGGGGATTCAATATGTCACGCAAGGATGATCTAATCGTAGGGCTGGACATTGGGACGACAAAGATCTGTGCAATCGTGGGCGAACGCACGGAGAATGGCATCAATATCGTCGGCATCGGTACGCACCCGTCCAAGGGTTTGCGGCGCGGCGTTGTGGTGGACATCGACTCTACGGTGGATTCCATTAAACGGGCCGTAGAGGAAGCGGAGCTCATGGCGGACTGTGAAATCAGTTCGGTGTACGTGGGCATTGCCGGTGGTCACATCCGAGGCTTTAACTCCCGCGGCATCGTGGCCGTGAAAGACCGCGAAGTGCGGGAGGGTGACGTCAAGCGCGTCATCGAAGCCGCCAAAGCCGTGGCCATTCCCATGGACCGCGAGGTGATTCACATCCTCCCGCAGGAATTCATCATCGATGACCAGGACGGCATCCGCGAGCCCTTGGGCATGAGCGGTGTGCGCATGGAAGCCAACGTCCACATTGTGACGGCAGCGGTGACCTCGGCGCAGAACCTGATCAAGTGCGCCAACAAGGCCGGGCTCAACGTCATCGACATTGTACTGGAGCCTTTGGCCTCGGCCGAAGCGGTTTTGTCGTCGGATGAGAAAGACCTGGGTGTGTGTCTGGTGGACATCGGAGGTGGTACCACGGACGTGGCAGTGTTCTCCGAAGGGGCCATCGTGCACACCTCGGTGATTGCCCTCGGCGGGAACCACGTCACCAACGACCTGGCCATTGGTTTGCGTACTCCCTTCGAAGAAGCCGAGCGCATCAAGAAGCGCTTCGGTGCAGCGGCCACGCGTCACCTCACCCGAGACGATTCAATTCCAGTTCCCAGCGTCGGGGGACGTCGTCCACGCGAGATCTCACGCAAGATCCTGTGCGAGATCATTGAGGCGCGCATGGAAGAGCTCCTCACGCTCGCGCGCCAGGAAATTGAGAACGCCAACCTGGAGAGCGCCATTCCGTCGGGCATGGTCATCACCGGCGGCAGCTCCTCCATCGAAAGTTGTGTGGACCTGGCCGAAGAGGTCTTCGAATCACCCGTGCGCCTGGGCCACCCCTCGAACATCGGTGGCCTCAAGGACGTGGTGCGAGATCCCATGTACGCCACGGGCGTCGGACTCGTGCTCTTCGGCTTCAAACAGGCCGAAGGCCGCGCCCAGAGTCGCTTCCGCATCCGAGATGGGTCGATTTTTGGCCGGGTGAAACAGCGCATGCGGAACTGGTTTTATGGGGAGCCTCAGTAGGAAATGAGGGTACCCATTGAAAAACATTCACTTTTTTGAATAAGAGTGGGAAAAATCGACACAAGTAATGTTACCTTTTGTATAGAAATAACTTGACAGGGATAGCGGTGCCATCAGCCCGCTATCCCACAGCACCAAAGCAGCAAACGCATCGAGGGGGTGGGGTATGGCAAAACGGGGGGGTAAGTCAACGCCAAGGGGTCCGCATAAGGGTTCTCCAAAGGGTTCGAAGAAAGGGAGCGACTCTCCGAAAGCTGCAGAGTCCGATCTCTTGCTGGAGTTTGATTCCATTGAAGACCATGACCTGCTGGAGTTTGAAACCACCACCGAGATGAAGGCCACCATCAAAGTCGTCGGCGTGGGTGGCGGCGGCGGCAACGCCCTCAACACCATGATTCGATCAGGCCTTTCGGGCGTGGACTTCATTGCAGCCAACACCGATGCACAAGCCCTCCAACACAATGAAGCCGGCATTCGCATGCAACTCGGCCCACAAATGACACGCGGCCTCGGCTGCGGCGCCAACCCTGAGAAGGGCCGCGCAGCTGCACTGGAAGACCGTGATCGACTGCACGACATGCTCACGGGTGCGGATATGGTTTTCATCACAGCAGGCTTGGGCGGTGGTACGGGAACCGGTGCCGCCCCCGTCATCGCCGAGGTGGCCCGCGAAGTGGGCGCACTTACCGTGGCCGTCGTTACCAAACCTTTCTCCTTTGAAGGCAAGTACCGCAGCAAGCATGCCGAGCGCGGCTTGGATCAACTTCACAGCGTTGTCGACACCCTGATCACCATCCCCAACCAGCGCCTCATCTCTCTCGCGGGCAAGACGGCGGGGATTACCGATGCCTTCCAACTGGCCGATGAGGTGTGTTTGAATGCCGTGCGCGGCATCTCGGACCTCATCACCATTCACGGTCTCATCAACCTGGACTTCGCCGACGTGCGAACCATTATGAATGAGATGGGCAACGCCCTGATGGGTACGGGTGCCGCCGTGGGCGAAACCCGGGCCGCGGATGCTGCTCGCTCCGCCATCTCCAGCCCATTGCTGGAGGATCTCAGTATCGAAGGGGCCCGGGGCATCCTGATCAATATCACCGGTGGATCGGACATGAGCCTGTTCGAGGTCAACGAGGCTTCCATGCTGATTCAGGAAGCCGCCCACGAAGATGCCAACATCATCTTCGGCGCCGTGCTCGATGAGCAGATGCCCGAAGGCGAACTTCGCGTCACTGTCATCGCGACCGGTCTGGAAGATGGTCGCCCGCGCAGGCGTCGTGAAGACGATCTCGACATTCGTCAAACACCCCAGCCACCCATGCCGCTGCACACCCCTGCCATGGAGGCCGCGCCGGCACCCATGGCCATGGTGGAACCCGAGGTGAATAACAGGCCAGAAAATATCGACCCCTCTGCCGATCAAAGCAGCTGGTTGTCTCCTTTTGAAGACGAACTAGACGTCCCCACCTTCTTGCGAAAAAAAGGTGAGGACGACGAAGACGCGGAGGTACCCGCCTTCCTCAGGCGGTCCGCAGACTGACTTTTGATGTAAGGATGTAAGGGCGTGGGGGAAACGTCGGGGGGTGGGACGGTAATCGTCCCACCCCCAATCTATTTTGCAGCCTGTCGGCGTCCTCCGCAGCCCTCAACCTATGCTGCGAACCCAAGTGGAGATCAACCATACCCAGAGTACGGAGCCGAGTGGGGCAATGACTCCAATCAATGCTCCGAGTCGAATGAAGTCGCGCGTCTCACAGCGCCCCGTAGCAAAGGCCAGCGCATTGGGTGGCGTTGCAATGGGGAGACACATGGCGCAGGAGGCGGCCAAGGCAATGGGCAAGACCACTTCGGCCTCCCAGCCTACGCACATGGTGATGCCAATGGGGATCAAGATGTTCGCCGCCGCGGTATTGCTCATGAAGTTTGATAGCACCGCCGTGACATAGGCAATCAACAAGGCGATCCCGACCACGCCCAGTCCAGCTACCGGCAGCTGATCGACGATCCAGACCGACAACCCTGTGCTCACGACGACCTGTCCCAGCGCCAAGCCTCCGGCCAGCAGGAAGAGCACGTCGTAGTTGAGTCCGCGAATCTCTCGGGTGCCGATGATGCCGGTAATGGTGAAGAGCACCGTGGGTAGGAAGGACACCACTGCGGTGGGTAAGTGGTGCCGACTTGTGGTGAGCCAGAGACCCACCGTGAGCAATAGCGTGCACGCCACCACCCATTTCTGCCAGCGCGGTGCGCTGCCCTCCCCTGCTTCTTTCTCCAGTCCAGCCATGCTCACATGCTCGGATTGGGCGGGGTAGACCCGCAGTAGGTAGAGCCAGGACAACACCAGCAGGATCAACGCAAGCGGTGCACCAATCACCATCCATTGCAGAAAGGTGATCTCGATGGGGTTGGCCATCTCACTGAGCGCTCCCACCGCGATGGCATTGGGAGGCGTCCCGATCAAGCTGCCCATCCCACCCAGGTTGGCCGCCACCGCGATTCCCAGTAGCAATCCGCGAGCAAAGGTCTTGTCTTTGTTGGAACCCGAGATCAGCGGAGCCATCATGGCCAACATCATGGCTGTGGTCGCGGTATTGGACATGAACATGGAGAGCAGGAACGTGATTAGCATGACACCCCAGAGCACCGAGGCCGGTCGGTCACCGAGTCTCGATAGCACACGCCGAGCCAGGGAACGGTCCAATCCGGTAAGGGTCATCCCCTCGGCAAGCACGAAGCCTCCAAAGAAGAGCCAGATCAGCGGATTCCCCAATACGACGACAAACTCCTCCCAATCCCTGGATGTCTCCGCAAAACCAGCTCCAGGCCGACCCAGTAGTGCAATTTGAAGACCGATGATCAGGATTCCTACCGAGAAGGCCGGCACCACCTCGGTGACCCAAAGCAAAGCGGAAAAAACAAGGATGAAAAGTGCGCGACGCGGAGCCACATCGAGTTCTGCTGCGCCGGGGATAAAAAACAGGCAGGCGGTAGCGCCCAAGGCGCAGGCAATGAAGATCAGGAGGCGTTTGGGAAGTGCCAATTCAAGCGAGTCGAAAAAGCCCTCGGGTGGAGTGGCGCTGCTCTGGTTGTCCATGGATGCTGACCCTAGCAAATACGAGATGGGGGTATTCAGGTCCCACCCTCAATTTTTTTGCAGTCTGTCAGTGTTTTCCAAACGCATTGTGAGCGAGATCACGCTTGGAGTCTCTTTTTAACCGTTACTCTCTAACACGTGGAGTGAACAAGAGAAAAGCCTTTGTCACTTCGCAACTAGCCCGGTTGTCAATTGCTCGTTATCGCTCGTTGGGGGAAATGCTGTGGGTCGCGCACTTAAAAATCACAATCTCTGGTTGACCCTCGGTTATGTCAGTATTCTCCTGCTCATGGCTCAGGCTTACGCCTGATACGAGCTCGTTCCTCCCGAAAACGCTATCGCTCTATCCCCTTGGTTCAGGATCGGGTTCCGGCCAGATAAGGACTGAGTTTTACCAACTAGCTATGAATCGAGACAGGGCTTACTAATGCTGCACACTACCAAGCGTTCCTTAACAAAACTCATCGCACGCACGCAAGCCAAATACATTGTCAAGCAGGGTCTGTATAAGGGGATCGATACCGCTGCTGTCATCGAGATCACCAACCAGTTCAAAGACCACATGTACTACAAGTACCACAATATGCATCACGCCTACATCCGCAACGCGGAGCGTGTAATCCGGCTTGGCCTCACGAAAAGCACGGGGATGCGCATCCTGGATATCGGGTGTGGGTTTGGTTACTTCATGCACGCTGCCAGCCAGTATGGCCACCGCACCGTGGGCCTGGATCGAGGGGACCCCTTCTTCAACGCCGTGACGCCGCTGTTCGGGGCGAATCGCGTAGTGCATCAGATCGAGGCCGGGCAACCACTACCGAACATCCCCGGCGGCCCGTTCAACTTGATCACGGCCTTTGCTACGTGTTTCGACAAGGCCGGAGTCGAGGGGCAGTGGGGTCCGGAGCAATGGGAATTTTTCCTGCAGGATCTCACACGCTTCATGGCGCCCAACTGTCACCTACACATCAAATTCAACCAGTATGCGGGTGAGGGCACCAAGACAGGAAGGCTCTGCCAGCCGGTTCCGAACGACCTCATGGACTACTTCCACAATCTCGGTGCAACCTTCGTCAAGCGCGGGATGGATATCCCTGACATCCAAGCGGCACTCCAGCGCACGGACCGGAATCTCCAAACCGTTTGATATCTAGGATCACCGAGATTCTCCTTTCCGCTTCCCGACGCTGCCCCCCTTCCTTAAGGTGATTAAGGTGCTCCAGCCGGCGGATTGGAATCCTCCGGGCAACTCCAACGGACTCCGGGCATGTTGTACGCCCCGTAACCCCAGAGCGGTAGCAGGATCTCGGTGACATCGTCGTTGTTGCACTCACCGTCACCAGTGACGTCACAGAGGGCCCAGTTGTTGTTGGGCAGGGTGTAAGCTCCGTAACCCCAGAGCATCAGCAGAATCTCAGTCACATCGTCGTTGTTGGTCGAACCATCACCATTGATATCCCCACACTGACAAGCGTCACCGATGCCATCACCGTTCGTGTCGGTGTTGTCCTCGTTATAGATGTCGGGGCAGTAGTCTGGCTCTGGACCTCCATCGCAGATCCCGTCGCCATCGGCGTCGTCGTCTACGGCGCAGAGCTGGAAACAATCCCCAACCCCATTGCCATCGAGGTCTTCGAGATCATCTACACCCGCACACTGGTCTTCATCATCACAGATGCTGTCTTGATCGGTGTCCCCACCGAGGGTACCACCTGGCGCTGGGAACAAGGTCTTGAAGGCCGTGTCATCGGTAGCACTGAGCGTGCCCAGGACGTATTGGCCACCGTCGGGATAGGCACCTGCAGTATCGCTAACGCCCGCGCGGGCGTTGGGCACAATCACCTCGAACACATAGGTGTTGCCCGGAGTCACACTGACCGGTAACGGGAAGGTAAAGACCACGCCGCCCGCACCACCCAAAGCGATCACCACACCGTCGAAGGGAGTGACCGGATCGGAGATCGCCAGCACTGGACCGACCATCGTACCCTCGTGCAATACCACGGTGATGGGATCGTTGGCACTGCCTGGGTCCGTGTCGTACATAAACACATCGACGGCTTCCAGTTGAACCTTCTGGGGCACAAACGACTGACCAAAGGGCATATTCGAGAAGATGTCGAAGACACCACCAATGTTCAGCGGGTTCTCCTGATCAAAACCATCGGACTCAACCAGACAATCCAGCTCGAGACAATCGGGCACGCCATTGTCTAAGGCATCCAGGTTATCGTCAAGCCCCGGACAAACGTCCGAAGCATTGCAAACATTATCACCGTCATCATCGTCACCCTCGGCGCAGGTTTGCAGACAATCCTGCAAGCCATTGCCGTCCGTGTCGGCGTTGTCGTCGGCACCCGGGCACGCATCCAGATCATTACAGATACCGTCAAGATCTGAATCGAAAGTGGAGTCATCACCAAGGCAAACGTCTCTATCGTTACAGACACCGTCACCGTCATCATCACCCGTCGCGTTGTCACCGATACAGATGTCGATATCATCACAGATGCCGTCGCCATCGCCGTCACCCGTAGCGTCGTCACCCTGGCACTGGTCGTCGGTATCACACACGTCATCGCCGTCGGTGTCATCCGGGTTGTCTAAGGGACAAGGATCGATGTCATCACAGACCCCGTCGTCATCCGTATCACCAATGGCGTCGTCGCCGTCACAGGCATCAATGTCGTCACACACATCATCGGCATCGGTGTCGCCAGTGGCATCATCGCCGTCACAAGCATCGATATCGTCACACACATCATCGCTATCGACATCGCCAGTAGCGTCGTCACCGTCACAGGCATCGAGATCGTCACACACGTCATCGAGGTCGATATCGCCCGTGGCGTCGTCACCCCAACAGGCATCATTGTCGCCACACACACCATCGGCATCGGCATCACCCGTAGCGTCATCACCGTCACACATGTCGTAGAGATCACACACGGTATCGCCATCGGTATCAACCCAGGGCTCATACTCCTCGGGCAGACATCCATCTCCGGGATCGTCACATAGATCACAGGCGTCGCCGATGTCATCGCAATCGATATCGGCTTGGTCGTTGTTATAGTCGTAGCCACAATTATCTTCGACATTGGGCCAGCCGTCGTCATCGCGATCACGCTTTTGACACACGTCACCTTGCCCATCGCCATTCGAATCGAGCTGATCGGAGTTGTCAATCAAATTACAATTGTCACAAGTATCGCCCCACTCGTCCGTATCCGAATTGACTTGATCGGGGTTGTTGTGAGCCTCAAGGTTTTCGACCACTACCCCTTCGCTATCCTGCCCTGGACAGTTGTCCTGGTCGGCTGGCAAACCATCGCTATCGAAATCGTCATTTTGACAGGCATTTCCCATGCCGTCGCCGTTGATGTCTTCTTGGAGCGGGTTCGGCGTCGTGGGACAGTTGTCAACGTCACACACGACCCCATCGCTATCCGCATCATCAATGGCCGAAGGTTCGACGTACTCACGATGACGCTCAAAACCCTTCAAGTACAAAAAGGTCGTGGCGGAGTTTAAGGACTGCCCTCGGCCCTGCGGGTTGGGCACCTCTACTGATGCCATGGCAAAACTGGAGCGGTTGTCTGGATCACCAAACTGGAGATCACCATTAAACTCAAAGTTATTCAAGTGCATACCCATATGCAGCGCGCTAGCAGGCTCTGGACCATAAGTACCGTCAGCTGCGGGGTACTCAACCTCGAAGTCTTTGTAATAGGTTTTGTTTACGGCTTGATTGGCCATGGCACAAGTCTGAGCGCCACCTTCGCAGCGCATCCAACCGGTCACGTGGTAATCCCAGATATTGGTACCCGTCCAATCGACCGTCGCGCCATTCAAGGTTCCATTCACCGGCCTTAAAGGATCGTTGGCGCCGCTAAACTCAAGATGGCTTGTTACCCAAGCCAAACCTAGAATCCCCGCGCCAAAGTGCCCGGACAGGCGATAATCTCTCATGCTGACAGTGCCACCATCAGTGTCGATGGCGGTTCCCGTCCCGTCATCTTTGAAGACCAGGGTCACCTCCGAAGGCAGATCGGCTGGAAACGGGACCCAACCGGCGCCATCTGCATTATCAGCATCCACTGCACTACCACCCGGTCCAGCGTGGTAGCCCCAGGAACCATCGGAATCGCCGCCAACGGGCCCGGGATTGCGATCGGCCCCGCCCCCCGCTGGTGTCCCCGTGATATTCAACAGGCTCCCCGTGGCCGCAGTGCCCTGCCACAGGTCCTCATTCGAGATGTCGTAGGTGACTTCCCAGGTTCCCGGGTTTGTGGCACCACCATTACACACGTCACAGGCGTCACCGCCGCTAACAATGCCCGCAACGCTACCTTCCATGCCATCGCCATCGCCATCGGCTTGATCGAGGAAATCATCGGCATCGGCGAATACATCTGCCGGATTGGGGAGATCGAGACAGTTGTCGCAAGCATCTCCAACGCCGTCGCCGTCGTCATCAACTTGATCGAAATTGGGGTCCACGGGACAGTTGTCTGCGTTGTTCACAATACCGTCGTCGTCGAGATCGGTATCCAGGAGCTTTCCATGAACAAAGATGCCCTGATCGGCATCGCCGTTCCCCATGACCCAAGCGGCGCGGTTCGGCTCAAGCCATCCAGTCGTTTTGTAGCCCCAAGCGTATACAGTAATGTCCATGACATGCTGCACGGTGATCGACGCAGGCCCGACGCCGGTCACAACCCCAATGGGCGGCTCGTCATCCACGAAAGTGCTGACATCGCTTAAAAGACCCCAGTCCGGCATGCTGAGATTCTCATCACCGCGATCCATGCTGACTTCCTGGCCGTAGTTCACCCTCAAGCTGGAGGTGGCTGCACCGATATCCACGTAGCCCCGAGCCGGTTCACTCACAGCGGAAACACCTCTACGCCATGCCGTAAGCTCCATCTCCCAGTACTCGCCGGGAGCCGCCCCAATCATCACGTCTACTTCATAAACAAAGTGAGGGCTGATTCTTGCTGTGTTGGGACCACCGGTGCTCGTCGTAGCCCAGCCCGTAAAGCGTGCCGTGAATTCATCACCCTCCGGATCCGGTGTAATCACTGGCTCATCGACATCCGAACCGTACTTACTGATGCCATCGGGGTGCCACCCGGTCTGCGGAAGCGCGTTCCAATCCCAGTCGTAGGTCTGACGATAGCGGTGAACGATGGGCTCCTCACCCCAGGCACCACCCCAGGCGCCCGTGGTTTGGTTGCGGACATCCACAGCAAGAATTTCGGCACCATGGGCTGCTGGCGGGCCGTCATCATCACAGACATCACCGATCCCATCCTCATCGGTATCAAATTGATCGTAGTTGTAGTCATTGGGGCAGTTGTCGACATCGGCTTCACTGTCATCCGCATCGGTATCCAGAAGCGTCCCGAAAACAAACAGGCCGTCCTCGGCCTGGGTGCGAACTCCTTGCCCAGGGTATTCAGCCACACAACACATCGTGTGGCCCATGCGAAAGCCGCTTTGCCTGCGACCGAAGTACGAGGCGCCACCGGCGGCCCCCACCCTAGTAAGCATGGAGTACGAGACTGTCACCGTTGCCGGGCCTATGCCACTGATGACACCCGAAGCCTCATCATACATAGGCGCGCCCGCTGACGTCAGGTCGATATCGGTACCGAGCGTCAGATCACCGCTGTCCAGGGTTACGGGCGCACTGCGGTCGTGGTTCATGAAAACGTCGGCCATGGCAGCGCCAGCATTCACGGCATTTATACCAATGCCACCCGTGATAATACTTCCCGCCCCGCTGCGCACTGCACGGAGGTCAAGTTCCCAGTACTCATTCTCATCGGCACCAATAATCACATTCACATCGAACATAAACTTGGGGTGAATCCAAGCCGTAACATAGGAACCGGCATTACCCATGGTCCAGTCAAGTGCACCAGCGGTAAATCGCGTATCAAAGGTAAGAGCCGTGCTTATGGGTTCGTCATAGCCGGAATTATACAGAGCGCCGCCGGAGGTCTCATAGCTAGCTTCATACCCGTAGCCATAAGAAGCGTTGCTGTCGTAGTAGTCTGTTCCCAGCGGGAACCAAGTCGGTGTAGTACCGTCAGCGTTCCACGTCCCCTGCGTTTTATTGACGATATCGACACCCACGATCTCGGCAGCCTGCGCCTTGTTGACCGGCAACACACTGCAGAGCAATGCGATCGTAAGGCACGCGAGTGCATTCTTGAATATCGCGGACCAACGCCTTCTACAACCCGTACAACCCGAATCGAAATCGACCATTGACTTGTTATCCCCTTAAAGCAATCGCTTGTCAGTTCCACCCAACACCTGGGCGTTCACAATTCCACTACCAAGATCCAGTGGTTGGAATGGCGCCCCCCTCGATAATCGACCCCATCGATCTGGCCCCGAATTCCACTGGCATAAATCCATTCCTACGCAAAGCAAACACATGTTTAGCAATATTTGTGCCATCGTAAATATATTTTACATGTAACACTTACAGATAGTTAGGCGTTTGTATGGCAATTGCATACTGACTGTATGTTTGTTTTTACCCTAAAAGGCACCGATTCTACCATTATTGCAACGGTACTTCCGCACACCGCATCGAACTGCGCAGGTGGCGTGGGGAGGAGCGCTTAGGACGGATCGTTTTCGGTGCTATCTTCCCTGCCTGCTGGATTGCTCCCTAAACTGGTTTGACCGCTTAGCACCCGCTAGACGGACTGATACTGCTGCGGCGATGTGGAAAACAAATGGACCTAACTGCGCTTCGTATATTTGTAGAGGTTGTCCGTCTCGGCAGCTTTACCGCAGCGGCCAAATCATTAGACCTCACCAAGGCCAGCGTCAGCAGCAGGGTTCAACAGCTTGAGAAGCAGCTGAACAACCAACTACTCACACGCACAACTCGATCGGTGGCGCTCACAGATGCGGGTCACGAGATTTTTGAAAGAGCTAAAGATCTTTTGGATCAGGCAGACGATCTTCAGCAATTCGCCGATAGCAAACTCAAGGAACCGCAAGGCTTGCTGCAAATCGCAGCTCCGACGGTTTTGGTGAAGGCATTTTTAGGAAGTTGGATCATTGAATTTCACAAGCTGCATCCAAAAATACGCGTAGATTTGACCTCAACCGATCACCTCCCGAACTTTCACAAAGACCAACTGGATTTCTCCTTTCGCTTCGGCAACGAATGCGAAAACCACTGGATCGTAAAGACACTTTTTCATTTTCACCTGGGTTTATTCGCCTCACCCGGTTTAATCGAAAGCCTTCCACCGCTAACAGCCATTGCCGATCTAGATCACTGGCCGGGTGTCGGCTACGCCGTCGAGGGAAAAGTCTACCCTTGGATCTTTCAAGAAAACGGGGAGATCGTTGAACGCACCCCTGAACTCAAGCTCTGCTTTGATGACTTTACGTACGTCAAGCGAGCCGCCATCGATGGCTTGGGGGCTGTGCATATGGGCTGTCAACCTGCGGAGAAGGACGTGATGGAGGGGCGGCTCGTGCCTCTGCTGACCGAATACTGGCCTCCACAGGACGGGTGCCACCTCGTTTATGGAGACCACAGACACATGACAGCCAAGAGTCGTGCTTTCATCGATTTTGTGGAAAGCAAGCTTGAGCAGGTACCCGAGAACGCCTAGAACGCCTAGAACGAGCCAGCCCAAAGCTTTGGAATTCTCTCACCCCCCCTCTTCTCTTGGGTTGGGACTGGTTTCGCGAAGTCACGACCGTTTCTTCGGGAACCAAAGCAGCATTGCGCTGGTTTCATCCACCACCCCTTGATAACCAGGCCTGCGCTCAAGCGAACGCACATCCATCAACCATGAGCTAAAACGGAAGAAGATCGCCATGGCCACGGGGCCACTGAGCACCAGGACCCGATGATCAGCATAGATGCCCGCACCCACTGCGAAAGGAATCATCGACAGCCAGAACAACACCTCACCAAAATAATTTGGGTGACGGGAATATTTCCACAGACCCCCTCGCATGGCTCCACCATTTTTATAGGTCTCTGTTTTACGAAAATCGGCACATTGCTTATCTGCAAAATATTGAATGCCGACAGCCGTGAGAGCCCCTGCTGTGCCCAGCACATCCCACCAACCGGCAGTGGCTTGTGACGAGGGCTCGGTAAACAAAACCAGTGCTGCTGGCGCCAAGGCAAAATAAACCAGATACGTGGGGAAATAATGCATCCCCGTCAGCGAATTCAACCAGTACGGCACAGGAAAACTGCGCATGTCTTCATAACGCCAGTCTTCGATTTTGAGACCGGTTGTCCAACCTTCCCAAGCGTAAAACACGTGGTAACGAAAGGCCCAAGCGAACAAGCAAAACAGGATGAGGACATCGCGCAGATGCCATGCGCCGAACAAACCCGCATCCGAGGTTGCCTTCATGGCAAGCGCCAGAAATGGTGGTGCGATCACCCAATAAGGGTCATAGATTGAGGAATTATTGTTGGCGATGGAAAAGACATACACAACAAACGTGCACACGGTTGTGACAATCAATCCGTTCATAAACGGGTCGTTTTCTGGATAGGCTTTCAGCAACAACAGCCAACTGAAGAAACCGACAAGCATGCACAAACCATATGGCAACCAACACTGCAATGCCGGCACAGGCCGATGGGGTGCAGGCGGCAACTGTAATTTCTCTGAAGTCTTCTCCGACATAACTGTGCCCCTTTCCATTCAAGGCACAAAGCCTATGTATTTTTCATGGGAACAACAAGCGGGGTAGCAGCGCGTTCGAGAAACGTATTGGTTTGAATTTCCATCGAACAGCTCTCATTTTATTACCCGAGCCCGGTGCGAACCTACGGGTCTGTGGGGGCTTTGCCTGGCCGCGCCATGGCTCGACGCCCGAACCGCCTGGTTTCAATGTGAAAAAACAGGGGTTTACCCGGAGAATAGGCACCTTAAGCAGGATGCAAAAATTGCCGATAAGTCACGAACAGAAGGACTGAATTTCTAAAATAGCCGTAGCTAAGTAACGGCGCGGGTCATCGTATCCAATGAGAGCTTTAGGCCGAACACATTCTTGGATTCAAATCACGTTAGCCATCATGGCTCTTGTGCTGCTTCCCTGCGCCCCCCTCAACGCCTCCCTCTTGTTTGCTGGCGGCAATCATTCCGGTGAAAACCATAGCAATGAGGACCATAGCGACGAGGACCTGACGGGCATCAACCTCTCCAGTGCCAACCTGGAAAATTCCTTGTTGCTCCGATCCATTCTGATCAACGCCAACTTGTTCCAAGCGAATTTAATAAATACACAATTTTCCTGGACAGATCTGGCAGGAGCAAATCTAGACGAAGCGGATCTGACAGACGCTGATTTTTCCGATGCCAGTTTGATCAATGCATCCTTGCAGAAAGCTGAAATCGTCAGGTCGAATTTTTCAAGGTCTGATTTAACGGGCGCGAATCTGTCCGGCGCGCATATCCATGAAGCCATCTTTATACGGTCGATTCTAACCGGCGCAAATCTCGAAAAGGCCAAGCTGCATACGGCTGATTTTACCGAAGCGGATCTTAGTAACGTCAATTTAAACAAAGCGGATATGAAAGGTTCTACTTTTACCAACGCCGATTTGAGTGGCGCCTCGCTGGAGAAGGCCAAGTTGGAAGGTGCCAACTTGGACGGGGCTGATTTAAGCGGAGCCGATCTGAGTGATGCCAAAGTGAAAGGAGCCAGCTTTGAAGGCGCGCTGCTATTGGGTACCGATTTAACAAAAATCAAAAATGCTGATGACGCGAACTTTTTTAACGCCGTCTACGATGAGTTCACCATCTTCGGTATCGATTTCAATCTGGACGGTCTCATTTTCTTGCCAGAACCCAGCACGAACCTGCTGCTCTACTGGGGCTTGATTGGCCTTGCCATGGTTCGACGTAAGAAACGTTTAAAGGCCAAGTCAAACAAGCAAGGCCTTGCCGCCCGCTAACAAGCACTCTGTTAAACGGGCTGCGAAGTGATCGACACCCTACTCCGCTGGCAGCGCCCTTATTCGGCTGGCAGCGCCTCTTACTCAGCTGGCAGCGCCTCTACCGTTCCAGCAATTTCATCTGCATTGAAGTAATAAGCGATCTCGATGCGCGCTGTCTCAGGCGCATCGGAACCGTGCACGGCATTGGCATCGATGCTGGTAGCGAAATCGGCGCGGATGGTGCCGGCGGCGGCTTCGGAGGGATTGGTCGCACCCATGAGTTCGCGATTCTTGGCAATGGCGCCCTCACCTTCCAACACGCTCACGACGACAGGGCCCGAACTCATGTACTCCACGAGGTCCTTGTAGAAAGGTCGCTCTTTGTGAATCGCATAGAAGCCACCCGCTTCCTCACCGGTGAGTCGCTTCATCTTGGTGGCGATAATCTTCAGTCCCGCGGCTTCAAAGCGACGCAAGATTTCACCGACAACGTTCTTTTCTACTGCGTCGGGTTTGATAATTGAGAGGGTTCGTTCCACAGCCATTTCCAATCTCCTTGCAAGCCCGGGCAAACGCACTGGGCCCAAAAATAATGAGTGATTCCTTTTGAGGGCCGCGAGAGTAACGAAATTCTCAGCATCGGCGAGAACTCTGAGGAAATCACTCGTTTGAAATGTAGGGAATTGAAACGAAAAGAAGGGATGGAGGGGTTTTAGCGACTGCCTTTTCGGAGTTCCACTCGCTTGGAATCCAAGATCTGCTCGATATGGGCGCGTTGCGAATTTTCCATGTCGGTAAAGCGAACCCCCATGCCAGGAGGACCCTCAGCCGTGCCTTCGCTTCTCGTCCAGGCGACGACACCTTGTACTTCCACCGTGCGCTCGGTCGAGGCCATGTACAACTGCAACTGGGTGCCCACTTCGAGCAAGGAGGTGGTGGCCAAAAAGATCCCACCTTCGGACAAGTTCATGCTGGGCCCGGCGGCCTTGGCACTGCCGTCCTCGCTGACCATTTCCACATGGAGATGGGTCGGCAAGCGTTCGTGCACACGTTTGCCATCACCCGGATCCGCTTGAAAGCGCTTGACCAAGGTCCCTTGAAGCTCTTGCCAGCGCTCAAGATCGGGCATCTCCAAAGGAGGGCACCCGAACAAACGTCGGCGGTTGAGTTCGGCGAACTCCATAAGGCTGTCCTGAACGTCTTCCATTCTGTTGATATCGGCGTTCACGCTTGAAACCTGACCAGGATCCGCAAATCCTCGGAAAACACCTGTTAGGACCCGTCCCCAGCCAAGTCCCAGCCCTGATAACGGTAAATTCACTCTCATTAGTGGCAAATAAAGACATACACCAGGCTGACTGAGCAAATTTCTTCGCGGGAAGCAGGTCCTTATTCCAGCATCACTGGAGCGCGGAGAATCCCGTACACGCCCATTGATAAACTTGCCTCACTGAGGTTCCCCTTCTAGCTTTCGCGCGTTGGAGGTGAACGGAGGATCGCCGGCAGGCAATTATCGCCTGCGGGAGGAAAGTCCGGGCTCCACAGGGCAGGAAGGTCGTTAACGGCGACCCGGGGAAACTCGAGGGAAAGCGCAACAGAAAGCATACCGCCGATGGCGGCTCTCACGAGCCGCACAGGTAAGGTTGAAATCGTGGGGTAAGAGCCCACGCGCGACAGCCTGGCGACAGGCGGCGCGGCAAGCCCCTTCCGGAGCAAGCTTGAATAGGGATGCGAATGAGTGGCCCGCTCAGTGGTTTCGCTTCGGCGGATCGACGCATCCGGGTTAGAGTGCTTGAGCGACATAGCAATGTGTCGCCTAGAGGAATGATCCTCATCGGCTTCATCGAAAGATGGGGTCGATACAGAACCCGGCTTACAGTTCACTTTGCGAGTTGGCTTCGGTCGCACGCAAACCCGGGGGCCGAAGCTTCGGCCACGCCCCCGGCGCTCCGACGTTCCTATATCGCAGCGCTGTTTGCGCTCTTTACGATGGAACGTTGCGCTTGAAACACAGCAACCGTGCGCGCCGCTCAGGCGGATAGTCCGTCCACTTGGCCGCAGGCAAGACCTCGCTGTCCACCCGTGAAAATCCGTGGCGCTCAAAAAAGCTCCCCACGCGATCCGACGTCGTGCAGGCAAAAACCGACGTGAGCCCGAAATGCTTCGCCTCGTTGAGGGCGTGTTGCACCAAGTGGCCACCCACGCCCTCCCCCGCAAAGCGCGTCAAGGTATAGAGGCAGGCAATCTCTCCAATGCCCGATTCCTCGTCCACAAGCAGCGCACCGATGCCCGCCAGAAAGTGTTCCTCGACAAAAGCCCCGAAGCCACCGCTAAGAATCGTATCGATCCCTTCGGCGTCACGCGGAGCCAGATAGCCTTCCTCGACACCTCGCACCACAAAGGAATGCGCCGCATCGCAATCGTCAACACCGAAAGCCCGCACCGTCACGTAGCCGCCACAGGTAAAGAGCGTGCCCGACCCCGCATAGGTAAAGAGTTCATCGGCCAGACCTTCAGCCGTGCACAAACTGATGGAAGGCACGCCTCGCCCCAACAATGCGTCACACTGCTCGAAGAACGCTTTGAGCGCTGGATCGCCATCGACTTTTAACGCCCCCAGACCCTCGCGATCCACAAAGCTCAAGCGGTTGCCATCACTGCGCGAGAGTCCGCCCTTTCCGTGGATCCAAACCACTTTGGACAAGCCCAGTTCCAATAGAGCCTGAGCGGTCCGGTCTTCAAAAGGAGCGCCCTCGACCTGAAGCCCGGTGCAAGGTGCGTCTTGCAAGGAGCGCCACACATGAGCGGCCAAGCGCTTTTCGCCACTGGACAACACCGCTGCGGACGACAGCGCCTGGCATAGTTCGCGATCTGCCGACACCAACACGACGCGGATCTCATTTTTCACCAACTCTTCGCACACCGCAGCCAGCGCGACGCGATCTGCCGTCGAAGCGCCTTCGACCACCAAGCCGAGGGTACGGCCGGCGAACTCGCGCAAATAGAACTCTTTCTCAGAAAGGGTCGAGGGCGTGCTGTCAGCAGATGGATTCGTGGGTTTCATGGAGCCAGGTTCCTGTCTTTAACTTCATAATTGTTGATGATACAGAAAAAGTACAAACACTCAGCTTTTTTGGGTAAAATTTCT